>JBAYRN010000082.1:0-25580 GCA_041676625.1 Vulcanimicrobiota bacterium
AGGGCCCAGTCCATGACGACCGGGCCCTTGCTTCATCTTAGCTTTGGCTCAATTACTGAAACAACAACGCGTTGCGCATCAACTCGGCACCGTCTCCGGTCCAGTAATTGGCAAAAACATTACTCGACGGTGGAAAGAAGTTCAGATCCACGCGGTTTCTCCCGTTGAAGTTTCCCCGTACGACCAGGGGTCGACCATTGCCCCATTCGGCCACCACGATCCCCCCGTTGATGGCACCTCCGGTACTTGAGAGGGAATTGGTGGCTGCGAATGTCGTCACGTCAACGAGTAGGGGGCTTCCTGGCTCGTTGATTGTGCCGAGAGAGTCGGATGGGAATGCGGTTGTTGCTCCCACCAGTATCATAAGGTAGTCGTCAAGAAATCGGCCGCCTATCGCGTAATTGGTGACGCTAGAGGCCTGGGCCGTGACAACCCGCCCGCCGCCATCGAAATAGTCAGCTAGCACGTCCCCTAAGGCGGTAGGGTTACTGAAAGGGGAATTACTCCACACCAGAACCGCGTCATAATCTTGCAGATCAGCCAGGGTGGGTGTTGAAGTCTCGGCATCGATATCATCGACCACCGAGAACACACCGGTTGCCGTCAGCTTGGCCTGCACGTCGGCGGCATAATTATCGCTGTCAGCGTGAACTAGCGCAACGCTGATAGTTCCAACATCGAAGGCCTCTGAAATGGCTGTGGCCCCGTCGGATTCGGCCTGCAGAGTGAATCCGGTGCCTACGCCAGCAGTGGCCGCAAGGTCGCTCGGAAAGGTGGCCAATCCGTTGATGGTGTCGACCGTGGTGGTGCCGATGAGGGTCGCGGTGCCACTGGGGTCGCTGGCGATGGTCAGAGTGACTTGAGATACCTCGGTCACTCGATTGCCGAAGGCGTCTAGAACCTCGAGCGTGACCTGAGGGTCAAAGCTTGCCCCTACCTTGATATCGGTAGGCTGCTGCACAAAAGCAACCTGGGTTGCCACGTCGGGGGTGACCACGAAGGCCACGCTCTGGGCCGAATCAAGCCCTGGGGAGGTGGCGATAAAGGTGTAGTTACCGGCCAGATCCACCGACAGGTTGTCGAAGGTAGCCACGCCGTTGACGGCATTCCTGGTCAGAGTGCCGCTGAGTGTCGCCCCATTCGGATTGGCAAGGGCAATGGTGATCTCGTTGGTGGCACCGGCCACCACCGCACCGTCCTGGTCCACCACGGCCACATTGATGGCGTTGAAGGTCTGTCCCGCAGTGCGCAACGGTGTAGTTTGAAAGACCAGGCCGGTGGCTGTGGGGCCGGTGGGTGTTGCAGGGCTGTTGGTGAAGACGAAGTTGTCGCTATCTCCACAGCCGATGAAAGCGAGGGAGAGCAGCAGCAGGCATGCAACTACCCCCCCCCGATGAAAAAGTCTACTGACAATCGAACTTGTCATATGAAGTATGAAATCCTCCCAATAAAAGTGAGGCAGTTGTTCTGTTAAGCGAATGGACAGTCCTTTAGAGTTAAATACCATCAATCTCAGGCCCGGCTACCCGCTCGTAGGTGCCGTCGCTGGTCTTTTTTAGCTTGGTCAGCCCGCCGGCGGCGATGTCGGAGTCTGAGGCCGGCGTGCTGTGGCGGCCGGGCATGCTGATCAGGCGCTGTAGTTCTCCCTTGCCCAGGGGGTTGTCTCCCCGGTGCGGGCAGTACTTGCCGCACACCGCGGGCTCGATCTTGCCTCGAACGAAGATCTCGAGTCTTTCCTCACACTTCAAGCAACGGTATTCGTAGATAGGCACCGGTCAAGTTTCAAGATCCGGACGGGTTCTCCCGCGGGGGTATCGAGGGAAGAGCCAGGGGTAGCGCACCCGGCAGGCACTCCACGCGCATGGGGGTCTGCCCCAGCAGCTCCCCGTCGGCCTGCACCGGACAGGCGGGGGAGCAGTCCACCGTGAAGGGTTCTCGCAACTCCTGAAGGTGCACATTTTTTACCCGCTCAAAACGGCCCCGGAAGTTTTCCGGGAGGGCCAGCAGGGCCTGAGCCAGGGTGAGGTTCATGCAGACCGCGTTGAGCGTTCCGTCGAAGGGGCAGGCACCCGGAGCGCTCACCATGCCGCCGCCGTAGTGGCGCACGTTGGCCGCGTTGAAGTTGAAGAAAATGTCGGACAGTTGCGGCGACTCGCCACTCTTCACCCGCACCGCGCGGTTCTTCCAGAAAGCCAGGGAGAGAAACAGGGCCAACAAATACGACAGACGGCCGGGTACCCGCCGAGCCAGGGCGGCCCGCCGTTCGGTGACTGCGGCAGAGAAGCCGGTGGCGGCACCCACGCAGAAGTAGCGAGACTCCTCGCTGCCGTTTCGCTGAAAAGTGACCCGGCCCAGGTCAGCTGTGCTCTGTTGGCCGATGGGGGAGGAAAGAAAGGTGTCGAGCTGAGCCAGGCGCCGGTCGATGCTGAAAAGAAAATCGTTGCCACTGCCCAGAGGCAAGGGACAGAAGCGAGGACCCTTCGGAAAACCTTTGTCGCCCCACCCGTTGATCGCCTCGTGCAACGTGCCGTCTCCACCGGCGGTGAAGACCACCCCGGCAAAGCCGTCCGGCAGGCTGCGGGTGTGCTCCCGGGTCTGGCCGGGGAAGCGGCTTTCCTCAATCCGGAGTTCGAATCTGGATTTCAGGTGCTCGAGGAGCTCGCTGCACCGTCTATGCCGCTGTGCTCGAGGATGCAGGATGAGTAAGCCGGACTCCATTACAGGCCCTTTAGGACCTGGTCCAACTCGTCCTCTGAGCTTTTCCAGGTTTCTTCGATCAGGTTCACGAGCTCGTCTAAAATTTCCGGGGGCTCTTCCCTACGGGCGGCAGCTTCCAGTTGATCGGCAAGCTTCAAGAGCGGGTCGGCCCCCACGATCCCGCAGGAGCCCTTCAAGGAGTGGGCTTCCCGGTAAATACCACTGAAGTCGCTCCCCCGGAGGGCCTCACGAAAGTTCTGCAGGCGGGAAGGCCATCGATCCGCGAAGCGCTCCAGGGCCTTACGCAAGAAGAGATTCCCCCCCAGAGTCACCAACTTGGAGTGCACCGAGGCATCGAAGTACCGCAAGCTAGAGGCCGTGGTGGGTTCCGGCTCATCCCACTCCTCAAAATCTCCCACGAACCATTCCCGGGCAGCTCTCATGAGTTCGGAGAGGCGAAAGGATGAGAGAAGCTTGACGTGGGTGTTGGGCAGAAACAAGGCTTCCCGCTCTTCGTCCACTGAGAGGTTGCTGGCGGAGACCAGAAGCACCCGAGCGTCGACGTGCAGTTCGCACCAGAGACGAGCGAGCTCCAACCCGGTCATGCCCGGCATGTGAAAGTCGGAGACCAGATTGGGGCAGGAACCGTGCTTGCGGGCATGGTGGAGCAGTCTGCGGGGGGAGGAGAACTCCCAAACCTTGTCGGCAAAACGACCCAGCAGCCGCTTCTGGACCAGAAGCTGCGTGGGATCATCATTGACCAGCCAGATCTCCAGGCTCACGAGTCTTCAGTTCGATGTAGCGCCTCAGCCTTTCCTTCCTGGAGGCTCGCCGCCCCTCATAAAGAAAGACCCGGCGCAGCACCGGGTCGTTCCTTACTCTTCGCTTTCCGGATTGCTCTTTTTCTTGACCCGGCGCTTTCGGAGTTTGGTCCCGTGGAGTCTCAACTCGACGGACTCTTCGGACTTTTCTTCCTTGAGGGCTTCTTGGGGCAGATCCCGTTGTCGATTGATGTGCAGGATGGGGATCTCCACCTTCAGAGTCATCTTGCCGTCTTTGTCCACGATCTTGTAGACGCTGTGTTCCTTATCGGCTCGGAGGTAGCGGGAGGTACACTCCTCGATCTCTTTCTGCAAGCAGTTCATCAGTTGGGGGGCCACTGTCTGGCGGTCGCCCACCAGCGCGGTCTTCAGCCGTTCGCGAGCAGCGTTTCGGGAGTCTTCCTTAGGCCCAAACAGTCGATGGAAGATGGGCACCTTTAAAAGTAGTGAATTCATTGCTTACCTCCTTATCCCACTTGGGCACCAAGATCGGTCGTGAGAACCCGGCGCAGTTTGCTCCAGATGGACGTCTGGGGATCGACCATCGGGGTGGCCGGGTCTACGATCCGAGCCACGATATTTCGGTAGGCCATACCTGCCTTGGAACGGGCATCGAGGATGGCGGGTTCCCCCTTGTTGGATGAGTGAACGATGCGCTCATCTTCGGGCACCTGGCCCAGCAGTTCAATGTTCAGGATGTCCTGGACATCGGACACCGAGAGCATCTGCCCGCGTTTGATAAGCCCCGGCTTGACCCGGTTGAGGATCAAGCGGATGGAGTTGATTTCGGCGGCTTCCAGCAGGCCCACGATGCGGTCGGCGTCCCGCACGGCGGAGACCTCGGGATTGGTGACCACGATAGCCTCATCGGCACCGGCGATGGCGTTTTTAAAGCCCATCTCGATACCGGCGGGGCAGTCCAGGAGAATAAAATCGAAGGCGTCTTTCAGTTCGGTGCAGAGTTTTTTCATCTGCTCCGGCTTGACCGCGTCTTTTTCCCGGCTTTGAGCCGAAGCTAGAATGGAGAGGTTGTCGAACCGTTTGTCTTTGATCAGGGCCTGACGAAAACTGCGGCACTTACCTTCCACCACGTCCACCAGATCAAAGACGATCCTGTTTTCCAAGCCCAGGACCAGGTCCAGGTTTCGGAGTCCGATGTCGGTATCGATGAGTACCACCGAGTGCCCTTGAGAGGCCAATCCGGCCCCTATGTTCGCGGTGGCGGTGGTCTTCCCAACGCCTCCTTTACCAGATGTGACGACTATAACTTTGCCCACATTACTGCCCTTTCTCATGAACGTTACCGCAGCGCTTCCACCACAACGGAGTCACCGTTGAGTCGGGCGCGAAGTGTACCTGTTTGTGTGGATTTTTTGAAAAATGAACTCTTTTTATCGACGCTGAGAAAGCGGTCGGCGATGCGCAACTGGGTGGCCTGGAGCGAGGAAGCGATGACGGTCGAGGTGCGATCGCCTTCGGCCCCGGCGTGGACCGCACCCCGCAGTTGGCCCATGACGATGACGTCGCCGTCGGCTTCGATCTGCGCCCCGGGGTTAAGATCGCCCAGCAAGACCACGTTGCCGGCAAAGACCACCTTCTGCCCTGAGCGCAAGGTCTTGCGCAGGTAAAGGGTGGGCTCTTCGTCTTCGATTCGGGGGGCTTCCTGGGACGATTCTTCCTGGACTTCCTCGATGGAGTGATCGCTGGGGACCTCAAAGGAGTCTTCCAGGACCGGGGGAGTGAGCTGCGGGGTGGGGATTGGTTCGGGGCTCTCAACTTTGCTCGAAGCGATCACGGTTTCCGGAACATCGGCCACCTTGAGTTCGGCGACCCCGTCTTTTTCCCGGCGCATTCGGCGACCCTGATGCTTGGCCAATCCCAGACGGCCGATGATGGCCCGGTAGCCGCGCTCTTCGGCAATGGTCCGGGTATTCAGGGAAGTCGATAGGATACCGTTGCAAGTAAGACCCTGATCGTGGAGGGCGGAGATCACCTGATCGAACTGATTCTCGGTGAGTTCACGCCATCCAAAATCGAAGGTCAGACTTGCATCGGTCAGGAAACCTTCCCCTCCGGAAGAAAGGCTACGCAATTCGCAGAGAAGCAACGACCACTCGGCGTCCTCGCGAATGGAGGCGAGTAAACCGTGCCTGGTGCCTTTTAAAACAAGGCTTTCGTAGCTTCCTGTCATGGTCTGAGAGACACTCCTTGAAGAATTGTTAGAATAAAATTCTAATGAACTTGAAAAACATCCTGCCAAACTTTCAAAAAATTTGTATTTTTTTCAAGCCCAGAGATCTCTCTGGTGGTTTTGGGTCTATCGCGAGCGTCGGCGCGCTGGTGGGGAGTTCCAGTTTTTGAGGGGGATCGGCTTTTCGAGCGTTCGACTGAGTTGCTTCCATTTAGCCTGATCAGTGTCAGCCACCAGAGTGTAAGCGTTTCCTGAGCGGCCCATCCGGCCGGTTCGGCCGATGCGGTGGGTGAGGAGTTCAGAATTTTCGGGAAGCTCGAAGTTGACCACCAGATCCACGTGATCCACGTCCAGGCCTCGAGCAGCCACGTTGGTGGCCACCAGCACCGAGATCTCTTGCTTGCGAAAGCTACTCATGACCTTGTCCCGTGCGTTCTGGCTCATGTTTCCCTGCAGCGCAGCGGCCGAGTAGCCCAGATCGGTCAACTGTTTGGCCAGTTTTCGTACCCCTCGTTTGGTTCGCCCGAAGACGATCGAAGTGCCGGTTTCGGTGTCTTTCAACAGGGTGCGCAAGACATCCATGCGACGCTCACTGGAAAATCGCAAGGCCACGTGCTCAATATCGGGCTCTTCGTGCTTCTTGGGGATGACCTTGACGATCTTGGGCTTGTGCAAATACTTACGACTCGCCTGGTCCACCCAATCGGGCATGGTGGCCGAAAACATGGCCGTCACGTGGTCGTTGTTCAGTCGGTCCAGGATCTTTTCCACATCTCGTGCAAAGCCCTGATCAAGCATTTCATCGGCTTCATCGACCACCGCGTAAACCACGTTTTTCAAATCGATGGCCCGGCGCTGGATGAGGTCCACTAATCGACCGGGTGTGGCCACCACAACCTGAGCGCCTTTCCGCAGTTGCTCTATCTGGGGGGTGATGGAACGCCCGCCGTAGACCGGCAGGACTTTGATTCGATCAACCTTGCTCAGCCCGGAGATGACGTCACAGATCTGATTGGCTAGCTCCCGAGTCGGAGTGAGCACCAGGGCCTGCACGCAGTTTCGCCCGGGATCCACAAATTCGAGCAGCGGAAGTGAAAAGGCCAGGGTTTTACCGGAACCGGTTTGAGCCTGGCCGATGACGTCTTCTTCTTGCAGGAGAAGTGGGATAGCCAATTCCTGGATGGGGGTCGGAGTGAGTATTTTATCTCGCTTCAGAGCCTGGAGGCTCTGGGGAAGCAGGTCGAAATCGGAGAATAACATGAAAGAGAGTCCTTAGGGAGAGCCGCTAAAATCGGCTGATCGCGCATTCACCCTAACACACGGTGTCAAGTGGGGGAAGCGCGCCCTTCCTCTCTGAAAGGGGAATCAAGATCCGGCGGGTGCTGCGCTGGGTGCTTCTTCGGCGTCTTCCTGACTCTTGATGAAGAGGTGATCCATTTCCACGTACTCGGTGGCGGCTTTACGCACCCCTTCATTTTCGATCTCCGGGTGCAGGATGATGCCCGCTGCGAAGAAGGCCGACCGATCGATGTAGATCCCCTTGGCTTTTTGCTCGTCACCAAACTTCTGCACGTCTTCGTAGAGGCGTTTGATGTGGGCCCGTTCTTGCTCCGAGCATCGGGTGGTGGCCTCGCCCAGTGCTTTGGCTTTGGCAATCAATTCTTCTTCAGAGGGTCTTTTCACAGAGTTTCTCCATCTCCCAGGGACTTTTTTGTTTGCCTAGCTTTCCGGAGACACCGCTTACCTTCCTTTGATCCTCACTCCGGATTGTGCCCGGGCCCGATAAAAGTCGCCGGTAAGGTCAGAGCAAAACGGGTCGGGACGGTAGCAGGCTGAGTGAAAGTAGAGACCGGAAGGAGGGGCGGGGTGGGGGGCCCGATCGGGATCTCGAGCCTGAAGCCGCTGGAGGAGCTTCCCACAACTCGATTCGCCCAGCCCGATCTCCACCAGAGCGCCCACCAGCAGGCGCACCATCCGCCTGAGAAAGGCGTTGGCGGTGATGGTCACGGTCACGCTCTGCCCGGACGGCCAGGGCTGCTCGTTGATCTCCACCACCAACACCTCTCTTCGGTAGTGAGGCCGATCGCAGCGTGCCGTGAAAGTACGAAAATCGTGTTCACCCAGCAGTAGAGAGGCGCCCTCTTTCATCAGTTCCAGATCCAGCTCCCCACCCAGGCACCAGGCCCGGTCCGCCCATAACACCCTTTCCCGGGGCCCGGCCCCGCTCAGAAGACGGTACTCGTAGGTGCGCGAGAGGGCCGAGTAGCGAGGGTGAAAGTCAGTTTCTCCGGCCATGGTGGCCGCTTCGGTCACCACAACCGAAGGCTCTAACTGACTGTTGGCCCCCTCCACGATGGCCCTGGCGGGTAGCTCTTCAGGGTGCTCGAAGGCTGCCACTTGGCCCAGCCCGTGGACCCCCGCGTCGGTTCGACCGGCGTACGATAAATGGATATCGCCTTTAAAGATCCGGCCGAGTGCCTTCTCCAGCTCTCCCTGTACCGTTTTGTGCTTGGGCTGGCGTTGAAAGCCGAAATACCTGGAGCCGTCGTAACAGACTTTAAAGAGATACTTCATAGAAGAAGGGGGTCTTTCCACAGCGTGAGCGCTGAAACCAGGAACAAAAATACGCTCCACACCCCGGGGCCCCGCCCGTTTTCCCCCTCTGCCGAGTTCGACTCCCACTGCTCCACCACCCGTCGCTGCTCCAGGGCTAGGCCCATGATCTCGGCCCGATGGAGGGCTCCCACGAAGATAAAGACGATGGCGTCTAGATAGAGCCTTGCTCGGCTCAAAGGGCTGCGGGGTAGAGGCAGGTTGCGGGCCATTCTGCCTGCCGTCATCTCCTTGATTTCTCGGCGAAGGAGGGGCACAAACCGGTAAGCCAGGTGCACCAGCAAGGATAGCTCCTGCCGGCTGATCCCCACCCAGCGCAGGGGGCTGAGGAGCGCTATGCCAAAACGGATGGCCTGCTGGGGCCGGGTGGTGAGAAAGAAGAGTGTGGTGAGGAGGGTGATGAGCACGAGCCGCGCAGCGTAGAGGCCTCCTTTGTGTAGACCGGGCCAGGAAAAGACCGGATGGAGGGCGCTGGAATCAGGGGCGGTCCAGAAGGCGGCAGCCAGCAGCGTGAACACCACCAGCAGATTCACCGGCCTCAAGGATCTCCAGAAGAGGAGCTGGGGCAGCCCGGCGCGCCAGGCCAGGATGCCCACCACCAGGCCTACCAGGGCAAAGGCTGATGCGCTTTGATACAAGAAAGCGAGTCCGCCCACCAGGGCAAAGAGGGTGGCCTTCCAACCGGTGCTCGCCAGATGGAGCGAGCTGGTGCCCTCCACGTAGCGGCCCAGGGCGATCTCATCGAGAAAAGAGCCGGTTTCTTTTACCGCCGCCGTTTTCAATCGCCGTCTACGTTGCTAAGCGCACGGGATTTCTGAAAGGCTGAAAAGACGGCTTTGGAAAGTACCGTGCGCAGTCCCCCTTTTTCCATCTGGTAGAGGGCATCGGCGGTGGTTCCGCCGGGGGAGGTGACCTGATTGCGCAGTTCGGCCAGGTGGGCGTCGGATTGAAGGGCGAAGTCTACCGAGCCCTTAACGGTCTGGAGTACCAGCTTTTCCGCCACCCGCCGGGAAAACCCTAGATGCACACCCGCGTCGATGAGACTTTCCATGAAAAGAAAGACATAGGCCGGTCCGGTTCCGGAGAGCGCGGTGGCCATGTCCAATTCACCTTCTCGAGAGACAAAGACCTCTTCTCCCAAGGCGCCCAGAAGAGTCTGCGCCATGGTGCGCTGCTCTTTGCTCACATCTGGCGTAGCGGTCCATACCGTCATCCCTTCCCCTACCCGGGCGGGAGTATTGGGCATGGTTCGGACGACGGACTGGTGACCCAGGTGCTTGGTGAGGGTGCGAGTGTCGACCCCGGCCAGGATCGAAATGACCAGTTGCTCGGGAGCAAACGCTCCCAGGATGCTATGGGAGACCTCGCTGAGGACTTGAGGCTTGACCGACAGAAAGACCACGTCGGCCCCCTCGATCGCCTGCTTGTTGTCGACCGTGGTCTTGACCGAGTAACGTTTTTCGAGTTGTTCCAACCGGGCGGGGTAAGGATCGGCGCAACAGATCGAAGTGGAGGGGAGAAGTTGCTTCTTAAGAACGCCGGACACGATCGCTTCGGCCATGATGCCCGATCCGATAAATCCTAGTTTCTTGCCTTTCAGGGCCTGGTCCATGGCAGTTTCGATCTCCTTATCGTTTGACTCCCTCTTACCACCATGGTCCCGCCCTTCCCTTTTCTCAAAAGGTGTCTCGGGAGAGGCCCCAAAACTCCCCAGTATGAAAGTTCTGTTTTTGGCAGCGGAGGCCACTCCGTGGATAAAAGTTGGTGGTTTAGGCGATGTGGCGGGGGCTCTGCCGCAAGCCCTGAGAGAACGGGGGATGGAAGTGAGGCTCATGCTGCCTCGTTACTACTCCATCAACCCGGAGAAGTACAAGCTGGAGAAAGTGCTGGACAACTTCCCCGTCCACATGGACTGGCGCCACGAGGAGTGTCAGGTTTGGCGTGATCAGCAGCGCGACGCGTACTTCATCGAGAACGACTATTTTTTCGGAAGCCGCCCCAACGCCTACGGTGATCGGGATGACCCGGAGAGGTTTGTGTTGTTTGCCCGGGCAGCCCTGGAAGCGTGTATTCGGATGGGCTGGTATCCGGACGTGATCTCGGCCCACGATTGGCATTCGGCGGCTGCGGTGCGACTGCACTGGGCCGCTCCCGAGCGGGCCGCCCTGGTTTTCACCATCCACAACATCGCCCACCAGGGCTACGTGAGTAACTCCAAGTGGCCGCTCTTGGGGGTCTACGATGCAGCCGGCCCCCTGAACCTCATGGAACAGGCGATCTACGCCGCCGATATCGTGACCACCGTTTCTCCCACTTACGCCCGGGAGATCCGCACCTCCGAGTACGGATTCGGTCTGGAGGGCGTACTCCGCGGCAAAAGGGATCGAGTGGTCGGGATCCTCAATGGATTGGATTATGAGAGCTGGAACCCGGCCACCGACAACGCCCTGGCCGCAAATTTTAGTGCCGAGGAGCCGGCCGGCAAGAGAGAGTGCAAACGGGCCTTGCAGGAAGAGGTGGGGCTACCCCAGCGCGCCGATGTGCCGCTATTGAGCGTGGTCTCCCGATTGGATTCCCAGAAAGGGATTCGCTTGATTCTGGATGCCCTGCCCGAATTGCTTTCCTTGACCCACGCCCAGATCATGTTTCTGGGCTCGGGCTCTTCCCAGTACGAGAGTGAGATCCACGGCTGGACCGCCGGACACGGGAGCCGGGTCGCTTCCTTCATAGGATTCAACGCGGACCTCTCTCGGCGGATCTATGCCGGGAGCGACTGCTTTTTGATGCCCTCGAGCTTTGAGCCGTGCGGACTTTCCCAGCTGATGTCCATGCGCTACGGAACCTTACCTATCGCCCGCTCTACCGGCGGTCTGGCCGACACCATCAGCAACCGGATCAACAAGGACTGGACAGGTTATCTCTTCGGACCCTACGACAAAGGGGCCATGCTGGGAGCCATCGGCCGTGCCCTCAACGACTACCCCAATTCGGCCTTGTGGACCAGGGCGGTGCTGCGAGCCATGCAGGCGGACTTCAGTTGGAAGCGTTCGGCCGCTCGCTACGAAGAGATCTTCAATTGGGCTCTGGAAGTTCGAGGCTGAAGTGATAGCCGCGGTCATCCCCGCCTACAACGAGGCCGCGGTCATTGGTGAGGTGGTTCGGGGCTGCCTGGAGTATGCGGATACGGTTTTGGTGGTGAGCGACTGTAGCTCTGACCAGACCGCCTCGGTGGCTCGTGCGGCGGGGGCTCAGGTTTTAGAGCATCCTCTTCAGCGGGGAGCCGGCCGGGCCACGGCCACCGGTTTGCAGGCCGCTCTTCGGTGGGGGGCGCGATACATCGTGACCCTAGACGCCGATGGCCAGCACTTGCCCGATGAGATACCCCGGGTCCTGGAGCCCTTGAAGCAAGGTGAAGCCGATCTGGTGGTGGGCTGTCGCTCCATCAACCGGGAAGAGATGCCCCTGATACGCCGGTTGGGAAATCGCTTTGCAAACGCCTGGACCTGGCTGTTTCTTGGAATCGCGGTTTCCGACACGCAATCCGGTTTCCGGGGCTACACCAGAGAGGCCGCGACAAGACTCCCCTTCGACGCACGAGGCTATGAGTTTTGCTCTCAGAGCCTGTGGGAAGCGCACAGGTTGGAGCTGCGTATTCGGGAGGTGCCGATCACCGTGGTTTACACCGAGTATTCCCAGTCCAAGGGACAGAGTTTTACCACCTCCCTCAAGACCCTGGGCAGGATCGGCAGGGAGGGCCTGCGGGGGTGAAGTTTACCCTCATTCAGTGGAGCTTCGCCTTCATTTTTGGGGCCACCCTGCTTCGGCTTTGCTTGCAGATTTGGCGATCGACCATCCCCCGGGGTCGAGGTCTGGTCTGGCTTGTCATTTGGAGTATCGGTCTGGTGGTGGTACTCAAGCCCGAGCTTTCCGCCCAACTCGCCACCGTCATGGGAGTGACCCGGGGTACCGACGCGGTGGTCTACACGGCTATCGCCTTGCTGAGCGTGCTGGTGTTTCGCGCTTTTAGACTGCTAGACGACCAGGATAAACAGCTTTCGACTCTCACCACGGCGCTGGCTCTACGAGACTGGGAGCAAGAACAGGAAGACTTGTAAGCCTTACCAGAGTTTGTATCCCATTCGTTCGAAGAAGTCAGGGTCATTGGTGAGTTCTCGAACGGTGTAGATGTCGATCTTCCCTTCCCGGAGCAGAGACAGCAGGCCGGTGTCCATGGACTGCATGCCGTGTTGGGCGCCGGTCATGAGATAGTTTTTCAGTTGCGAGGTCTTGCCCTCACGGATCAAGTTGGGGAAGCCCTCCCGGCTCAAAAGGATCTCCTGAACCGCCACCCGCCCCGGTTTGTCACAGCGCTTCAAGAGCAGTTGGGCCACCACCGCTTTGAGGGAATCGGCCAGCATGGAGCGGATCTGGTTTTGCTGCTTGGCGGGAAACACATCGATGATACGATCGATGGTCTTGGCCGCCGAGTTGGTGTGCAAAGTACCGAAGACCAGGGCGCCGGTTTCGGCGGCCTTGATGGCCAGGTAGATGGTCTCCAGGTCTCGCATCTCACCCACCAGGATGATGTCTGGGTCTTCCCGGAGCGAAGCCCGCAAGGCGTCGGCAAAGCTGAGCGCGTGATCGCCGACTTCCCGGTGATCGATCAAGCACTGCAGGCTGGGGTGGAAAAACTCGATGGGGTCTTCCACGGTGATGATGTGGGCCTTGGCGGTGCGGTTCAGGTGGTTGATCATGGCCGCCATGGTGGTTGATTTACCAGAGCCGGTGGGCCCGGTGACCACGCAGAGCCCACGTCGCATCTCCGCGATCTGATTGAGAATGGGCGGCAGGCCCAACTCCTCCACGGTGGGGATCCGGCTGGGAATGACCCGAAAGACCATGCTGCTGCCGTGGTGCTGGCGAAAGCAGTTGCCCCGGAAGCGAGCGATGCCTTTCACCTCGTGGGCAAAGTCGGCGTTTCCGGTCTTGGCTAACTCTGCGTGCTTTTCGTCTGACATGACCCGGAAGAAGGAGCGGATCTTTTCTTCGGTGAGTGGGGCGGCTTTGGAATAGATCAGCTCACCGTGCACCCGCAAGACCGGTGGGGAGCCCACGGCCAGATGTAAGTCAGAACCTTCGATCTTGACCAGGTGGCGGAGCATATCGTCGATATCAAACGGTTCATTGAAGACGATCTCGAGCTCGGGAGCGCGTACCGTACTGGGAGGTGGCGCGACCGCAGGAGGAGCCTGTTGGGCGACGGGAGGCGGGGCCGCTGCCTGCTGCTGGGCCATCTTGGCCGCGGCTTCGGCTTCGGCTGCGGCCTTGGCGGAGGGGGGTTCTACCGAGGTGATCTTGATCTCCCCGAAGTCGTCCTGCCCACCCCCCATGAGTTTCTTGAAAAAGGCCATGGCTTATCCTTGCTCCGCTCCGCCGTAGAGTCCCCGGCTTCTGGCTTCCTCCGCCGTGATCCGGCCGGAGTCGATCAGTTCTTGAATGTACACATCCATCGCGATCATTCCCTGGCTGCGCCCGGTCTGGATGGCGTTGGTCAGTTGGAAGGTCTTGCCTTCCCGAATCATATTGGCCACCGAGTCGATGTTGATCAAAACTTCCACCGCCGGGATCCGGCCCCGTCCGTCGGCCCGAGCGATCAACTGTTGGGTGATCACAGCCCGCAAGGTCTCCGACATCATGGTCCGGATCTGGGCTTGCTGGTCGGGCGGAAACTGGTCGATCAGGCGATAAATGGTCTTGGCCGCCGACTGGGTGTGCAGGGTGCCGATCACCAAGTGGCCGGTCTCGGCCGCGGTCACCGCCAATCGGGTGGTTTCCAGGTCTCGCAACTCACCCACCAGGATCACGTCTGGGTCCTGCCGCAGGGCGCCTTTCAAGGCGGTGGGGTAGGAATCGACGTCCCGCCCGATCTGGCGCTGGTTGATCAAAGATTTATCATTTTTGAAAACGTACTCGACCGGATCTTCCAGGGTGATGATGTGGTCGGTCCGAGACTGGTTGATGATGTTGATCAAGGCCGCCGCGGTAGAGGTCTTGCCGCAGCCGGACGGGCCGGTGATCAAGACCATGCCCTGGTGAAAACGCACGAAGTCGCCCAGATGGGCGGGCAGGTTTAGTTGCTCGAGGGTAGGCACGTTGATGGGGATCCGCCGAAGGACCAGGCTCAAGCCCTCCTTCTGCACGTAGGCATTGCCCCGGTAACGCTGCCGATAGCCGTTTCGCTCCTCGTCGAAGGCGAAGTCGAGATTCTTTTTCAGGTGTAAGGTTTTAAGGGTTTCCGGACCCAGAACTTCGCGTGCCATCTGCACGGCGTGGTCAAACTGCAGTCGATTGGTGCCGATCGGCTCCAAAATACCATGAACCCGCATGCGGGGTATGGCTCCGGTGCCCAGATGAAGATCGGACGCCGCCATCTGGTGCATTTTGTCGAGGTAGGGCTTGATGATCACCTTCCCCAACTTTGCCAGACGGGCTGATTCGCCTTCCGAGGTCTACCAGATCCCTAGAAACATTTGCGCTTCTTCGGAAGCGTGCACACTGGGATCCCAGCGAGGTTTCCAGACCAGATTGACCTCGCAGTCTTCCACCCCATCCATGCGCTTGACGGTCAACCATACCGCACTTTTGAGTTCCGGGCCCACCGGGCATCCGGGAGAGGTCAGCGTCATGTTGACACCCACCTGGCGGGTCTCGGCGTTAGGCTCCACATCGTAGATGAGTCCGAGGTCCACGATGTTGATCCCGATCTCCGGGTCGATCACGTCTTTCAAGGCTTCTCGGATCTGCTCTTCGGTGGGCATTCCGCCGTTGGTCGATGCTTCTTGCTCTTGCTCGGGGGGAGCGGTATTTTCAGACATAAGTTATAACTCCTAATTTGTTGATTGCTTGCGCAGGGCGCCTTCGAAAGTTTCCCAGGCTAGCAAGGCACACTTGATTCTCACGGGGTAGTAGCGCACCCCACCTAAAGCTTCCAGTTCATCGAGGTCCAGCGGACTGGGCTCGGGCTCCCGCACGGTGAGCCAGTCCTTGAAGGCTTGGCGGTACTTTCGAGCCTCCTCCACGGTTTTTCCTCGTAGAATTTTGGTGAGCATGGAGGCCGAGGCCAGGCAGATGGAGCAGCCGACCCCGTCGAAATGCACCTTCTCAACCTTGTCGTCCACGATCTTGATGAAGAGTTCGATTTCGTCGCCGCACGAGGGGTTGATACCCTCGTCGTAGTGGGTGTGATCGGTGAGGGCTCCCTTGTACGGGGGGCGGGCGTAATGCTCCAGGATAATGGATTTGTAGAGATCATCGTCGGCAGCGATGTCCATCATAGGATCTCCTTAAAGACTTCACGGGCTTTTTTCAGCGCCAGGACCAGGGCGTCCACGTCTTTTTTCGTGTTGTAGAGGTAGAAGGAGGCTCGGGTGGTGCCCTGCCTTCCTAGTTTTTTCAAGAGGGGTTGGCAGCAGTGGTGGCCGGCCCGAACGCAGACCCCTTCCCGGCCGATCAGGGTGGCCAGATCATGGGGGTGGATCCCGTGAAAGTCGAAACTGAGCACCCCAGAGCGCTTGAGGGGGTCTTGGGGCCCGTACACGATCAGTCCGTCCAGGTTGGAAAACTTCTCCATAGCATAACCGACCAACTCCAGTTCATGGGCTCTGATGCTGTCCATACCCACTTCTTGAAGGTAGTCCACGGCCGCCCCCAGGCCGTGCACCCCGGAGATATTGGGGGTACCGCCTTCAAATTTGTGGGGAAGTTCGGCCCATCGCACTCGGTCCTGGCGCACGCTCAGGATCATACTGCCACCGAAGCGGCACGGAGGCATAGCGTCCAGCAGTTCCCGCTTGCCCCAGAGCACACCCACCCCGGTTGGTCCCATCATTTTGTGAGCCGAAAAGGCCAAGAAATCCGCCCCCAGCGCTTTCACGTCGGTGGGCAGGTGAGGAACCCCCTGAGCTCCGTCCAGTATTACCACCGCCCCGTGTTCTTTCAGTTGGGGGACCAGAGTTTGGACCGGATTGATGGTGCCCAGGACGTTGGAAACCCAGGAGAGGGCCACCAGTTTGGGCTGGGCGGCCAGGATCTCAGGAAGCTGAGCGAGGTCCAGCTCTCCCTCATCGGTCACCTCCCACCACAGCAAACGCGCTTTTTTTCGCTCCGCCAACTGCATCCAGGGCAGGAGGTTGGAGTGGTGCTCCATGAGAGTGACCACGATGGTGTCGCCTTCGGAGATGTTGGCTTCACCCCAGGTTTGGGCAACCGTGTTGAGGGCTTCCGTGGTTCCGCCGGTGAAGATGCACTCGGCCGGATCGGAGGCGCCGATAAACTCGGCCACCTTTTGGCGAGTCTCCTCGAAGCGATCGGTTGCCCGCACCGACCAATCGTACACACCGCGGTGCACGTTGCTGGCCCCTAGGCGGTAGTGATCGGCCATAACCTCCCGGACCTGCACCGGCATCTGACTGGTGGCGGCGCTATCCAGGTAGACCACCCCTTTAAGAAAGGGGAAGTCCTCTGTTATGGCGGGCATGGTTTTAATCGTCGAACTCCACGTAGACGGATTTCCCTCGGATGGAAACCTCATAAGTATCGATGGGAAAGACCGCAGGCGGTGCGGTGACCGTCCCATCGCGCACATCAAATTTACCACCGTGGCGGGGGCAGACGATTTGACATCCGTCAAGTTCCCCTCCGCCTAATTCGGCGTCATCATGCGAGCAGCGATTTTCCAGGGCATAAAACTTACCCTCGAAGTTGCAAACAACCACGGCAGAGCCGTCGACTTCCACGACAACCGCCTGATTTTCGGGGAAATCAGAAACAACCCCCACTTTGAATCGATTCATCTCGGCACTTTCCCTGGGGTGCCGGTGGTTAGTTAAACGCCGGCACCCCGTTTACTCCTACTTCCCAAGCACGTGGTCCATCTTCTCGGCCACCAGGTCCATCAGATAGTCGACCACCACGGGCTGTTCCACCCGGTTGACGACCTCCTGAAAAAAACCTCGGACCAGTAGCCTCTTGGCCTCGGCTTCGTTTAAACCGCGGGTACGACAGTAAAAGAATTGATCCTGGTTATAGGTAGTAAAGGTAGCGCCGTGGGTGCAGGCAACGTCGTTGGCCTGGATTTCCAGTTTGGGCATGGAGTCGGCTCGAGCCCGGTCGGACAACAAGAGGTTTCGGTTCTGCTGATAGCCGTCGATCTTTTGGGAGCCAGGCTCGCACAGCACGTTTCCGCTGAAGTTGCTGCGGGACTCGTCGGCCAGGGCCACGTGAAACAAGACATCGCTCACATTGCAGCCCACCCGGTGGTATTGATTGAGGTCGAAATCGAAGTGTTGTTTATGGGAGGCCATAACCAGGCCGTTGACTTCCGATTTGCAGCCCTGACCCTCCAGATCGGATTCTACGAACAGTTTCGAGACCTTGCCGTTCAGTCCCACGTACAGGACCTGCAGGTGGGCATCTTTCCCCACTTCGGTACGGATCATAGGCACGCAGTTGGTGGCCTCACCCCAGTCTTGCACGAAGACGTAACGCACGTCCGATCCGTCTTCTACCTTGATGTCGATGACGGGGCAGGCCAGAAGTTCGGCGTCGTCACTCCTGAAAGTCTCGATCACCGAGACCTTCGAAAACTTACCGACGTGCACCACGCTCTTCGGTAGGGCAAGCGCGTTGTCGCCTCCCTGGAAGGTGTGGGTGGCGTGCAGGGCCAGGTCTTTTGCGTTTACGTCTTGGCCCACGTTCAGCACAGTTCCGCCCTGCCACAAAGCCTGGTTGACGGCGGTGAAGCTGTTGATGCCGTTGTCCCGCTTGCGGGCCATCAGTTTCATCAGTTTCTCATCGTACAGATCGTGGATGCATCCGAAGCTCACTCCGTCGGGGGAGCTACCCTCACCGATCTGGCCAAATTCAGTGCTGGGGGCGACCACTTTCTTGCCTTCCAGTTCGACCCACTTGGGGCTGGTTCGACGCCAGGCTTCATCGGTCCGGACCGGGAAGGGCAGCTTTTCGTACTGCTCCATGCCCTTGATTCGCTCGGCTTTCAGCCAGTCGGCCATCTGAGCGGTCAGGGTATTCAGGGTTTCTCTATCGATTGCCAGTTTTGTCATTGTTGCTGGTGTCATTTCTTATCTACCACCGGGTTATCCGATGGATCCCTCCATTTCCAGTTGGATCAGGCGGTTCAACTCCACGGCGTACTCCATGGGGAGTTCCTTGGTAAACGGTTCGAAAAAGCCGTTGACGATCATGCTGACCGCGTCGTCCTCCGACATTCCGCGACTCATCAGGTAGAAGAGTTGCTCTTCACCCACCTTGGACACGGTTGCTTCGTGGCCGATGTCGGCGCTCTTGTTCTCGATCTCCATGTAAGGGAAGGTGTTGGAGGTCGACTTTTCGTCCAGGAGTAGAGCGTCGCAACGAACGTTGCACTTCACGTTGTGGGCTTTCGGCATGACCTTCACCAGACCCCGGTAAGAAGCGACGCCGCCATCTTTGGAGATCGACTTGGAGAGCACGGTGGAGGCGGTGTTGGGTGCCAGGTGCACCATCTTGGCCCCGGCGTCTTGAAACTGCCCCTTGCCTGCGTAAGCGATGGACAGGACTTCGCCCCGGGCGCCTTCTTCCATCAGGTGCACGGCCGGGTACTTCATGGTCACCTTGGAGCCCAGATTTCCGTCGATCCACTCGACGGTGGCGTTTTTGTAGGCCTGGGCTCGTTTGGTGACCAGGTTGTACACGTTGCTGGACCAGTTTTGAATGGTGGTGTAGCGGATCCTCGAGCCTTCCAGCGCGATCAACTCCACCACCGCTGAGTGAAGCGAGTCGGAGGAGTAGGTAGGGGCGGTACATCCTTCGATGTAGTGCACGCTCGAGCCCGGTTCTGTGATGATCAGGGTTCGCTCGAACTGGCCCATGTTTTCCGTGTTGATGCGGAAATAGGCTTGTAGCGGGATTTCCACTTCCACGCCCTTGGGCACCCAGATGAAGGAACCGCCGGACCAGACGGCCGAGTTCAGGGCCGAGAACTTATTGTCGCTGTAGGGAATGATCTTGCCGAAGTACTTCTTCACGATGTCTTCGTGCTCGCGCAGTCCGGAGTCCATGTCCATGAAGAGGACTCCCTGGGCTTCCAGATCTTCTCGGATGGATTGATAGACAACCTCCGACTCATACTGGGCCGAGACCCCGGCCAAAAACTTGCGCTCGGCTTCGGGGATACCCAGCTTGTCAAAGGTCTCCTTGATGTAGTCAGGAACATCGTCCCACGATTTTTCCGTTTTTTCGGTGGGCTTCACGTAATAATGGATGTTGGCGAAGTCGATCTCGGAAAGATCGCTACCCCAGTTGGGCATAGGCCGTTCGTTGAAGTGTTTCAGGGCTTTCAAGCGATAGTCCAACATCCACTGAGGTTCGTTCTTGCGGCCACTGATGGCTCGGACGATCTCTTCGGTCAGCCCCTTTTCGCTTTTAAAGAGGGGAGCCTCGGTATCGTGGAAGCCGTATTTGTAGTCTCTACCGACTTCTTCTAAGAGTGCTGCATCTGTTGTTGACATGGAACTGTCCTTTCCTATACGTTGGCCGGCTCAAGGGCGATGCCGTGAGCCTTCAGGAGTTCGTCGTAGCCCTTTTCTTCCAGCTCCAGAGCCACTTCTGGACCACCGCTTCGGACGATTCGTCCGGAGACCAGGACGTGCACGAAGTGGGGCTTGATGTGGTCGAGCAGGCGCTGGTAGTGGGTGATGACCAGGGCGGCCATCTCGGGGCGTTCTGTCATCTGCTTATTCACTCCGTCGGCCACCACTTTCAGGGCGTCGATATCAAGACCGGAGTCGGTTTCGTCGAGCAGCGCGAGGGTGGGCTTCAAGAGTGCCATCTGCAGGATTTCGCAGCGCTTTTTCTCTCCCCCGGAGAAGCCGTCGTTCACGTAGCGGCGGGCAAAGTCGCGGTTGATCCCAAGCTCTTCCATGGTGCTCATTAGCTCTTTGCGGAAGGGCAGAGGTTTCACATTTTCGGCCCCCCGAATGGCTTTCACCGAAGCCAGCAAGAAGTTGCCCATGGAGACCCCGGGAATGGATGTGGGATATTGAAAAGCCAGGAAGATGCCGGCCTTCGCGCGCTGGTCGGCCTCGGCTTCGGTGATGTCCTCGCCCTTAAACAGGATCTGCCCTTCGGTCACTTCATAAGCGGGGTGACCCATGATCACATTGGAGAGAGTGGACTTGCCGGAGCCGTTGGGGCCCATCAGCGCGTGTATTTCTCCTTCGTTGATGGTGAGATTCAGGCCGCGCAGGATCGGTTGTCCTTCGATTTCGGCGTGAAGATTCTTGATTTCTATAAGGGGGGTTTTAGCCATGATACTACCTCTTGCTTGTTTCTAGTTATCCACCATGAGCATTGCCCGTAGTGGTAGTGCTTAAACTCTTTCTGCCGCTCAAGATGTCGGCCAACGTTGTGCCTTCCAAGACGCGTGCCACCGAGCTTTCTAACTCGCTGCACAGACCGCGACAGTTGCAGTCCGAGTCGGAACGACAGGTTTCAGATTGGAGTTCGGGGTTGGTGCAAAGCATGGGGGGCAGGATGCCCTCCACGGATTTCACCAGTTGGGCCACCGTGATCTGCTCGGGGGGTTTACCAAGGGAATAGCCACCCTTGGCCCCGCGCACGGACTGAACCAGTCCACTCTGTCTGAGAGAGGAAAGGATCTGTTCGAGATAGCGCCGGGGAATCTGTTCACGCTCCGCGATCTCTGCTGAGGAGAGGCGGTCGTTGGAGGCCGCCAGGGTCAAGCAGGCACGCAGACCGTAACTGGATTTCGTTGTCAACTTAAGCATCTTTAGTGAGCACTTCGCGGCCTGAGCCTATCAATCCCTACTAAAAAAGTCAAGATTAAGAACGGGGTGAATTTTAACCCGGAAGCGGTATCACCACGATCAGCTAAACTCGGCTTTGTTCTTCTCGAACCACTCTTTGGCCCGAGTGACTTCTCGAGCGATATCCTCGGCCGAGGTCTTGGGGTTCACCTTGCCGTAATCGAACTTCTTGTCCTGTCCCATGGACCCGCTGATTCGCTGCAAGGAATTGAGAGTGGCGTCGTCCACTCGAGACCAGGCGCTCCCGTCGTGGTGAACTCTTGAAGTTTGGCCTAACAGGTTGGGGTAGGAGATGTCGTAGGTGTTCTTGGCCTGATCGGCCAGTAGCGGCATGAGTTTCGGAACTGACTGCAGATTGTTTCGGGCAGCGGCGAGTGCCGAGGCAGCCTGGGAGCGAACGAAGGGGTGGGGATCTGAGAGCAGGCCCTGCACCTTCTCTACAAGGCCCTGCTTTTCAGCCTCAGGCACATTCACGAGAACCAGCGAGAGGGCGCGCCCTCGGACACCCGGGTCCTGGTGGTCGAGCAGGGAGACCAGGACCGGTTGGAGTTCGCTCTGGTAGCCAAGGCTCTTGTGGGCCATGCGAAACATGGCTGTGCTGGCCAGCGCCGGCTCTGCTTTCAGAGCTTCGGCCATGGTTTTCAAGGTGTCTTCACTCTTGTTCCATTCACCTCCGCCCGAAGTCAGGGATTCAATGGCCTCGAGGCGGGCTCCGATTTCGCTGTGGTTACGGGCGATTTCGTTGAGCTTTGCAGCCACCTGGGGATAGTCGGCGTCCCGCAATTGGGTGGTTTGAGCGGCCTTGAGGGCCCAATACAGAACCGGCTTTTCGCTGTGGTCCAGGTTTCTTAGTAGGGCCGCGATGTAGGTCTCATCGACCGGGTTCTTGTCTTTACTCCCGGCGAAAGTGCTGTAGGTCTCCTTCATACCTTGAAGGGCGACCGCGAGGAGCGCGGGATCATCAGAGCTGGAAGCGAGATAAACGAAAGCCGGACCGTTTTCTTGCTTGCGCAGTTCGGCCGAAGCCGACGAGGAGTCCAACAATTTGGGCGCAAGGGCCGTGGCCTGAGCTTCAATCTCTGCGCTGAAAGTGGCTTGCTCAGGAGTAGAGATAGGGGTAGCAGTGGCTGTAACAGCGACGGTGGAAGCAACCGGCGTGGGGGTAGCTGCGGTGGGGTCGGGTGGTGTTTGGGTGCACCCGGCCAGCGCGAAGGCAAGGACCGGACCCCAGAAAAGGTTCTTCTTCATGGGGCTGCCCATTAGGACTTCGGGGAGACTAAGTCCTTCGTGTGGAAGAAATTGAGACCGGAAATGTCCCAACGGTAACATGTTGGCGATTTCTTCTTCCCCCTCCCATCGCATGATGAGATCACCATGAGCATCTCTCCCATCAGGCCTAAGGCCGTCCCGATTTTTAATCCAGGGTTAAAAGCTGCTGTCCACCGTGCCGCGGAAACCAGCAAGGAGCCGCAGGATGAAGTCGTTCTGCAGGGGAGCCCGGCGGAGCCGCCGGCAAAGCCTGACCCGGGGGTGGTGCGACAGGCCATCCCGGGAAGCTATGTCGTGTGCATTCCCAAAAAAGAGATCGGCTCGTTTTCCGAGGTTTTCGGCGATAAAGTCGATCGGGTTCTGGGTAAAGCCGGGGAGGCCACTTTTCTGCTCCTGCACCAACAAGGGCTGGACCCGGAAGATATCGAGGGCTCTTACCCCGGCATGCAAGTTATGCCGAATTATCACTACGGTGGTGAGCCGTATGACAAGCCGTTGAAAGGCTCCACCGAGCAACTCCCTCCCCTGCCGCAAAAGCCGCGCCATCTGGATATCATTAACATCGAGCCGGCCTGGGAAAAGACCCGGGGGCAATCTTCGGTGCTTTCCGCCGTGACCGACACCGGGATCGATGCCAACCACAAGCAACTCAAGCCGTCGATCTGGGTCAACCCCGACGAGATCGCGGGAAACCACAAGGACGATGATAACAACGGCCGGATCGACGACATCATCGGCTGGGACATGAGCGATAACGACAACGACCCCCACCACATCGGCAGCAGCCACCACACCCACGTCCACGGTATCTTGCACGCGGCCGGCAACATGAACGGGGCCACCGGGGTGGCCCCGGGAGCCAATTCCATGGCTTTGCGAATTTCGGGAGGTAAGCGGGGATATAACACCGCCGTGGTGGTGGAGTCGTATCTCTACGCTTTGAATCAAGGTGCCAAGAGCATCAACACCAGTTTCAATATCGACGGCTTTGTGGGAGACCAGGCCATCGCCTCGACCTACCGCGCTCTGGCCGACAACGACGTTCTGCTCTTCAACTCCGCCGGCAACTCGGGAGCCCTGAACCCGGCTCGTTCGGCCTTCGAAGACGTGGTGCTGGTGGCCAGCACCGACACCGCTCCCGGGCGGGTGGACAAAAGAAGCTCCTTCTCAAACTACGGTCACGGTATCGATATCGCCGCTCCGGGTCGAGACATCCTCTCCACCATCCCGTTGGACCGGGTGGGTAGCCTGAGCGGTACCAGCATGGCAAGCCCGGTGGCCCTGGGCGTGGACGCCCTGGTGCGCAGCGCTCATCCGGAATGGAATCGGGAGCAGCGGTGGGCGCAGATCGCCGGGACCGCCGACAACATCGACGCGCTCAACCCGAACGAGGCAGGACTCCTCGGCGCCGGGCGAGTGAACGCCGGTCGTGCCTTGACCGAAACCCTCCCCCCTCCCACCCTCTCGGTGCGTGAGGAGAAGAGCCGTTCGGGCAAGCTCTCCAAGATGGTGGTCAAGTTCGACAACGTTCTGGACACCAGGAGTGCCAATCAACCAGAGGCCTGGCGTATCCTGGACTCCGAAGGCAACACGGTGAAGCTGGGAGCACCCAAAGAGGTCCGCCTTCTGACCAATGAGATAGGCTTCGATGTCAGCGGACTATCCAGCGGCGACTATCGCCTGGTGGCCTCTGCGTCCCACTTGCAAGACCCGTTCGGCCAGGCCCTGGACGGAGATCGCGATGGGGTCGCCGGTGGCGACTTCGTGAGAGAGTTCCGGGTGGGTTAGTTGTCCCTAAAGGCCGCCGCGTACGCGACCGGACCGAGCGGAACGTCTCGACCAAAAGCGAGCACTTGGAAGTAGCGAGGGGGCACCTCGGGCAAGGTCAACCGCGCATCACAGTGGAAGCCAAAGCGCCCGTAATACTCGGGTTCTCCCAGTACCACGCAGCCTTCGGAATCGACAGATCGAATCAACCTAAGGCCCTCCTCGACGAGTGCACGGCCTATCCCTCGCCCCTGCCGATCCGGTCGCACGCAGAGTGGCCCCAGACCGAACCAGTTGGAGGGTACGCTTCCGACAGAGACGGGGGAAAACGCGATGTATCCGACGAGTTGGTTGTCCTCCTCGGCCACGAGGGCAACGGAGAGGTCTCCGGCTTCTCTCAAGCCGTGGACAATGGCAACCTCGGTTTCGCCTCGATACTCCTTCCCTTTGCTAAAAGCTGCCTCGAGAATGGAGCTGATGGCGTCGTGGTCCCGGGGCTCTTCGGACCTTAAGGTGAGGAAGTTCGACATTGATAGGATGTTTCCGATTTGGGGGTCGTTGAAACTCCAAGGTGGGAAGGAAGGCTGTTTTGCCAGGTAAGGAGAATTTTCTAAGTAAGGAGAATTGGCTATGCATTCCATTGTGACAGCGAAGGGGCAGACGACGATCCCACGTTCTATCCGGCAGGCCTTGAAAATCCAGCCTGGAGATCGTTTGGAATATCGACTAGAGGGAGAGCACGTGATCATCTCGGTGCTGCCGGGGCTTCGGGAGCTGAAAGGAGCTTTGGCAAGCGATTTGGGTGCGGATTTGTCCTTTAACCAGATCCGGGCAATCAGCGGCTTGACGCGAGCCCAGAGCTAGCGACTGCTTAGCACCGGGCTGCCGGGGCTTCGGGAGCTGAAAGGAGCTTTCGTTGAACATTTAGGAGCCCTCCCAGTGTTCAACTGGCTGAAGGACGTTGTGGATATTTTTCTCCCCAGGCCGGCAGATCCGAGGCTCCAAGCCCTCGCCCTCAAACACCTCTTCAGGAGCCACTCAGAGCCCCTCTGCGGCATCCCTTCAACTTTTTAGGATTTTCGGTCATCAGCCTCCATTTAGACTCCTTAGATCATCTCTAAAAAATTTCTCAAACGGCTTGGTTGTGCGTTTTCTTTGCTGTCTATTTTTTGACTAAGATGGCCTATATGGGTTAAAATGGGGTATGAAATCTCACATCACAAACCCCGCCTACTTTCGTCTGGACATGCTGCTCACTCTGGGGGTGTCGCAGGTTCATGAGTTTGCCCGCAGAGCCACCGCCACTCTGACCACTTATCGTCTGATCCTTGGCCGCTG
>JBAYRN010000083.1:0-25399 GCA_041676625.1 Vulcanimicrobiota bacterium
GAGCAAGAAGCTCGAAGAGCCGAGCAAGAAGCTCGAAGATCTGAAATTCTCGCTCAACGACTCCGCGAACTGGGCGTAGACCCCGACTCGTTGACCGACTGAGAGCCAGACCGACCCGCTACGGGCGGCGCGCCGGAGCTTGCGTTGCCCCCGCGCGGCGCTGCATGATCATGCAATGCCACGCTGAATCCTTCGCCCGCGCGCGCATGTGGCGCCCCCTGCCCGCCGCATGTGGCGCCTCAAACCCTGCCGCTTCCACTCCGCCAGACAACCATGCCGAGCGGCGCCGCATGATCATGCAGCGCCAGGCTGCATGCCCCGATGCGGTGAGAATTCATACGTAAACCTCTCAGCTCCTCCGGCTCCTCTCCCAGGCCTTCTTCAGCAACCGAAAGCAGCGGAGGGCCACATAGAAGTTTATGCAGGCGGGTGGGAGGTTCAGGCTGCAGATGTCGTCGACTGCGGGGGTCAGGAGGGCGCGAATACTGCGCAAGGTTCTTTCCAGCGGGGAGCAGTTCCACAGGTGAGAGTGCAGCAGGCGGTGGTGAGGAGGGCCTTCGGTAAGCATGGCCTCTTTAAGAAAGAGAAAGGCCTTCTGGGGGTCTTGAAAAGACGGCTCGAACTCTTGGATCGGCGGGAGCGCGAGTAGATCGCACACCAACCCCAGACCCTGGCTCAGCAAGGGCACTCGGGCTTTGGCGGTCCGGGCGACCAGCTCCCAGTCCACCGATCTCTGCTCCACGAGGCAAGCCAGATCTAGAAGTGTCTTCAGGCTACCCCAGCCGTCCTGGGCCCCGTGCATGATCAAGAATAAGGCCTGATCCTCGGTTCCCAGGGTAGGCCACCTGCCGAGCTCGACATCCAGCACCTGTTTCCGCTCCCAGAGGGTGTCGAAGGGGATCTCGAGAGCCACCCATTGAGACAGCAAGCGCCAATGAAGATCGACGGAACAGCTACCGTTCTTCTGGATGAAATTCATAGCCTTGCTGAAGCGGATAAGTGCACGGTCCTGAGACGCTGACAAGCCTGAGGGATAGGTTCGCCGCATCCCCATTTTCAACAAGATCGCCTGGACTTTCTCGGCGTCTTGAGGAGCGACTAGGAGGTCGATATCGCCGAAGGGCCGACAGGTGAGTGTTCCGTAGAGTAGTTGAGAAAGCGCTGCCCCTTTGAAAGTCAGGGCTCGCACCCCTTCGGTTTCTAACTGGTCGAAAATGTGCTGCAGAAAAACCGAGGAGTGCAGAGCAAATCTGGCCGCCCGTACCGCATTTTGTTGCGCCGCTTCAAATCCCGGAGAGCAAGCCCCGCCAGGGAAAATCAACTCGCGGCTTCTTTCCTTCGAGTAAAGCTGAGACAGGACTCCGTGTTGGGCCAAAAAATCGGGCAAACTTAGCGTAGGGGCCGTCAGCGATCTGACCCGCTCCCCTAATTCAAGAAAACGCTCTTCCAGAGATTTCTTCACGATCTCGTCATTCTCTCGAATCACTCGAGCAATGTGGAGTGGAGTCGCCCGGAGTTCGATCAGGATTCAGCAGCCGGAGCCACCTACAACTCCGATGAATACGCCATCATCGAAGCCCAGGGCCTGGTTGCACCCTTTCCCTCGCCGTCTTTCGCTACGTCGTTGTTTTTAAGGCAGCGAAGGTGAAGGCACCGGCGGTGGTGGTGGTACCGGAGCCGGAGGGGGTGGGATTATCACCGAATCGTCATCGCTGCCCCCACTGCCCAGGAGAGCAGCCACGACTCCGATCAGGCCCCCTATTCCCAGGACGGTCCAGAGATTAGAGGATGGTCCCCCAGCAGGAGGGGTTGAGGGATTGACGGTGGATTGACCCCTGGGCGTGTCCGTTGTGCCATCGGTGCGTCCGGGGTTGGAGATGTCCTGGTCGGGATTAAGGTCTCCCATTCCGTCGTCATCGTCGTCATCATCCTCTGCACCGGGTTGGCCCCGGTCTTGAGCACCAAAGGTGACTGGTTCCCCGATCGACTGAGAAAAAGCCAGCGGACCAAAGGCGAGTTTGGCGGCATCGACCCCCTGGTCGAGCTCGTTTAATTTGGAAAAGGTGATCTCTTCAGAGAGGTTGGAAACCAGGTTGGCGTCTCCGTGGAAACGGTGGAGCCCGGTACCGGTGGACGACGTCTCCAAGACGAACTCGCCTTTGGTGGCGACCGCGTTGGAGCGGAAGGTTCGAATGGTCAATGGTGCCTGAACGCTAGCCATGAGCCGCCCGCGCATGAGGTAGACTTCCGACGTCTCTTTGCCTTCGACTAGGTGAAACTCGGAATTCGGGGCAAACCTTACAAAACTGCCGGAGGGCAGCGCAATGGTCACGGTGCCGTTGTTTCCGGTTTGGATGGAGTGCTCTCCGTGTCGCACGTCTCCTTCGCTACTGACCACGACGCCGGTTTCTGGGACTGGTAGGGGGCTGGCCACGATCGGGGTGGATAGGCTTAGAAAAGCCGTCAGCGTAACTCCCGCAATCAATCTGTTCTTCTTCATAAATTTACTCCCCATTTTAGTCAGTCCACTTGGCAGACTTTACGATCTCTCGCATTGCTCCTGCATGCTTGGTGAATGGTCCATGGTCGGCGATTCCGTGCAAGATATAGAACGAGTCTCCCCGGGCCACGATCGTTCGCAGGAACTTCCGATTTCCTTGTTCGTTGTGCTCAGAGCGACCTTCATAGGCAAAATTGTAAGCCGGCAACCCGTCGACTTCGGTCTCTCCTTCGTACTCCACCACTCCGTCCATCTTCTTGGTGATGTACTGGCGGGTAGCCGAGACCACGCTGTCGAGGGAGCGCCCTTTTCTCGGAACCACGGAGATCATCATCAATCCCTGGTCTTCGGCGGGATTTTTGCTGGCAAACACGGCCCTGGTGTTAGGCTCGTCGGAAGGTACGGTGGTTTGTGCCCAATTGCTGGGCGGCGTTAGGGTCAAATCACCCACCACCACAGGACCATTCTCTCGTGCCGCTGCCACCGCCACCGCGGTAGCAAGGAGTAGGATCCCCAATAAGAAACTTTTTCCTTTGAAAAGCATGCTTCCCCTCATCTTCTAAAAAATATTTTCCTATGATAGTTGAATCGTCGCACTGGTGTCAAATTCCTATCGGCTTAACAATTGATCGATTTTTTTCTGTGCATCTTTTAGCCCCGGTTTAAGCCGCAAGGCCTCTCGGTAGTAGTTGAGGGCCAACTGGCGAGACCCCTGGCGCTCAAATTGCTGGGCTAGAGCAAGGACCAACTCAGCATCGTCCGGTAGCATCTCCAGGCCCGAGCGCAAGAGGTTGACGGCGGCCACCGGGTCACCTTCGCGCTCGAGGATCTCGGCAAGGGTTATCCGAGCCCAGGACTGCTGGGGGGCCAGAGTCAGCAACTCGCGCAGGGTAGGGACTGTTTCCTCTTCCCGGTTCAACCCTTGCGCGAGCTTGCTCAAGTTCTTGAGCAGGGTGTGGTAACAGGGGTCGGTCTTCTCCACGCCGTCGTGAGCTGCTCGACGGAGGGCTTCAAACTCGGCCTCGGGGCCTGAGCGCCTGCCGATAGCGGCCGCTAATCGATTCTCCAGGCACAGATCGTCGGGGCGGGCCTGCTTCAGGACTTTCAGAAACCTCTCTTCAATATCCCATTTCTTGTCTTTTTTGGCCCGCTCGATCACCTTCTCTACCTGGTCGTAGCCGCGCTGATTGGGGTGAGCTCCGAGCCATTTCGAGGCGATCTCGGTCCCTTCCCCTGGAATACTTTCCTCCAGCACGTATAAGACGAGAGAAAACCGGCTTTGATAGGTGCTGTCCCGGTAGGCGCGAGTCGCCAATAGGCGAGCGGCCTCAGCTAGCTGTCCCTCCTCGATCAAGAAGGTGAGTTGGTTGTCGAAGACTTGCCGGTGGTGGGGCGCCACTTCGGATGCCCGGGCAAACACCTCTTCAGCTTCTTTTGTGCGTTCGGCCTCACGAAGCGCTTGAGCTAGCGGGAGCAAGACGTCCAGGTTTCGGGAACTGTGCTTATCCGCTGCCGTGAGCAGGGCCAGACGCTGCTCCTGCCTATCGTCTCCGTTGAAGGCCTGGAGTTTCTCCACGATCCTGGCCTGGGCCAGCAGGGTGGAGGAGCGCCAGGGCTGTTGGTCGATGGCCTGGCTGTACAGCTTTTCTGCTTGTTCCAGGTTGAGGGCAGCCTCGGCTCTTCGAGCATACAGAATCTGGCCATCGGCCATCACCGTGCTCCATCCCAGGTAGACGGTCCCTGTCCCCATAAGCCCCAGAAACAGCGAGCTCAGCAGACGCCGGGCAAGCCCCTCTTTGGCTTGCTTGCGGGAAGTGGGAAAGCAGAACGCCAGGCCGAAGAGCCACAGGTGCACCCAGAGCACCGGCCGCTGGACGATGATGAAGTTGAACAAGGAGAAAACCGCCAGCGCCACCAGGCCTGCCCCCACTGCGGCCGCCTCGGTGGGCCGGCGGCCGGAGCGGATAAGGGGAAGAAGCCCGCGCAGGGCCAACACCAGCAGCGCCACCCAGAGCACTAGCCCCGGTATCCCTGTCTCGGCTCCCACTTCCAGAAAGTCGTTGTGGGCGATATCGACGTAGTGGGTGTCGTGATTGGCGGGACGGTAGGTCTGGTAGTTCAGGCCAAACGTACCCGGACCGGAGCCGACCAACGGGTGGTGGGCAATCGCCTTCCAGCCGTGGGTCAAAAGCTCCATCCGGATCTCTTCCTGGGCCACCAGATCTGCCCCCAGGGTTTTCATCCACTTGCCCCAGAAGGCTGATTGCAGACCGAAGATCGGCAGAAAGAGCAGGGCCAGGACGAGAGGAAACCCCACGAACATTTTGGTCTTTTCAATGCTGCGAGAGCGCTGCCGCCACAGCGTGCCGAGCAAAAACAGCGCCGCCAGGCCAAAACCCACCAGGGCGGCTCTGCAACCGGTGGCCAGCAGGGTGGCAAAAAGAAAGGCTGCGCACAAAAGGTGCACCCAGGTGAGCCAGGGGGCGGACTTTTCCACCAGCCCCAGCACCACCACCAGGCCGACCAGCGGTAGTACGGAAAAGGTGTCCGGGTTTACAAACGTGCCCATCAGCGGCCTGAGGGCGCCGCTGCCGGAGTACTGCGTGAGCCCCAGCCACCAGGCGTGGACCGAGGCCCCCAGGCACACCAGCACCAGGGCATGGGCCATCTGCCTCCACTGCTCCCGGCTTCGGATCCCGACCTGGCAGGCCACCAGAAAAGCCGTACCTCCCACCATGGAGCCCAGGGAACGCAGGCTGAGGTGGGTGTCGATGGTGAAGGCCGTGCAGATGGCCATCCAGGCTAAAAAGGCCAGTGCCAGGTCGCTCCGTGGTTCCGCGTACGGCCCGGTTCCCGCACCCAGCCTGGCCAGGCCCGTGATCACGGCCAGTATGCCCCCCAGCGCGATCGGCACCCCGGGATTCAACCGGGTGGGAAAAAGCACGAGCGTCAACCCCAACACCACAACCGCCAGAACGGCCAGGACCGGGCCAAGCCAGGGGTGTTTAGAAATGTGAGGGGCGGATAGCGACATGGCGGTGATGAAGGCCATCTTTATGCAAGAGTCTTTCAATCCTTTTGTATAGGTCATCCGGATTTGGGTAAAGTGTGCTCGTTAGTGACAGGCGCACAAACCATTGCCGAAAGTACTGCAAAGGGGGGGGCGCTACTAGGGCGCCTGAAGAGGTCCTTTTCCTCTTAGGCCGGAAAGCAACCCGCGGAAATGGGTGTACACGACCGTCTCTTCAAAGAACTCTTCTGTTCACCTATTGCTCCATCCTAATTCAGCGCCATCGGGTCCCGGTCTATCCGATAGCAATGCTCTCTTATTCGTCTCCTCGTAAACCGGCTCCATCGAGCTTTGAAATCAAATTTCCGGATTTCCAGCCCCTCTGTTTCCGATACCGCACGATTCAACTCAACCGATTGCAATGGCAAGACTTTGTACGACGGGATAATCCCGTCGCCGCCGCGCTCATGAGCAGGATGCACATCAAACAAAAAGATCGACCTGCGGTCAAGACAGCTTGCCTCCGGCTTTTGGGCAGGCAAAATTTGGATAAAGCTCGCTCCATGCTGGTCTCGCATTTCGTCGATCACTATCTACGGCTTGACCCAGTAGAAAAGATCAGGTTTCATGATGAAGTAGAGAGTTTGCCACCGGAGGAGACAAAGACTGTCATGGATTTAATGACCAGTTGGGAAAAGGAAGGCCTGGAAAAAGGCCTGGAAAAAGGCCTGGAAAAGGGCCTGAAAAAGGGACTGAAAAAGGGCCGCCAAGAGGTCGCCCGGCGGATGCTCTCCATGGGTTTCACGAGAGAGCAGATTCAACAGGCCACGGAACTTTCCGAGCAGGAAATCATCGACCTGGAGAAAGAGCAGGGGCCGAGCGGAAGCTAGGAGCCCTACGACAAGCCGCTGTGCACCCTGGCCCACCTATTTCTCTCCAGCGTTCCCTAAATTGACCAACTCTCCAGCATGCTTAGCAAAGGGCCATTTAGGGGTACAGTCGAACGGTCGCCACTTTCGGCAGGGAGAGAGAATGCTTCAATGAGAAAATCATTTTTCACCATACTTCAGATCGTTCTGCTTCTTTGTTTCTGCGGGAGCCCAAGCCTGGCTCAGGAGGCAGGCGGTGGGGTACCCGCCGCGGGGAATCCGGTGCAGGTGCCGGAATTGCAGGGCGGTTCTCTGGTTCCCCTTTCACCGGAGGATCACGTCTTGCGCGCGGGCGATCAGCTCGTCTTACACGTGGCCAGCCTGCCGGATCTGCCCAGTACCTACACGGTGAGGGTCGACGGCTTTTTCTATCATCCTCTGATCGGTGAAGTGCAAGCAACCGGCCGCACCCTGGCGGATCTTCGTAAAGAGGTCCAGGGTAAACTGGCCAGGGAACTGCGAAAGCCTGATTTCCGGTTGGGCCTGGTGCAGGTGGCCCAGCACTCGGTGGCGGTTCTGGGGGAGGCCCGAAACCAAGGTACCTTTCGAGTGGGAGTCGGAGGTTCGGTGCTCGACGTGATTGCCGCTGCCGGTGGGCTCTCCGCAAAGGCTGATTCTGACCGCGCCGTACTCTTGCGGGGAGAAGAAAGAATAGAACTTTCACTAAAGCCTGAAGTCGGTGGAGGTCTCACTAAGGTGAGGTCCGGTGATATTCTGTATATCCTTCCGGGTGCGCCGGTCAATGTCGTGGGGGAAGTGACTGCACCGGGCGTCTATTCGTTGAGCCGGGTTAGCGGAAGCCCTTATCAGGCGATTCTAGCGGCAGGTGGGGCCAAGGAAGAGGCCTCCTTAAAGCGCGTACGCCTGGTCCGCTCTTCTTTGCCCGAGCCGATCATCTTGAACCTTTCGCCAGAATCAACTGAGCCATTGCCGGAAGAGGCGCAAACCTTGCGCGAAGGTGACATTTTGGTTGTGCCGGCCCGCCAGGCCGTGATACTGGGTGCTGTATCCAATCCAGGGGCCGTGCCTCTAAGAGGGGATGAGACTCTCCTGGATCTGCTCCCATCACGAGTAGGTAAGGACTCCGACATTCGCCAGATCATGGTTGTGCGCTCAGACGATGTTCAGAAAAATCGTGAAGAGAACGAAGAGTACAATCTCGAAGAATACTTCAAAGAGGGAAAGGCTGATATTGCCGCCGTGCCCATCCACGACGGGGATATAGTGTATGTTCCTGAAAAGGGAAAGAGCGGGCTTTCATTTCTGAAACGTGGAATCAGCATTATGACCCTCATTAACATTGCCCGCTGGTTATTCTAGTCGCGAATGGTCCTCATTGACGGCGTTTGATTGACCCCTGGGTGTGTCAGTTGTGCCACCAGGCGTGGACCGAAGCCCTAGGGAGCCTGTTAGAAATTTGGGGAGGGAGGTTTGCAGAGGAGCTTCATGTGGAAAAAAAATGAAGCTAACGCGGTTGGGGTACGGTTGGGGAGGTTTCTTTTAGTATGAAGTATCGGTCGGATGTTGATGGTCTGAGGGCGGTGGCCGTCATCGCTGTCCTTATGTATCACGCCCACCTGGGCTTTCCAGGTGGCTACGTCGGTGTCGACGTTTTCTTCGTGATATCAGGCTTTCTGATCACGTCTATTTTGCTAAAGAAGCTGCGGGACGGCACCTTCTCTTATCTAGATTTCTGGGAGCGCCGTGTCAAGCGTCTGGTGCCGGCGCTTTTCGTAGTTACGGTCTTCACCGCGCTGATGAGCTACTTGATTCTCCTGCCTTCGCACCTCGTAGATCTGGGTGGCTCTTTGATCGCTCAGCCTCTCCTGCTGGCTAATGTCTATTTTTGCCGAGTGGTCCAAGGTGGATATTTTGGGGATCCTCCGGAGATTCGGCCGCTGCTTCATACCTGGTCGCTGGGGGTGGAGGAGCAGTTTTACGTACTTTTTCCTCTCTTCTTGATGATTTGCTGGCGCAGTCTTTACCTGCGAACCCACCTGGGGCGAGTACTCCTGGGTTTAGCGGTGGCCTCTTTGGCACTGGGTGTTTTTCTCACTCCGATTAAAGGAGTCGCTGCTTTTTTTAACCTACCGACGCGAGCTTGGGAGCTTTTGATTGGCAGCCTGCTGGTCTTTTCCCCCGCGGCTCCCAAATGGCTGCGAGAAGGAGTGTCCTGGCTGGGGGCGCTCCTCATTGCATATGCTGTTTTCTATTTTCACAAGGAGACGCCGTTTCCAGGTACTGCCGCGCTGGTACCCTGCCTGGGTGCGGCTTTGCTCATCTGGAGCAACGAAGCCGGTCATCTCACCCGGGTCGGTCGACTGCTGTCTCACCCCCTTATGGTAAAGATCGGTCTGGCCTCCTATTCGATCTATCTGTGGCACTGGCCGTTCATGGCCTTCGGCGATTATACTGGCTTGTTGTACTCGATCGAGGCGAAAGTGCTGGCACTGCTCATCGGCTTCTGGGCCGGCTTTCTCTCTTGGAAGTATGTGGAGACGCCCTTTAGAGGGCACACCTGGCTGAAGACTCGGCGTAGTGTGCTCTTGTTGTTCCTGGCTTATGTGGTAGTTTGCGGAACGATTGGGTTTTGGTACCGGGCCAACAATGGGTTCCGAGAAAATTGGGACCTGCAAATGATACAGGTCCACGAGCCCAGGATGGACTATCGAAGCTTGATACATGAAGTAAATCCCCTGGCGACCGAGCCGAACCTTCGGGAGATCGGAGACCTCTCCCGAGACGAGATAGACTTTTTACTGTGGGGAGACAGCCACGCCATGTCGCTAGCTCCGGTCATGGATGAGCTAGCTAGATCTTATAGGCTAAAGGGGCTGATGGTCACCAGGAGTATCACCCCGCCCCTGGTGTCCTGGAACTATGCCGACGGAGTGGTTCGATGCGACCAAGGTTGGAAAAACGGCTGGGCGGCACTGCTTGAGCGCACCCTTAACAGCCAGGCCAGCCCGGTTGTTTTTATGCACGCCCACTGGCCCGGCTATTTCTCTCCTTCGTTTGAGGAGGATTTCACCCAGACTCTCGCTTTGCTAGAGCAACTTGGTGCAAGACCCTATGTAGTACAAAGTGTCCTGCGCTGCTGGGGTCCTTTGGAGGGTAGCCCGTATCGCTATGAACCGCTAGTTCGCCGCTGGCCGATCTTACAGTCGACCACCCCTCCCACGCGCTTAGAGACAAGGAGTGAATGGAATCAGCGTAATAGCCGATTGGCCAAACTGTTGGCTAAGCACGACAAGCTTATTGCCCTGGACCCTGCCAGCGTCCAGTATAGTTGGGTGAGTCTGAACCCGGGCGGTCTTCCTTCCTACAAGGATGCAGCACACCTGAACGATTTCGGTGCGTTGCGCTTGCGCGAATATTTTGAAGATGTCTTTCGGGATTTGAGTATGGAGAATGAGGGATTCCACAGCCATGCTGAGTAAATTGTCAGACATCCTGGACTCCCGCAGTAAGCGGCGTTACGCGGGCTTGCGATACTCACGGTGGCCTCCAGTTTGTTGCAGACGGCGGGAGTGGACGAGATACCATTCGCGGACGAGACCTTTGATCTTGTCATTTCACTGGGTGTACTGCATCACATTCCAGACACAGCGGCGGCCCTGGAGAAAATTACCAAAAAGGCGAAGATGGGTGGCACCGTCCTCATCTATCTGTACTACAGTTTCGAGAATCGTGGTGCTCTATTCAAGGCTCTGCACAGGTTGTCCGAGTTGTTGAGGGCGGCGATTTCCAGGCTGCCGGGTGCGTTGAAGAGGCGAGTTTGCGACGTGATCGCCGGTCTGGTGTACTTTCCCTTAGCCCGGCTCAGTTATCTTTTTAAAATGGTCCTTCCCGGCAGCAACCTCCACGCACGGATACCACTATCATTTTATGGTGATAGAAGTTTCTATGTGATGCGAAATGACGCTCTCGACAGGTTCGGCACACCATTGGAACAGCAATTTTCTCGAGCAGAGATACGGAGCATGATGGAGCAGGCGGGGGTTCAGCAAGTGAAGTTTTCGGATACTGAGCCTTATTGGTGTGCGAAGGGCACCAGGATTAGATAGAGGGCTTTTCGATATGAGGTACCGAGCTGACATCGATGGTTTGCGGGCGATAGCAGTGATCGCCGTCATTATGTATCACGCCCACTTGGGGTTCCCAGGGGGATATGTCGGCGTTGATGTTTTTTTCGTGATCTCGGGCTTTCTGATCACATCAATCCTCCTGAAGAAACTCAAGAACGGTACCTTCTCCTATCTCGACTTCTGGGAGCGCCGTGTGCGGCGGTTGGTTCCGGCCCTCTTCGTGGTGACGGTCTTCACAGCGCTTGCCAGCTATCTGATTCTGTTACCGGCGGATCTAGTCGACCTGGGGGGTGCTCTTATCGCTCAGCCGTTGCTGATGGCCAATGTGTATTTCTGGCGCGTGGTGCAGGGCGGATATTTTGGAGACCCACCGGAGATTCGGCCGTTGCTGCACACCTGGTCACTGGGGGTTGAAGAGCAGTTCTATGTTTTCTTTCCGCTCCTCCTCATGCTTTGCTGGGCGCACCCCTTTTTTCGAGCCCGCCTGGGGAAGGTATTAGTCGCTATAGCGGTGGTCTCATTCGCCCTGGGTGTGTTTCTCACCCCAATAAAGGGAGTGGCGGCCTTCTTCAACCTTCCCACCCGAGCCTGGGAACTCTTGATGGGTGGCCTGTTGGTGTTTGCTCCGGCCATACCCAAACGTTTTCGAGAGAGCTTTTCCTGGCTAGGCGTGGGTCTCATCTTCTACGCTGTGTTCTTCTTTCACAAGGAAACGCCGTTTCCCGGAACGGCGGCGTTGGTGCCGTGTCTCGGCTCGGCGCTCCTGATATGGAGCAACGAGGCGGGAGGTCTGACCCGAGCCGGCCGGCTTCTGGCTCACCCCGTTATGGTGAAGATCGGGCTGGCGTCGTACTCGCTATATCTTTGGCACTGGCCGCTTATGGCGTTCGGTGACTATACGGGACTCATGTACAGCGTCGAGGCCAAGGTTTTTGTGGTGATTCTGAGCTTTTGGGCGGGGTTTCTCTCCTGGAATTACGTGGAGACGCCTTTTAGAGGGCACACCTGGTTAAAGACGCGGCGTGGTGTATTTATACTGTTTCTGGCTTATGTAGGGGTGTGCGGTTCGATCGGTGTGTGGTATCGAGTGAACGACGGGTTTCCGGGGAATTGGGACCCGGGCTCGTTACAACTAATCGAATCCACCGGAGAAAGAAATTTTGTGTATGAGCATGAACCTGGCCGTCCCGACTTAGCTTTGCGAAGTATCGGAGCACAAGGTACGGGAAACGTCGATTTTCTGCTTTGGGGAGACAGCCACGCTATGAGTCTAGCCGCCGCCCTTGATTCTTTGGGAATAGAGCGGGGGATGTGTGGGGTCCAGTTGACAGCAGCTGGTTCCAAGAATCCTCTGGGCTTCTACAAAGAAGCGACGATATCACCGAACAATCGTAGACAGCGTGATACGTGGACCAGGGAAATAGTCAGTGTTGTAGATAGGGTTGCTCCCAGGGCTGTTGTTATCTGTGGATATTGGCAATCGTATCGAGTTCCTGAACTCCATCGTGATTTGGCCGAAACTGTAGAAGACCTGACGCAGCGGGGTGTCGTTGCCTACATAATGCTCGATAATCCCAGAGTGCGCTGGGGTTTATTCCGCACCGAAGCGCTTCGGCGACGTTGGGCGGTCATCGACTCAGAAAGTAAGCAGGCCATCCTTGTGCCCCTGCAAGAACATCTCCGTGAAAATGCATCTTTCGCGCAGTTCGCGGCTACCTTGGGTTGTAGAGTCCTTGACCCAGCACCAATCATTTATAAGTGGGACGGACTGGTTGACGGTGGAAAGGCATTGTATTATGACGACGATCACCTGTCAGACCACGGAGCACTTCGGCTTCGAGGTTTACTGGGGCCAGTCTTTGAGGAATTAAGCAGAAGAAGGGACGGCGAAGTGCGTGGCGATGCTGACTAAGCTTTCTGAAATCCTGGACACCCAGAGCAAGCGACGCTACGCGGGCCTCGCCGTTCTGTCCGTGGCCTCCAGCCTACTACAAACAGCAGGAGTCGCCGCCATCTCTCTGTTTTTCACTGTTTTGCTCGGTGGGAAACTCCCCAGGGCCGTCCAGGGTTTTGTGGACGATCAGAGCTTTCTTCTCCTCGGCGTGGTCGTGCTGTTCGCGGCTCTTTCCGGCACCATTAGTTCCGGGGTGTCCACCTATTACGGGATCAAAATCTCTTGGGATCAGTACAAGAACATAGCCGGGCGTCTGCTCACCCAGTATCTGGACAATCCTTACGAGTGGCACATTCAACAGCATTCTTCAAAGCTTATCAATGCGGTGCTCGGCGAAGCTCGCAGTGTCTGTGGTATCCTCCAGCAATGCGTGATGGTCTTGACTCGGGGAACCGAGGTGGTTTTTCTCGTACTCCTCCTGGTGATAGCAAAGCCCATGGTTGCACTGGCGACTTTCACTTCTTTCGCAACCGTTTACTGGCTACTCTTTAGATTTAATCGGGAGTTCATCCGGGCCCAGGGTCGGGTGTTGGTAAAAGCCAACGCCGAAAGACAAAAGGCAGCGACCGAGGCGCTCCAGGGCATCAAGGCTGTCAAGATTGCTGGAAATGCGGGTTACTTTCGAGAGCGCTTTTTGAAGGCGGCCGAAGAAACCATCGGCGCTACCGTCAATATTCAGTATTTTTCTCTCATGCCGAAGTACTTTATCGAGAGCCTACTTTTTGGTTGCATTGTTGGCTTCGTCGTACTCTCCCATGTCCGCGGATGGAACGTCAACGAAAGCATTCCTCTTCTTGCTCTCTATGGAGCAGCCGCCCTCCGAATGCTTCCAGCCGCCCAGCAACTCTACAACTCCTTCACCTCGCTGGTCGCCGGCCAGGCCGTGGTAGACAAGGTTTGGGAAGGGGTACAGTCTCAAGAGAGCTCTGACGGTAAAAATCGTTTAGAGCCTGAAAAAGTGTGTGGTGATAACACACTGTTCAGGTTAGAGAACGTAGCATATCGCTACCCCAACAGTGAACTCTCGTCTTTGCGAGGGGTAGACCTTGAGATCAAGCGAGGAGAAAAGATAGGGATAGTCGGTACCACGGGAGCCGGGAAAACGACGCTTGTGGACGTACTTTTACAACTACTTCTGCCGAGCCAGGGCAGTGTAGCCGTTGCCGCAGAGGAGGTCGGCCGTCAGCATCTCGTCTCCTATATCCCGCAGGAGCTGCATTTCATAGACGACACTATCGCCGCCAACATAGCCTGGGGTATACCGGAAGGAGAAAGAAGCCGTGAACAGTTAGAGCGTGCGGCCCGACGGGCCCAAATCCATGACCATATAGTGACTCTCCCCCAGGGCTACGATACGCCCATGGGAGAGCGTGGCGTCAGGCTCTCCGGAGGCCAGAAGCAGCGAATCGGGATCGCCCGCGCTCTCTATCTGGAGCCTGCCCTGTTAGTTCTGGACGAGGCCAGCAACGCCTTGGACCCAGAAACCGAGCGCCAGGTGTTGGATACCCTTTTCCAGCAAGACCTGACCCTGGTGGTGATCGCGCATAGGCTTTCCACTTTGCGTAAGTGCGACCGATTGCTGGTGATGCGGGAAGGGCGGATAGTTTCCGCGGGTAGTTACGAGCAGTTGCTAGGTAAATGTCGTTTCTTTAGGGAGATGGCCGAGGCGGATGTCGGAAAGGTAGTTTCCTTGTGAATTTTGAATCAGAGATTTCCGGCTCTCGAATAAACCTCATTCTGAAACCGCGTATCCCTCACCCAACCGTTTGGTTCCCTGCCGTTTAGGCTGTTTCGAATGACATCAACGATAACTCTCTCAGGATGTTTTTCAAACGTTGTCCCGAGGGACGCACATACCTTGGAGCCCGCCATTAAGGGAGCTCGAGAGAACCCGTTGAGAGCTTCAGTGAGTTGCTCTTCGCTGGTCAACTCGAGGCAAATCCCGGATTCGCAAAAGCCGTAATAGTCTGCTCGAAGATCTGCCCGTAACTTGTAGTAAAAAGTGAAGCAACCCGCTAGAAATGCTTCTAAATGTAAGCTAGTATCTCCGGCGATCAGCACGTGGATCCTGCTCAAGAAATTTTCTACCTTCTCAATGTGACCCTCGGACAATGTGAGAAGAGGATGGCCCTCCGTCCATCTGAGGAGCTTGTCGATCTCCCGCGCGGAGGTGGCCGGGTGTGTTCGGACTACGACCCGGAACCCGGCTTCAACTGCACTATCAACGAGGTGTCGAAGATTGTCCACACTATCGCCTAGGGAGAGGCCAATTCCCAGTGCCTGACGCTGCTGTTGTCTCAACCCTACCAAAGGGGACAACCGTGGTGACCCTGTTAGGAGGACCTTCGTGAACTTGCTTGGTTTGTAGTCGTAACAGATAGCAGCAAGTTCGCCGTCTAGAAAGGCGTAGTCGGTGGCAAGTGGCGGGAATTTTTTCGTTACGTGCGCATGCTGAACATAAAAAGACGGGACACCCATAATCCGAGCGGCCCTAACTAGTGTCACGAAGTTGGGAGAATGATCGTTAGCCACGAGCACGCCTTTGATTTGAAGAACATCGACTAAAATGCCCCAAAAAAGTACGCGAGGAACGGCCCACATCGTTTCGTAAAAGGTCAGAGCTTTTCTAGCTAATCTGATGTCCCGCGATAAAAAGGCGAAAAAACCCCGCACTAGCAGTGCGGGCATAAGTACGAAGGCTAGAAGGGCTGTGGCTCTGTTGTCAATCATGACCGCAGGGAATTGATCCCATCTCTGGCACTCTTTGGCAAAGTTGTGGGAGGTCGGTAATAGGACAGTTGAAACTTGCGATCGTTCCAGTTCGTCCACTATCGGCGCTAAGGCTCGAAACTGGTTCACAGTTCCTCCGCATACCGCAAAGCGAGGCTCGCGATTTCCGCAGTTTGACGGTCCGTTCAGGGGGCTCAGTGCTCTCAAAGGGGCCCGTGAAAACAGGCAATCCCTTATTAGTTGGCCACACGAGCGAAGAACGTTCCAGCAAAAGCCTACGGTATTTCGAAGAATGGAGCGCTCAGGCCCCTCTAGGTGTTCCAGGTGGAGGCTACTGGCAAGCTCTAGGGGGTTTTGTGAGAATACGCGGATTAAGAGCGACCAAATTCGTGTCCTGGTTCTGATTTTCTGGGAAAATGACAAGTTAAAGGGCGACATGGTCTTTTATGAGTTCAGCTAGAGCGTCTGTCGTCAACCAGTCCTCATTGGTACCCGAACTGTAGGAAAACCCTTCATCCACCTTCTTGGCTTTGAAATGCTCCACGAAAGCCTCGAGCTTCCAGGCCGGGACTTGAGGCAGGATGGCGTAGTAATCTCCAAGATCATAGGTGGTAAAGGAGTCGGCTGCGGTGATCATCTCTTCGTGGATCTTCTCGCCTGGGCGGATCCCCACGACGCGTTGCTCACATTCAGGGCCGATCGCCTCGGCAACATCGGTGATGCGGTAGGATGGGATTTTGGGGACGAAGAGTTCGCCGCCCCAGGCCGTGCCCAAGGCATGGAGCACCATCTCCACTCCTTCGTCCAGGGAAATATTGAAGCGGGTCATAGCTGGGTGAGTGATAGGCAAAAAGCCGTTCTCTCGCTGTTTGAGAAAGAACGGCATGACCGAACCGTTCGAGCCCATCACGTTGCCGTATCGTACTACTGAAAAGACTATGCTGCGGTCACCCCGTATGTTGTTGGCGGCGATGAAGAGTTTATCCGAAGTGAGCTTGGTGGCGCCGTAGAGATTAATTGGCGCACAAGCTTTATCGGTGGAGAGCGCTACCACGCGTTGAACATTTGTCTCCAAGGCCGCTTTGATCACGTTCTCCGCGCCACCTACGTTGGTCTTGACACACTCGTCAGGATTGTACTCGGCGATATGGACATGCTTCATGGCGGCGGCGTGGATAACGTAGTCAATCTTGTGAAAAGCACGCTTCAGGCGTTCGGCGTCGCGGACGTTTCCGATAAAAAAACGAATATTTGGATACTTGCTCGGCGGAAAGTCAAAGGCCATCTGGTACTGCTTTTGTTCATCGCGACTCAAGATGACTAATCGCGAGATATCAGGCCACCGCTCTAAAACAGTCTTCGTGAAGGCTCTACCAAAAGAGCCGGTGCCACCGGTGATAAGGATGGCCTTGCCGTTCAGGTCAAGTTTCATTGGTTTCTGCTCCCCTGCCCAAGAATATGGTGCCCTCAATTGAAGGCCGAAGTCGAAAATCCTTGTGATCCAGCCTAAGCATAAAAGTCCAGAACACTGTTGGCCACATACTGGGCTTCCTCATCTGTAAGTGCGGGATACATCGGAAGACTCAGGCATCGCTCATAATACTGCTCGGCCAGTGGACATTCGCCCTTCTGATGGCCCAGCTTTTGATAATACGGAAGAAGGTGTACCGGTATGTAGTGAACCTGAGCAAAAATGCCTCGCTCTCGAAGATGGTCGTAGAGTTCTCGGCGGCGCGGCGCATTTACCACGTACAGATGAAAGGCATGACCTTCTCGAGCGTTCAGCCCTAGGGGCTTTACACTACTACCTTTGAACGCTTCGTCATAGAATGCCGCCAATTCTCGGCGCCGCCTCAAGCCTTCATCTGCTCGCTGCAACTGGGAGAGCCCTAAAGCTGCCTGTATGTCCGTGATGCGGTAGTTGTAGCCTAGCTCTTGCATCTCGTAATACCAGCCACCGTGTTTTTCCTGGAGAAGTTGCGGGTCTTTGGTGATGCCGTGGGTGCGCAGGAGGCGTAACTTCTCATAAAGTTTCGGTCGGTTTGTGGTGATCATTCCTCCTTCACCGCAAGCGATGTGCTTAACGGGATGAAAAGAAAAGATGCTGCAATCGGTATAGGGAGAGGCGCCGCACCGCTGTTCCTTGCCTCTGCGGTCTACAAAGTAGCCCCCGGGGGCGTGGCAGGCGTCCTCAATCACCCAGAGCCCATACTTATCCGCTATCTCTCTAAGCTTTTCCAGGTCGACAACGGCACCAGCAAAATCTACCGGAATTATGCCTTGATAGGTTCCCTGTTCTGAGCTTTCGAGCCGCTGCTCCAGCAAATTGAGGTCTAGCAGAGCCGTCTCCGGGTCGATGTCTACAAAATCGACTCGCCCTCCACAATAGGCCACGCAGTTGGCACTCGCGGCGAAGGTGATGGGCGTGGTCAATACCCTTGACGATTCATTCACGTCGAGGGCGAGTGCTGCAAGATGAAGTGCCGCGGTCCCGTTGGACACCGCCACTGCGTACTGCGAGCCTACATACTTGGCGAACGCTTTCTCGAATTCGGCGATGCGGGGACCCTGGGTGAGAAAGTCGGACTTCAAGGCGGTGACGACTGCTTCGATATCGGCATCGTTGATGTGCTGTTTCCCATAGGGGATTGCAACTTGTAAACGATCTTTCACTGGTTCTCCTTTAGGAGTTGATACTTGAGTTCAGCCATTCTCCAGTCCAACTCGTCATCGATGTCTTGCGCTTCCATGGGCGACACTATGAAGGGCACTGTCTTCCCGCATAAAATTGAGCGGGCCCTTAGGAAAGGCTGAACTCTGAAGATATAAAATTGGCCCGTGTCATAGTAACACTCGCCAAGATCTTGAGAGCGAGAGAACTCGTGCTCCGGCCACACAAACTGGAGCTTCTCGTCTTCAATCCTAAAAGCCCTCAAGATGGGAGTAGAATAGGGTGCGACAGGGAAGATGGAGTCGGCGTCCTTCGCCACTAGTTCCTGGGTCGCGGCTACGAGTTTTTCGGCCGACGCGAACACTGCTGTGGGATAGCAACAGCAGGCGAATTCAAAGTTCTGTCCCTGGGCAGCGTACCGCTCCAGCACTTCTGCCAACACGTCGGCGGTGCTGGCATAGTCGCTAGAGTTATCATCAGAACGTCTGAAGGGTACTTCTGCCCCAGCGCGTTTTCCAACTTCGGCGATCTCGTCGTCATCTGTGGACACCATAACCGTTTCAAAAAGCTTCGATTGGAGTGCCGCCTCGATGGCATATTCAAGAATGGGTTTGCCTAGAAAAGGCTTAAGGTTTTTTCTCGGGATTCTCTTGCTCCCGCCGCGGGCGGTTATGATGCAGATACTACTCATTGTCAGCTTGTGCATATGGGAGAAAGCGGTACTGTAACACCTTGCGGCCTTTGACCCAAGTTTCGCCGCAGAATTCAAATCCAGCAGCTTCAAAAGCCCTTATACTGGGCTGATTCTCATGCTTGATGTGGGCTCTTATACCTTTTGAACTCGGTAGGAAACCTATACTTTTTAGGCTCGTCTCGCGGATGATTCGGCGGCCTAACCCTTGTCCTCTGAACTCTTCGGCCATTGCGATGGTAATCTCTAGTAGGCCTTCCTCAACACGATCGAACCGTGCAACTCCGGCGACCCTCTGCTCGATACAGCCAAGCAAGAACAGTCGGTTGGGATCGGTTATGGCGGCCGAGAACCAACGTTCATGTGAGGCCCACGGGATGTCTTCGCTGGAGAATGCTGCTTGCCTGACTATGGGTTGGCGATTTATTTCCCAAATGGCCTTGGAATCCGCTAGAACGCCCTGTCGAATCAGAAGTTCCGGATCCGTCAAGCTTCCCTTCACCCTAATTCCCTCACAACCATAAAAGCCTCTGCTGCTTCTAGGCCGACGGAAGTGCCGCGGTACTTGGCGAGGGCTTCCACGGCTTGATACGAGCGAGCATGAGGGAAGTCACGCATTTCCTGCTCATAACATTTCAGGGCACTAAGCTTCATCTGAAGTTGAGCTGAGATGTCAACGAATCTGGTTGGATGAAAACCAGGGTCGAGTGCACTCGAACTCCATCCGGTGCTAGATAGCACTTCAAATGAATATATTCTTCTGACCGAGCACCACGGTTGGGGTCTAGCAGCAGTGAGTACTGCCCTCTCGGCCACTTGGTGATCCACATTCAGATCTCCACCGTGATGGATGTATAAAATTTCAGGCTTTAGCTTATCAAAAAAAGCTTCCATTGCCTGCACGACGTCAAGCAGAGCCAGCGAATCCAGTCTGTTGTCCGGCAAGCCCAAGCGGATCGGGGGATTGACGCCTAAAATGCGCGCAGCGTCTTCTGCACTTGTGTTCCGCTCTGTAAGGTCTTTGTGACCATTCGGGCGGGATGTCACACCGTCGGCCAATAAAAGGATGTCAACACGGTCCCCTCTCGCCGCATGCTTTGCCATAGTCCCGCCGCAGCCCAGTACCTCATCGTCAGCGTGAGCTGCTACAACGAGTACATTTTTAGATTCAGTCACGCTGAACCACCTCCATTCTTGCCTCCAGCCGATCTTCGGCTAATAAAATGGGGTCGCGGAAAGTTAGCCTGAACTCGCCGTGATCGAGAAATGCACGAGGATAGCTGTCGGCGTCCAGCATACGTATGTGGTCGAAGAGCTTTGCTATCGAGCCTTTTGAGGGGAGCGCGCTTTGGGAAGGAGTTCTCCGAGAAAAAACGACACTCTCGCCTTGCTGCTCCACCGGAACAGGCTCGTTTGCTACAATTTCTCGGATGAGTTGGTAGATTTCGGAACTCATCCTCTCAAATATTTCTTGAGCGTTGCCTTCTAAAGGAAACGGCTTCTTCAGATAAACGGGACCTGCGTCTAATTCCTCGACCATACGTAGTGCTGTGAGTTTCGTCTCGTGATGTCCTCGCTCAATTAAGTTTTGGACCGGGCTTCCTCCGCGACCATACGGCACGTCAGCACAATGGAAACAGACACACTCGTACTCGTCGAAGATTTTGCCGGGGACCTTCCAGGACCAATGCGGAAAAAAGATGTAGCGGGGGTTGTAGCCTAAGTCAAGAAGGTCTTCCAAGGCGCCTGGGCTTGTGACGAGCTGCCACCTACCCGGGAGACTCCGGTGGAATCGATCGAATGCACTCAGGTTCCAGTCTTTAATCGTGGCAACTATATAACGACTCAAGTTTGTAGCGTGGCCGACGCAGCGACCACCCCTTCAAGATCCGTCCATTTCACCGGGGTCCCCGGATCAAGATCTCTCTCCGCCAGCAAGCCATCAACCACGTCCGTGAACCGAATCTCGAGACCACCCGAAGGTCTCAGAGAGTCGAAGTTACCGTCTGAAGTGCCCGCCGCAAACCGCAGTGCCTCCCCTTTGGTCACGGGTTTAGTGATCCAGAGGGAGGGTCGAAGATTACGGCTATTCAGCTCCTTCTCGGTGGGGTCAAACCGTACGACGCCGTGTGCCCGTCGGGCACACTCCCTCTCCAGTTCAGACTCGTATCCCACCTCTCCGGTGGCCTCGAAACGCCGGATGAGGGAGACCATCTTGGCGAACTCATCCGGGTTTCTCGAGAAAGCCCAGTCGAAGCCGCCATCGTTGGTCTCATTGAGCGCCCGAGCTTTGTCCCGATTGAGGGTCAGATGCACCTCGATCATATCAGCACCGTATCGCACGGCTTCCAGGGGAGACACGTGAGCCAGAGGACGGTCGAGGCTGGCGGTGTCGGCGAAGATGATGTGGTCCGACAGGCCCACCGGCACATCAAAGAGCTTTCTCATCACCGGAATGGTCTTCAGGTTGGCGTCGTCGAATGAAGAAGGGTACCCACTATTGCACTGAAACATGGCGAGCTGTTCGCATCCGTGTTGGCGCAGCGTCTGCACCGCCTCGAACAATTCCAAGTAGTCGGTCATTCCTGAGGACATCAGGATCGGCAAGCCGGTTTGAGCAGCCTTCTGGAGGAGCTTAGTGTCCACCACTTCAAAGCTTGCGATTTTGAGAGCCGGCGCCCCTTGCTCCACTAGAAAATCGACTGCGGTCTCATCGAAGGGAGAAGAGAAGAAAGCCATACCTAGTTCTTGGGCGCGCTTCTGCATGGGGCTGTGCCATTCCCAAGGCGTATGGGCCTTCTTGTAGAGGGAGTAGAGATCGATGCTCTCCCACATGGTGCCCGTCGGCTTCTGCTTGAAGTCGCGCGTCATCGTATCCGGGGTGTAGGTCTGGATCTTGACGGCATCCGCCCCTCCCGCTGCCGCGGCTTCCACTATCTTCAGAGCCTCTTGGAGAGAGCCTTCGTGGTTGCAAGAGACCTCGGCGATGATGTAACAAGGCTGGTCCGCCCCGATCTTTCGTCCTGCGATGGAAATGGTGTGGTCTGCCGCTGTCATCAGAGTGTCCTCCCGGAGGAGAGCGTTTCTTGGAGGATGGCTGCAACCCTTTCAGCCCCTCGTCCGTCACAGACTTCGTAAGCCTTCTTGCTGGCCGCGGTGAGCCAGCTCGGGTCGGTGTGAAGTTCGGTGATTAGCCGACGAAACTCGTGGGGGGAGGCCTCTCTCACCCAGCCCAGGTTCTTAGCGATTCCGGTCGATTCCAGGGCCCTACAGATGTCGAGCTGGTTGTCCGCAATCACGAAAAGCAGCGAAGGTAGACCAAGACATGCCCTTTCCCAGCTCGCCGAACCACACGCCCCCACCGCCAGGTCCGTCGTCCTCATCAGTTTGGATACGTCGGACACGTTTCCGTGGAAGTTGAGTTCGTGCGAGCATCGCGATTGAAAGTCGGCCTGGCGGTCGGAAGTGAGGCCGCCCCCGATGATGTCCACTGCGAGAGGAGCGGTCAGAGCGGCGATGGCTTCGAGCACCCAACCGCAAAGATCCTGGGGATCGGTGGCCCCGGTCATGAGTAAGATGCGGTTCAAGCACCGTCTTGGCTCGGACCCGAATGACGTCCGCGCCTCCCGGAACTGGGGGCGGAGCAATGCGTAATCGGTACCCGCAAGAACTCGACAGTGGGAGGGTACCAGAGCGGAGTATTCGTTCGCCATTCGACCCAGGGTCTGGTCGAGCAGGATATCACAATCGTGTGCTCGCTGAGGGATATCGTCCAGGGCCAGAACCAGGTCCGTGAATTCTCGGCATCCTGATTCGAAAGAGGCGTCACGCTCGTAGTGGTCCACGATCACGGCGGAGACTCTGTCTTCAAGGTGATCTTTTAGAAATTGAAGCTCAGAGGGGGACTCGCATTCCACCACCAGGAGACGGAATCCGGAACTGTTCAGAAAAGGTATCGTGGCCAAGGTTTCGCGCCGAGTCGCGAGGATCACCTCGAAACCAGCCTTTAGCAACTCCTGACCCAGCGCACAAGTTCGTACAACATGGCCACCCCCGATTTGGGGGCCGGCGTCGGCGCGGATGAGGATAGTGGGGCCGGGCATCTTGGAAATGTGTTAGTGCTTGGGAAGCTGTTACCTGCTGGGTCTCGGTCTCGGTAACAAGAGGTTCTGCTCAGGTTAGCAAGAAACCCCGGATTGATGGTTCCACGAAAGTTAGACAGTTGAACATCCTTCTCTGTTGGGGTTACCACCGCAAGGGCTGGATCGCTTGTCTTGAAGAGCTTAACGACGAGTTCGACTTTACCTATCTTTATTACCGCCAGAGCTGGGAAGAGGAGGGGGCGTGCACGGACTGCCCTCGGGTCTACTGGAACGATTTTCAGAGCGGTTTCGAGGTGCTGGACCGCCTGCGACCGGAGAAAGTTGTGTTCATGTCCATCGACTCCGGATATGCGGTGGCTCTCAACGTGGCGTGTCGCGCTCGGGGTGTTCCGACGCTCATACTTCAGCACGGGCTGGCGCAGTCTCTCGAAGAGTATCTCGCCGGTACGCAAACCCGGGATACCCCGCCCGCTGTTTCCCCTCCCCCCGGGGCACGTCTGAGCAAGACAGATACCCTACTTTTCTTGATTCGGTCCGTGCCGTGGTGGCAGTACTGGAAACTGCCCCGCTTGTTGCTTTACTTTCTCGTTCAATCAAAAAGAGGTAGTTGGTACGCCCAGTTTCGTTTGGGGTCGAGCGATACCAGGCCGAACCACTACATCTGCTTTTCGTACCAAAACGCCCAGGTCTATCGCGAACTGGATCCTGGTTCCGAGGCTCGCACCAGCTACATAGGCATTCCAGAGTTTGCCTCTTTTTTCGAAAGGACCCCGTTGGAAAGCCAGGGGGAGTACTACCTTTTGATCGATCAGCCCTGGGCAGAGAATCGGTACGGTCAAACCGGAATCACCCGCGAGCAGATGATCTCCATGTACAACATCCTGGCAGAGTACGCTGCTAATAAGAATCGTCGCTTACGCGTTAAATTACATCCCGAAAGCTATCGGTCCGATTGGCTACCACAGCACGAGAATATCGACTGGATTCGCGATGCCGACGTTTTTAAGCTTATCACCGGTGCCGACGGCGTTTTTGGGTCCAACTCTACCTTGATGCTTCCAGCATTGTACTTCCGACCATGTTTTTTGATTGATGGGACGGGTAGTAGGTTTGTGGCGGATGTGTTGGGGAGGGGGATCGCGAGGGGATGTTCATTGAGCCAGTTGAACTCTATCAAGATTTCCTTTGTGGAGCGAAAGCCGGATTCTCCGAAGTTTATTGAATTCGTGTGTTCCTATCTTTCGCTAAATGGGGAGAGAAAATCTTTGCGGGAGCAGCTTGCTGCCTAGAGCTTCACTCGCGACTTATCGTCCTGGCAGATCCGATCCGACTGTCTCCTCAGTTTTGTCCAAAAATATTGAACGGCTTCGAGGCCAAGCCTTAAATGAGCAAATTTTGCTCGTCGAGGTTAGTAGTGTGCATATTCCACTCTCACCGCAAGCTATAAGTTTTCACAGGATGAAAGGCAAGACAACTTCTCGGGCGAAAGCCGGAAAGGAAGACCCCCTTAAATCTCCAGCTAACTCGAATTGCAATAGCGAATTCCACCGAGAAGTCGTTAGGCAACACTTGAAGGTTTACTCGGCTAGTGGGGGATTTCAATCTGTGCTATTCCGAGTAGTGGCTCTGGCTAACTTTATTAACAGTTGAATACTCATAGACAGCGACGAAGGCGTGACAGGCGGTATATCGATTGGACATTGAGATAGAACAAACAAGAGGGCGGGTGGTAGTTGTTAAGCGCTACCTCCTGGCTAGACTTATTAGATGGATACTCAAAAAGTTACGAGCGACTCAGGCGCTGGACGGGGCCGGGCACGGTCTATTCTGCAATTCCCGCTCCTATATTGGAACTGAAATATTTATTGACGGATATTATGAGGCTCGGTACTTGAGCCACCTGAAAATCTTGCTAAAGAGATTCTCCAAAGGCTTAAACAGGCCGCTCTCGTTAGCGCTTGACGTGGGGGCAAACATAGGTAATCATTGTGCTGCTCTTGGCCCAGAATTTAACCAGATCATTGCTGTTGAGCCCCATCCCTTCACATTTAACGTATTGCGCTTAAACTTAGAATGGCACCGCCGCTCAAATGTACGGGCCATAAACCTCGGTTTAGGCGCGCGAGAAGAACTATCACTCCTCACCGATTTTGACGACCTCGGAGGAAATCGAGTCATCGGCGGCACCAATGGCCCGGAGCGAACCCTACAGGTCCAAATTCGCCCTGGAGATGCCCTCATCGAAGAGTTGGCACCAGATGAAGATGTCGACTTCGTCAAAATCGACGTAGAATCTCACGAAATCCAAGTACTACAGGGGTTGCAGAGGACAATTGAGCGGCATAGACCCATAATCGCGCTAGAATATCGACAATCAGACAATCAGATTTCCCTGAGTTCGCAACTTCCGGGTTACCAACTCTTCGAGTTTGGACACGTATCCTGGGGCAGAGCGAGCAGGTTTAAAGTCGCAGAGTATGCGTCCTTCGGGCTAACTGGCTCTCGAAAATTCGGTTTAATTGAACTGAACCATCTTTCGAAAACTTTTTACGAAATGATTATCTGCATACCTAGGGAAAAGGTCTTCTTGTTCAGCCCGAGTTCGACACCCGTAGGTGCGGTTGTCAACCGAGTTATAGTCAAATCTGGTGTACGGCAGGTGAAATAAAGTAGCGCCTCCCACTGGTTGTTAACGATCAAACCAACAACCGAAAGGGAAACGC
>JBAYRN010000084.1:0-24362 GCA_041676625.1 Vulcanimicrobiota bacterium
ACGAACGATCCTTTTAGTGTTTTTTCATACCGATCTGAGATAACGGTCTAAAAGGATCTCACGTTGTCATTTATTGGTGCCAAATCATTTGGGGCGGCTTATCAGAGTCCGCCTCGATTGCCGAAACAAGCGCGCGAGCCGGCTGAGGAGAGCCCGGCGGATGTCGCTGAGAAGGCAGAGGGTAAGTCGAAAGACAAACGCCGCCTGGCCAAGCTCGCCCTGGGTGTGGGGGCGGGGCTGGGGACAGTGGCGGCCTTTGCCAGTCCGGTAGGGCAAGCCTATCTTCAAGAGACCCACCTTTTGCAATGCCTGGGGCTCCCGGACCCGCTGCAGACAGGAGATCTCATCGACCTATCCGTGGAATCTCAACTGCCCGCCGGAGTGCCTTCGCATCGAGCGACTCCAACCCAGAACAAAGCCTGGTGGGATGGATTGAGCAAGCAGCAACAAAACGATCTGCTGCGGAATCACCCGCACGCGCTGGGCGATCGCGATGGGCTCCCGGCTGAAGTGAGGGACCAGGCGAATCGAACCAATCTAGAGATGGCCTATCAGGATCTTGAACAGCAGCACGAAACGGTACGGGCCCAGGTGGAGGCCCTCGGTGACCAGGTCGGCCGCGGTTTGCCAGAGCGAACACCACGAATCAAGTTGGAGGCTTTGGAAAGCCGCCTCGCTGACCTCAGGGCGGTCCGAAAGTCGGTGGCCGAAGGGGAGGGGAGGTATCTGCTCTCCTTTCAACCCGAGGGTGAAGTCGCCACCGCCGTGGTCGCTGACGGAAACCCCGACACCGCTGAACACATCGCGGTAACGGTACCCGGGGTCAACACCGGTGTTCGTTCTCTGCCCAGGATGATGCGGGAAGGCGACGCGCTGAAGGACGAAGCCACCCTGCAGTTGACCCGAGTCGGTCGAGGGGAAGAGTCTATATCCACCATCGCCTGGGTGGGCTATGAAACCCCCAGCTACAATACCGAGGGGAATCTGTGTGAAAAGATCAGCGACGGTCTGAGTGCAGCCAGTCTCACTCGGGCTCGGAATGCCTCGGGCGACCTGAACCGTTTTTATAAAGGGCTCGAGACGGCTCACGAACAGGGAGAGGACCCGAATATCACCGCCATCGGCCATTCTTACGGTTCGCTTGCCACCAGCCTGGCGCTCCAGCAGGGTGGTCACGGCGTGGACAACCTGGTGGTCTACGGCTCCCCCGGTTTAGAGTTGGACCGGTATTCGGACCTGGGGTTGGAACCCGGTCGGAGTTATGAGATGACCGCCATCAATGACGGGGTGGCCGAAAAAGTTGGTCAGATCCGCTGGTTTGGAGAGCCCACCAAGAGCCGAGACGACCTGGTTCACCTCAGCACCCAGACCGCCGAAGTCAATGGCGTGAAGTACGGTGGTGCGGTCGAACACTCCGACTACCCGCGCACCGATGATAATGGCCGAGTACTGATTTCTGGCCACAACGTAGCAGCCGTGATCTCCGGGCTTCCCGACAACGCCTTGCGGGTCGGGTAACAGATCAAAAAAAAGCGCGGTGCCAGACACCGCGCTTTTTGAGGAAGATTGTCGTTTAGGAGTTGGCCGAGCGGAACATCTCGGCGACATTGCCGCCACCGCCACCCTGCGCTTTTTCAAGCATTTCTCGAAGCATTTCGGAAGATAAGCCGGAGCTGTCTTGGCCGAAGGGGCTGTTGCCCGCTCCGGGGCCTTCGCCCGGGGCGTGTTTGCCGGGGCCTCCGCCTACCTCGCCCGGGCTTCCGGTGCCCTGGGTACTGGGGGAAGTGCTGTTCGGGCTATCGGGGCAGGGACCGTTGCCGGGTCCCGGGCCTTCTCCGGGCGAGTGTTTACCGGGGCCGCCGCCTACATCAGCAGGACTACCGCCGCGGCCAGAATTGCCTCCGTTGGTGTTGGTTTCCGTGCAGCCACCTCTGGCTATCATGCCGCCGCCACCCTGGCCGTTGCCACCGCCTTGGGGAATACAATTAGGTTTGAATCCGATCGCGTTCATATCTTCACTCCTTGGTTTATCTGTGTTTGTTCACTCGCGGTGAACTGTTATGAAGATAGATTTTTTACCGAGACTTGTCGCAGCGTTTACTTACTTTTAACTTAATCCCGGTTTCAATACCACTTTGCTTACAGATTTGGAAGGGAAACGGACTCTACGTCTCCAGACCTTTATGGAGCTCAGGCCGCCCCGTTCACAAAAATTCAATTCTCCGGTTCGGTTTTCCCAGTATGGCTCACTAGATGGGCTGTCGTGCGGTGGTCTTGATCGGCTCTTATGACTCTCAGGCGGAATCGACCCGAAAACTTATTACAAAATTATGAAAAAAGTAGACAGGTGCTTGACAGATCATCCGTCTCGCCGACGGGCCTGTCGGATTTTTCTCTTGACCCGCTCACTCCGGGGAAACTTCCTGGTCCCGATAAACTCCAAAATCCCGAACACATCTCGAAGTTCTCGTTTGTCCACCGGGGGCACCGGGGGCAAGCCTACAAGATCGTCCTCATCCTTACCGATCATGATTTCGGTGAGGGCGGAGTATTCGTCGGGATCGTCTGTATCAGGGCGCTCTTCCCGCCGGGGTACATAGGCGTAGGCTTCGGACTCTTCCAGGGTGACCAGCTTTTCCTGAGGGGCCACCTTTTCGGCTTCGCTGCTTACCGCTACTCGATCGGCAGTGTGAAAGCGGGGGGCTTCTTCATACAGCGGCTCCCAACGGAGCCAGCACATCTCTTCTTTGGACGCTTCATCCCAGTACTCAGATTTTTGAGTTAGCTCCCAACCGAGCCTCTGTAGCAAGGGATCATGGGAAGCAAAGGCTCGATAGGCACCCACCCGGCAGGCCCCCTCGATGGGGTAGTCGCGAAGGCCGAGCTCGCGGGCGCTCCGGGTAAACAGCTTGATCAGACGAAAGAGGCAAGCTTCGTACCCCTTCTTTACGAAAATATCATCGACGTAGATCACTCGCTCTTTTTGAGTTTGTTCCAGACGACTGAACTGAGGATAGACCACCACGTAAGCGACGCACTTGCCGGTTTCGTGTAAGATCCAGGACATGGAGCAGTGGGAGTCGTCCAGATCGCTGAGCTTCTTTTCAAGCTTTTCTCGTCCTAGCCTGAATACCGGCGGGTACTCTTGCTCGTGTTCCAGGATTTCATCCAGGTGGGCTTTGCTGAGAGGAGAATGAGATATCGGCATCAGCTACTCATGGAGTTCATCATAACCAACTTGAAAAGCCGAGCCTTGGCTTTGTCGGTTTGTTCCACGCATTCCGAAAGTTCTGCAACGTCTCGGTCTTCTTCCATATAGCGGATCAGAGCATCCATAGCCTTCTCAAAGTGATCCAGGGCTTGCCCGATTTCATCGGGCAAGGGATCTCTCGGCACCTCGGCCAGGGCCGTGATTTCGCTTTCATGCTTGAGCAGGCCCAGGGCGTCGACCGAGGATTGAATCTCCAGCAACGCTTGCTCGATTTCCTGCGCGTTTTCCTGGAAATCTTCCAGGCTGGTGGACCGGCCGAAGAGCGCACTCAAGGAGTTTAAGGTATCGTTGAGCTCTTCTTGAATTTCGCCGAAGTCCTCAATGAACTCCGAAACGCTCCTGCGGGCGTCTTCGGGTACCTCGTCCGGAACCTGGGATAAGACCTTGAAGTTGGACGAAATGTCGGAGGAGGCTCGATTGAGGATGTGCTGCACTGAACCTAACAGGTGGGGAACAAGCTCCTTGAGTCCATCGGGAGTCATAGACCCCTTGCGAACCTTGCTCAGAGACTCCTGGATGAGTTCAGCCGGTTTGCCGTACGGGTGCAAAGGGACTGGTTCAAAACTCTGTCCACAGTGACTACAGGCCCGAGTGTCTTCTTCACTCAGGACTTGTTCACAAAAGGGGCATTTTTGCACGTGACCTCCTCTAAATTTGAATGCCCTCGTTCTCGTTCAACCGAGGTTGTTGCTCGGTGGGACTGGAAATCTCGGCGTCGTGGACTGCTTCGCCCCCCCGGGGGCCTGCCCCCTGTTCCTGGTGACTTTCGTTGCCCTCTCGGACCGACTGACCTTCCTGAGCTTGCTGCTGCGCCTGCTGGGCCTGTTGGGCTTGCTGGGGGTTATTGTTCCCTCGCTGTGGTTGCTGGTTTTTCTTCTGTTGCCGGGTCTGCTGGTTTTTCTTCTGATCGTCGCGTCCGTCTGTACCTTGCTGTTGGGTTTCAGGATTTTCTTCGCGGATTTTGACTTTGGTGTTACGCCCATCCGGAGAATCTTTCAGTTGATCGTGGGCCTGGTCGGCAATCTCTCGCCCGGCCGCCATTCCTTTGTTGTTGCCCTCGTCGATTTTCATCTTCAAGAGTCGTTGCTTGTCTCGAGCACCTTGCCCAGAGTCACGGGCAGACTTGACCTCGTTAGTGAGCTGCTCCAGCTCCTGCTCGTACTTCGACTTCTGCCCGCTTTCGGCTCCCTTGTCGTTCTTTAGATCGGGCACTCCGTTCTGCAGCTTAGACTGCTTCTTTTGTTGGCGGGCCTTGCGAGCTTTTTGTTTGCGCTGGGCTTGTTTCTGCTGATTTTTCTCGGTCTTTTCTTTGTTCTTCTCCGATTTTGACTTCTTCTTATCGTCTTTGCTCTCTTCCGGCTTCTTGGATTCTCTGGCCCCTTCGGTTTTTTCGGACTTGCGCTCTTTATCTTCGGGAAGTTCGGAAACGTCTTTCTTTTGGTCTGCCTGGGTAGGGTCTTTCACCTCGGAACCGGCCTGGGAACGACCCTCGGGTTTTTTCGTCTTTGCTTTCTCGCCGGGGTCGGCTTTGTCCGATTTGGGGTCCTTTTCTTCAGTTTTGGAGGGGGACTTTTCAGCCTTGTTTTCGGCCTTAGGAGCTTCGGCTTTCTCGGACTTCGATTCAGCTTTTGGAGCTTCAGACTTGGCTGGCTTGGACTCGGCCTTCGGAGTCTCAGCTTTCTCGGATTTCGATTCAGCTTTTGGAGCTTCAGACTTGGCTGGCTTGGACTCGGCCTTCGGGGTCTCGACCTTAGCGGGTTTGGTCTCGGCTTTTGGAGTCTCGACCTTGGCGGTTTTGGATTCGACTTTAGGGGTCTCAACTTTGGCAGACTTGGTCTCGGCTTTCGGTGCGCTCTTTGGTTCCGATTGGGAAGTGCCGCTCTTGCTTGCACCCCCACCAGACACCGCACTTACCGGGGCAGCTTTGGGGGTAGGAGCCGAGCCTTTACCGCCAGACTGACCACCGCTACTTTCTCCACCGGCCGAGCCTCCGGTGTCGCTACCGCCTTTTACGGGAGCGACCTTGGCGTCGACCGGGGCCGGATTATTGGAGGCACTCGGTTTGGCTGCGTTGTCCACCTGGGCGGTCGCTGCACCAGCCTGCTTGGCGGCATCCTGACCGGCCTCTTTTTTGGCCTGTTCAACGGTGCTCTGCTTTTCGGTACTCCTGGTGACTTTGTCTTCAGCCGTTCTGGCGGTGTCGACTTCTCGGCGCGCTTTGTCGGCGTCGCGAGACTTGTCGGCCTTCTCGCCTTTCTTCTCGGCCTCCGCTTTGCCGGGTTGTTGGTTCTGCTGGGCTTTGTTGAGTTTGGCCTGGGCCTTTTCGCGACGTTTCTGAGCCTGCTTTAGCTTCTTCTGTTTGTCGGCCTTACCGGCACCGTCGTACTCGGCTTTTCCCCCCAACTCCTTGATGCGATCGACCGTTTCTTTGGTCTGGTCGGAGTTCTTGCCGATCTTTTCGCTCAACTTGTCTTTTTTCTCGTTGAGCTTCTGAAGGTTCTCTTTGGACCGATCCAGTTGTTCTTTCGATTTCGTTTCTTTGGCTTGGGTTTTGAGTTTCTTGGCCTTGTTCAGTTCTTTTTGCTGCTTTTCTTGTTTGGCCTTGCCGTGCATCTGCTGAGCCGACTGGGCGGTCGCCTGGGCGGCGATATCCAGACCCTTGGCTACGACTTCGATCACCTTGGCCGTCTTTTGCAGGGATGCTGAAAGGGGAGGGCCGACGTAGGGAATGGGGGCGACGGCCTGCGCTACCCCCTGGATCGTCTGGCCCACCGTGCCCACGATCTGGGCTGCGGTCGCCAGACCCTGGGAAGCGTTACCCAGGGCGTTGCCCGCACCGGTGAAGGCGGTTTCCTTGCCCTGGTGGGCTTTTTCTTTGGCTCCGAAGGCGTTCTTGAGGCTTCCCAGTCCTTCCACCTGTTTGCCCAGAGTGGCGTTGCGTTGAGATTCCTGGGCCTGAATGCCACCCAGACGGCCGAAGTCCGACTGCATCTGGGCTCCCTGTTGGGTTTGCTGGCCCAGGGAGCGGTTGAGCTTTCCGAGATCATTGGTGCTGCCCGGAGAGAGCACATCTCCGCCTTTCATGGAAGCGGACTCGTTGAACTGCTGGGGCTTTCCTTTAAGAATGTTGTCGGTGGACTTGAGCATCTGGTCGAGCTTGCTGTTGCCCGTCATCTGCCCGCCCTGTCCTTGAATGGAGGAAGTCTTGTTTTGGACGAAGCCCTTACCGCCGTCTTTGCGGGCATCCCCTACGCCCAGGTCGGACATGGTGGCGTCGGCATCCGCCTCGGCCTGTTCGGCTTGCTGGTTTTGCTGAACGGTGTTGGCCTTTTCTTGCTTCAGGTTGTCCACAGTGCCCGGGGGGATTTTTTTCTGAGCTTTCTTGGGGGCTCCCTCGAGCTTGGCTATGGCGCCGTCGAACTGGCCTCCGATCGCATCGGACCGGCTGGCGTCGCCACCTTGCTGGGGGCCCTGTCCGCCCTGGGGCCCCTGGGCACCCTGCCCTCGCTTGCTCCGCCCAATCTGAGGGTTGGCTTGTAATGCATCCATGGTGAGTGTGAGCCTTCCTGGTGAGATCTTGATTCTAATGTACCATTTCCGTAGGCAATTTGGGGATTGGGAATGTTAAAAAGTTTGAGGTTGTTGTCAACAAATACCGGAAAATCATTGAGTTTGTTGAAAAAAAATGAACCGGGTTTACAAAAATTTCGCCTAAACTTGAAGTGGCTTAAAGATCCGGCATCTGCGGGATGAAAGGCTCATCGTCATCATCCTCTTTATCGGGGTTTGAACCAAATGGTACGATCTCGAGGTTGGGTGCGTCAGCAGAGTCCAAGAATGACGGGAGCGCCGGTATGAAGGCGTCGTCTGCTGTACTGGCTGGTTCTTCCGAGCGGTCCCGCAGAAACTCGGGGAGCAGGTTGTCGCCAAGTTCGCCGGAGTCCGTTGTCTTTTCGGCACCTGGCTCGTCGTCTCCCAGTAGCTTCAGGAGGGGGTCGTCCGCCCCCGATTCGGCGCGGAGCCGTTCTGCAAGCTTTTTGACATCGATGGTCATGGTGTCGAGAGTCGGATCGATCTCCGGGAAGTCGGTCGGTGGAGGTGGAGGTGGAGGTGGGGGCGGAGGAGCACTGGGAGTCGTAGCAGCCGCAGCGGGAGCTTCAGAACCTCCCCAGCCGTAATCCTCTTCTACCTTGGGCGGGGACCCAGGGGCCGCCGGGGTGGATTTCCAGCCATCCACGGGATCCCAATTTCCGGCGGGTTGAGAGCCCCAGTCGTCCACGGGAGCCGCAGACTCTTGCGACCAGTCTTCCACCGGGGTTTCTCTACTTTGAGCTTTGACGAAAGGTGGCTTCTTGCCGCTGGGTTTGGCCTGAAAGTCAGTGGACGGGCTACCGGTCGTTTCTTCCCAGGAGGCCGGTTGGGGGGCTGCGGGTCCGGTCGCGGATGCGGCTGGTGCCTCGAAGTCGGACTCGAGTTCCTCTCCCCAGCCCCAGTCGTCACTATCGGAAGTACTGGAAAGCGAAGCCGCGACCTGGTCGATCTGAGGAGTGGCCGGGGACTGCTGAACTCGGGGAGCCGAGGGAGGGGGCGGCGGGGTCTCCTCGGAGAGCCAGTCTTCGGCCTCCGGTTCCGTATGCCACGAATCGGCTTCGGGTTCGGGGCGCTTTCGGAGGAGTTGAGGGCTGGCGGGGGCAGAAGTCGGAGCGGGTGGCGCGGGGGCGATATCGGGAATATCGGCCACGGCCTCCAGGAATTCGTCATCGCTGGATTCGTCCGGGCTCCAGGCGCCGGCATCCGGTGACCAATCGACCTCCGATTCGGGAGCCCATTGGGTTTCTGGTTCGGGAGCCCATTGGGTTTCTGGTTCCGGGGTCCATTGTTGTTGGGGGGCATCGGGAGAAAAATCGAACGACTGGGAGCGAGACTGATCCTGAAAGCCCTCGGTGGTGGCGGTGGTACTCCAATCATCCAGTGAGCCTTCAAAGTCTTGCTGCATATTGTCGATCTCTCGACCCACATCGAGCATGGGCTCTTCGACCTCGGCCAGTTGAGCCTTCAAGGCTTCGGCTGTTTTTGTGCCGGCGTATTGCTGGGTGAGCTTTTGATTTTCTTCGTCTTCGTTGTACTTGAAGTACTTGAGCAGCATCTTGCCGTAGTGGGTTCCTCGGCTAAAACGGGCAAAATCTCCGATAAATCCAAAGAGAATTGTGTGGAACGAGAGGCCGGAGCCTTTGTCTTTGCTGGCGGTTATCTCTTTCCATTTGACGTCGGCGTCTTCCTGAAGTTTGACCGCCAGGCGGCACAGGCTCTTGTGGCCTCTAACCTTGAGCACCGGTTCGTCAGGGAAACAGTTGAGGGCGCGCTGACCCAGATCCCGAGAGAGTTCCTTGACCCGGTCGCGATGCACGGAGAGTGCTCGGTTGATGGAATGGCGCCCCATCAGTTTCGTGAACTTCAACCTGATCGCACGTTTAGCGCGTTGAGCCTGGGAGAGTTCCAGGACGTCGTGCGCCTTTTCCGCTTCTTCGGCGTTTAAACCATCGAGAGCATCTCGCTCCAGCTCTTCTTCCAGTTCTTCGCGAAGCTCTCGGGCGTCTCGGAAAGACTGGGCGATGTCGCGGCATAGTTCGATCGAGGTAAAATCCGTGACCAGTCCTTTGGAATAGCCCTGGTAGACCTGACGTCCGAGTCGCGAGATCGCCTTCTCATGCTGCGCGCTGATGCAGATCCATTCATTGAAGCGTATGGTTGAAAAACGGCCGTCTTTCATACGTCGATCGGATTTCTTGTTGATCGGGGGGCGTCCCTGCGCGGTTTGGGGTCCTTATTTGTATTTTCGCCGTTCCCGCAGATTGTATTCCTCCTCCAGGAGCTTTTGCCGCAACCGTTCATCTTCGATCTCCTGGGCACTCATTCCACCGGCTTGATACAACTGCTCCAGACTGAAAAGCCGCTCCGCACCCTTGGAGACGCGGGTTTTAAGGTCATTTAACGAGAGTTGGGCGGTTTCTGGAGTTTGCGCTGCTTGCTCCTTCAGTTTGCTGTCTGAGGCCAGGGTCTTACTCAGTAACGTTTCCACGTCTCTCCAGGTAAGGCCCTGCATTTTGGCCCAGGCTTCAATAGCCGAGAGATTGGTTTTGCTGGTCCGGACGTTTTGCTCGAGCTGAGAAGGAGTAGCCTTCTCTTTGCCTTTGACAGCCTCCAAGGAGTTTTGAGCCCGGCTACGCTCGGCCTTCAACTCCTCCAGTCGTCGTCGGGAGACCAGGCTTTCACCGTCGGTGTCGTTGAGTTGCTGCAGAGTTCGATCGAGCACCTCCAGCTGCCGCTCGGCAGAACGCTTCTCCAGGGCCCATTTCTGACCCGCGTTGCGGGCCAGGAAAAGGTCTTCTTCGGCCTGCTCCAGACTGCTCTTGGCCACCAGCCAGGAGGTGAGTAGCGAGTTCCGGGAGACCGCCGGAGCGGCGACCGCTACAGGAATCCCGGCATTCTTTTCCCCGAAGGGTACGTAGCTACCCTGGCGATCTCGCATCTTGATGTCCACGTGGTCCGAGGCGATCCGGCCAATGACCTCGCCGGCGGTGATATGCCGTCCCTCGCTGACTGCCGGGGTGATATGGCCGTAAGTCACTTCGGAGCCGTCGGCCCCTCGTACCGTCACTCCCCATTCGGAGGCAGTCCAGGGAACCACCGCGACCACGACCCCATCCCAGCCGGCAGACACCGGGGTACCAAACGGCAGGGCGATGTCGTAGCCCAGGTGCAACCCGGGGTTTCGGCGATATTGGGAAACCGTTCTCCAGTCGTAGAAGGTGCTGGAGATCCAGGCTGCCCCCCAGTGCCTTCGCTGCAACGCTAGCAAGTGACCCAGGGGATCTTTTTGTAGGGTAGGGTACAGGGCTGCCGGCAGTTTGGCCGGTCCGTACAGGCTTACCATGCGTTGAACGACCGGGGGCAGGATATCCTTTTCAGAATCAGCCCGGGCTCCCGCCGTACAAAGAAAAAGGCCGAGGGCCACTGCGTATATTCCAACCTTCATAGCGTTCCTTTAATTACTCTCGACCCTTTCAACAACCTCTTCGGGCAGAAGGTTTCCGGTTGGTCCTCTAGAACGGGCCTGACGAAATCTTATTTTGAAAGACTGTTTATGATTCGCAATACTTTAATACCGATCGTCGTAGAGCAAACCGCCCGGGGTGAGCGCAGCTACGATATTTATTCCCGGCTGCTAAAAAATAGGATTATTTTCGTGGGTGATCCCATCGAGGATTCGGTGGCCAACTTGGTCATCGCCCAACTGCTTTATCTGGAGCAAGAAGATCCTGACAAGGACATCGATCTTTATATCAACTCGCCCGGGGGGTCGGTCACGGCGGGGCTGGCGATGTATGACTGTATGCAACTGGTCAAGCCGGACGTGAGCTGCATCTGCATGGGAATGGCAGCGTCGGCCGCAGCCGTGTTGCTGGCGGGGGGAGCAGCGGGCAAGCGCTACGCGCTACCGTACAGCCGAATCATGATCCACCAACCCTGGATCAGGGGCATCGGCGGCCAGGCCACCGATATCGACATTCACGCCCGGCAGATTTTGAAAACTCGGGAAACTCTGAACAAGATTCTGGCTGATCACTGTAATCAACCCCTGGAGAAAGTCCAGATGGACACCGAGCGGGACTATTACATGTCGGCTGAAGAGGCTAAAGAGTACGGAATCATCGACGAAGTAATCACCAGTGACAAAAGGTAATCCTGAAGCGATCATGACCGGGGGTCCTTTTCTCGAAGCCTGTCGGGGAGGGACCCCCGCTCATATTCCGGTCTGGCTGATGCGGCAGGCCGGTCGTTACATGTCCGAGTACCGTGAAGTTCGATCCAGGGTCTCCTTTATGGAGCTTTGTCACACTCCCGAGCTGGCTTGTGAAGTCACCATTCACGCGGCCGACGTGCTGAACACCGATGCTGCGATCCTGTTCGCGGATATCTTGCTGATTCTGGAACTGTTCGGGGTGAAGGTAGAATTGGTCTCCGGCACCGGACCTGTGATCGAGCCGCCCTTGCGGGATCCGGCCAAAATAGCGGGTCTGCCGGAGGCCGATCTGGACGGTTTGTCGGCGGTCTATGAAGCGGTTCGATTGATCAAGCGAGCCCTGCCTAAAGAGCGGGCCTTGATCGGGTTCGCCGGGGCGCCGTTTACGGTGGCCTCTTATCTGATCGAGGGGGGTCCCTCGAAGAATTTTGAGCACACCAAGAAGATGATGTTCGGTGCTCCCGAACAGTTCAAGCTTTTGATGGAAAAGATCGGTCGGGCTACCGGTGAGTATTTGAGACGACAGGTTGAAGCCGGCGCAGACGCGGTGCAACTGTTTGATAGCTGGGTGGGCAACCTCTCCGAGCAGGACTATCGGGAGTTCGTACTGCCGGCCAGCCGGCTCGCTCTGGCGGCGGTGCCAGCTCACATTCCTCGCATTCACTTTGGAAAAGGGACGGGGCACCTCTTACTCCCAATGCGAGAGGCCGGAGCTACCGTTATGGGGGTTGACGAAATGACTCACCTGGGAGAAGCCCGAAAGCTTCTCGGTGAGACTCCGGTGCAGGGCAACCTGGACCCGATCGTCCTTCTGTGCGACCGGGCGACGATCAAAAAGCGGCTGCTCCCGATCCTGGCTCAGGGCGGGAAAACCGGCTATATCTTCAATCTCGGTCACGGGGTCGTGCCCAGCACGCCGGTAGATAACGTGAGATATCTGGTCGATCTGGTTCACGAGGAAACCGCTCGATGAGTCTGGCCATCGTAGGCGGTGGGCTCTCCGGGTTGGCAGCGGCCTGGCAGGCCGGTAAAGAGGAGATACCATTTCAACTTTTTGAAGCGAGTAGCCGACTGGGCGGGATCGTGCAGACCGACTACACCGAGGATGGACTGGCGGTCGAAGGTGGTGCGGAGTCGTGCCTGCGCAGTAAACCTGAGTTGTACGATCTTTGCTGCGAACTGGGACTGGAATCGGAGATGGTCTCCACCATTCCTGAAAATTCCGGAGCCTTCGTGGTGCGGGGTGGTCAGCTTCACCCGATACCTCAGGGCTTTCGCCTCATGGCACCTTCCACGTTTTGGCCCTTCTTACGATCCGACCTGATAAGCTGGTCCGGCAAGTTTCGAGCCGGGTTGGACCTGGTCTTGCCGGTCAAGGAGCGAGCAGCCGGAGACCCGGAGGAATCGCTCTCGGAGTTTGTGAGCCGTCGACTCGGTACCGAAATTCTTCATTATCTGGCCCAACCTCTGGTGGCCGGTGTCTACGGGGCTGACCCCCAGTATCTGAGCCTGGAGGCCACCATGCCGCTGTTTCAGCGCTTGGAGGCCGAGCACGGTTCGGTGATCAAGGGGTTGCGCGCCCTGGGTTCCGAGCACGACGCCCAGGGAGCTAGATACAACCTTTTTTTCTCCCTGGAGCGTGGTTTTGGCAGCGTGGTTGAGGCCATGGAAGCGAAGCTTCCCCAGGGCTCGTTGCAGATAGGTAGTCGGGTGGACGCCATCAGGCCCAGCGACGATGGGCGCTGGACGATTTCAGTACGGGGTCGAGAAGATGAGGTCTTCGATTCCGTGGTGGTGGCACTGCCCGCCCCGGGGGCCGCTGAGCTGTTGGCTCCCTTCTTGCCCGAAGTCGCCCGGGAGATTTCCGAAATTATCTGCCGGCCCGCCGTCACGGTCAATCTGATTTATGAGCGAGAAGCCTACCTGCAAGCGGTCCCCCGGGCCTACGGATTCGTGGTACCGGCCCAGGAGCGAAGACCCCTTTTGGCCTGCACTTTTAGCTCCCGCAAGTGGCCCAATCGGGGCAGCGAGCAAAGCGGGATCCTACGTACTTACTTCGGTGGTCCGGGGATGGAGTGGGCGGTCAACGCAACCGATGAAGACCTGGTTGAGATCTCCACCAATGAGATTGGTGCCTTGCTGCAACTGAAGGATTCTCCCACCGGCTATTCCGTCCACCGTTGGCCGGTGGGTTTGCCGGAATACCGAATCGGCCACCGCAAGCGAGTCGGGGAGATTCGAGCGGGTCTGGATTCGTACCCGTCCTTGACTCTGGCCGGCAACTACCTGGACGGGGTGGGGCTACCCGACTGTGTCAGGCTGGGACGCAACGCCGTTTCTCGGCTGGCCCTGGTCTAAGTTGGCGAGTCCAGTCGCGAGCCCATAACGTGCCCCGCGCCCTTGATCAAAAACGATTTCGGGAGCAGCCTGACGATGAGGGGCAGGGCCTGGTTTAGCGGACCCGGCACGATCTCGGCGTGGTCGGCGAACATCCCCACGATACCCGCCTCGGCCACTTCGGGGGCCTCCATGACCATAGGCTTGCCCCGATAAAACGCCTCACCACCCTGGGCCACGTCGCCGAACTCTGAGTGGGTGGGACCGGGGTTGAGCAGGCTCACTTGGACTCCGCGGGGCATCAGTTCGGCCCGCAGGGCCCGGGTGAAGGAACTGACGAACGCCTTGGAAGCAGCGTAATTGGCAAAATAGGGGATAGGAAGATAACTGGCCGTGCTGCCCACATTCAAGATGCAACCGCGACCTCTCTTCTTCATCTCTTCACCAAAAAGTCGGCAGAGCGAAGAGAGACACGTTACGTTGAGGTTGTTCATCTGCTCCAGATGGTCGAGGTCGAGTTCGCAATGTCTGCCAACTTTGCCAAAACCCGCGTTGTTGACCAGCACGTCGATGCTCAGCTCTTTCTCCCGGCAGGTCTCCCAGAGAGCTTTCGCCGCACCGGGCAAGGCCAGATCCTGGGCGATGACGGTCCCGCCGTACGGGAGATCCGACAGCATCGCTTCCAGCCTCTCTTTTCGCCGTGCGACCAGGACCACGTGATAGCCGCGCTGAGCCAGAAGAGAAACCATTTCTTTGCCGATACCCGCCGAGGCACCGGTAATAAGGGCGTTCATGCGGACAACTTTTTCCCGGCCCGGTTCATGACCTTTGTGAGGGAGATTCTTACTCGACGCTGACCGAGACCTCCGCTACCGGTAGTTTCCAACCCGGAAAGGCGGTCTGTTGCAGGTTGAGGCGACTGGCCATGTAGTGGAGGCGGCGGGTGGCCGGCCCCTGGGCCTGGGTAAAGCGGTCCTTGAGGTAGCGAGGTGGGATCGCTTGATAGTAGAGTTTCGCTTGTACCCGATAAGGGCCGACGCTGTCGTTGGGTAAGGTTGCTTTGTAAAGGATGCGGTCGGAGCCACTGCCGTCGACGAAGTCGGTGTCCTGGGGAGGAATCCCGATCGGCAAGGTGGCTTCGTTCATTTTGTGCTCCAGAGTGGGAGAACCGCTTGCGCTCCAACCTTTGGGAAGCAACCGATTGTCCTTGACCTCATCGACTCGGGCCAGGAAACTGGTGTTGAATCGACCCCTGTCGTCCTTGATCAGTTCCTCATAAATCTGAACCTGGTCCTGAGAATCAATCTCCAGGTGGTGAGGCTGAAACGCTTGCTCACCGGTGATCGGGTCGACGGAATGGTCCTCCGAGGGCAAAGGCGTGCCGGCGGCATCGACCAGAACTCCCAGCTCGTTGGAGCGCCCCGACCCCCAGACCAGGTTTTCGTTCGCGTCATAAACCAGTACTTCCAGAAACAGTCGGCGGAAGCCGACCCCACTGGGGAAGCGGTGACCGGCGAGGTTGGTGATCTTGAGCTCCGCTTCTAAATTGCTGCCGTTGAGATCGCTCTGGAGAACCTCCAGCGTAGCGCTGTTGGCGGCAACCTCGAGAGAGTTGGCGATGGAATTATCCAGTCCGTTTTCGAGACCGGTCATGAAGCTCTTGGTTCGGACGCCGAGGATGTCGGGATACTGCTTGAAGAACTCCAGGGCGAAAACGTTGATGCCGGAGAGGGTGTGTCGGGAGTAATCCTTTCGAGGCAGCACAGTGATCTCTTCAGGGGGAGAAACCCCGTCGGCTTCGGGGAAATCTTGATCCTGGGTGTTAGCGATCTTAAACTCCAAAGGCTCGTTGTGATAGGTCCGGGGCATATGGCAATCCTGACAGCTCTTACTGCCGGAGCCACCTGCATAGGAGCTATTGACCCACTCGAGATAGGTGGCCTGTTCGTACTTCTCGCCGATGGTCTTCCCGTGTTGGTCCAGGACCGGCAGGTTGACCGTGTGGCAACTCGCACAGAGCAGAGAGTTTCCTACGTGTTTGCTGTGGCGGGCGCGCATACCCAGCGACTCGGCCATGGGTTTGAGGGTGGGGTCTTCAAAGGGGCCAAAGATATCGAGGAGTCCGTCTTGAGCAGGGCTGACCAAAAACTTTCCGGTCTCGATCCGGCTGAGTGGAACCCCGCTTTGATCCTGGATCTGGTGACACACGGCGCAACTGATTCCGTCTCGGGCCAGCCCCCCGTAATCGCGGTGGGGCGACTCCTCTTCGTAGCTCAAGGCGATCTCCGTGCTGAAGAGTTGATCCGGAAAGTCCTGGGTGAACTGCCGCTGTCCCATGACACCGTGGCAGCGGAGGCAGAAATTCTGAAGATCCTGGGCACTGAAGTCGCCTCCAGGAACGGCATGAAGCGCGGCTTCGGTCTCCATCTGGGCATAGAAGATGGGGTCGCGGCCGGCCAGTCCCATCATGCTCCAGCGCCATTCTCCGTGAGGGGATAGGTCGGTGTCGTTCAAGACCATATTGGGGCCGAAAGGGCTGGTGTCCCCGGAGTGACACGACATGCACTGGCTCGAGGAGGTAAATTGCCGATGGGCTTTGGCCACGACCAGGTCGGTGCTCTCGCCGGGGAGATGGTCGACGGTCGCTCTTTCAGCGGCCGGGAACTGATCGAAGTAGGCCAGAAACTCCTGATTGGCCGTCGCTTCACTCAGGGCTTGCAGGGTCGACGCGGGGATTTCCGATGGGTCGTGGATCTCGTTTGGATGGGGAATGGTCGGATCGAGTTCGCCCACCATCCAGGAATCATCCACTTCGTAAGTCTTCGGCTCTCCGGGAAAGCCTTCGATGTTTTCGGTGGAGACGAAGGTGAGAGTGTTGACAGCCGAAGCGTGGCAACGAACGCAGTAAGCCCCAAAACTGGAGTCGGGATACTTGAAAGGGTATTCGTCGTTGTCGGGCTCCTGGGGAACCGGCGGGTCGAGGTTGTCGGGATTGCTGGAGAAGTAGGTCCAGTACCAGCCGTCGTAGGCCCCGGCCTTATCCCGAATCATCACCGTCCACTGGGTAGGAACGATCGCTTCCCCATCGGCGTAGCGAGCAGCCGGCGGCGGATACATCTCCTTGATGATCATGGAGCCGTCCGGCAACTCTCCGGTCCTTCCCCCTTCAAGCCAGGTGATGACTTCCGGTGAGTAGTAGATGCGAACCGCCGGGTGAGTCCCGTAGTAAGTACCGTTGAGGTAGGGTCCGGTATCTCGAAGCCGCTTGTCTCCTCGCCAGCCCAGCGCGAGATAAGTCCTTGCGCCCAGAAAGCGAAAAAGCTGGGGCTGGAAGACATCCCGGGGAGTCTGTGAGGGGAGTGGGAGACCGCTGGCCGGGCCAGAGGGTCCGGGTCCAGGTCGGGGGCCGCTTCGACCGCAGCCGAGGCTGAGGAGAAGGAGTGCTGAGAGTGCCAACGGCAGATATTTCATGTCCGAAGCAATTCGTTCAAGCTGCAGTCGAACCTGCTAAAATCCTCACAAGGACAAGCGGTGCCAACAAGGAAATTTGCGGCAGAGATCGGTGAAAGTGAGAAGTCTAACATGCCCTCAACGCTAACGGAATGGGAAGGCCGCCTGAGAGTTGGCATGTTCACCAATGTCTACCTACCCTCCACCAACGGAGTGGTGGTCTCGGTGGAGACTTTTCGCAAGGCCCTGACCAAGCTCGGACATGACGTCTTTATTTTCGGCCCCGATAGTGGAGATATCGAGGATCGCGCTCCTTTCGTCTTCCGCTACCCCTCCATCGAGTTGCCGATGCAGAAGTATCCCCTGACCCTGCCTGTCAGTCCCTTCGTGGACCACGTGATCAAGAACGTGAAACTCCAGGTGCTCCACGCGAACCACCCCGCCCTGCTGGGCCGTGCGGCTGAGCGAAAGAGCCAGGAATTGAACCTTCCCCTGGTTTTTACTTATCACACCAAGTACACCGATTACTCCCATTACGCCGAACCGTTCTCTCAAGAGAACGTGAAAGAGTTCATCGATCATTGGCTCGCTTCGTTTATGACGAGCTGCCACCACGTGGTGGTTCCCAGCGAGAGTATCAAGGACATGCTCTATGAGAAGTATGATATCACGGGCGAAGTAACCGTGGTGCCCACCGGTATCGATCTGGGGAAGTTCTCGGCCGAGTTTCGAGAGCCCAGCCGTCGCAAGCTAAATTGCGATCCAGAGGTGAAGTATCTGGTTTCGGTGGGCCGCCTGGCCAAAGAAAAGAGTTTTGATGTTCTGCTCAAGGCCTTCGCCCGCCTAGATCGGGAAGATACCCGCCTGGTCATCATTGGAAGCGGAGATGAAATGAAGAATCTGCAGGCACTGGCCGATACTCTGGGAGTGGCTGAGCGGGTGATCTTCACCGGGCTTATCGATTCTGAAGAAGTTCCCAGGTATCTGGCCGCGGCCGATCTTTTTGTCTTTGCCAGCGTGACCGAAACTCAAGGGTTGGTGACCCTGGAGGCTATGGCTTCCAGCCTGCCGGTGGTGGCCGTGGACGCCAGCGGCACTCGGGAGGCAGTCCACGAGTCGTGTTCGATTCTCACTGAACACGACGCCGACGCTCTGGCTACTGGGATTGAAGAGATGCTGAACCGAGAGGACCTGGCCACCTTGCGCGAGGCTGCTCGCAAGAGAGCCGAGGGCTTCGGCTTGATCCCCCAGGGTAAAGCCATGGTGGAGGTTTACTACAAGGCCATCGAGGCCAACGCTGAAGATCGGCGGGTGTTGCTCCCCAGCCCGGATATCAGTACCCGCTGGAGTGAGTTTCTACAAAGCTTTCGCCTCTAAGGACCTGGCCCGAAATAACTTCCCGATTTCGAGCGCCGATCCATCCCTTCTGGCCGCGTCGCTTCGTCCTCATTTATTCCCGATAAACCGCGGCCGAAGCATCTTGCCAGAAGGGCGCCTCGACACTCGAAAACCAGAAAGTTATTCCGGGCCAAGTCCTAAGGCTCTGTCCCTGGCAGGAGTTCTTCCCTCATTCTTTATAGAGAAATCGGGTGCTGAGCGTATTTCTCGTTCTTTTTGTCGTGGTACTCCTACTGCTGTGGGGAAAGTTTCCCATGGAGATCGTGGGGATGCTCTCGGTGGTGGCTCTGGTGGTGCTGGGTGCGGTCTCGCAGGAAGAGGCGACCGAGGGTTTCGGCAACGGGGTCGTGGTCACCCTGGGTGGGCTTTTCGTGGTGGGTGGGGCACTCGTCAAGACCGGCGTGGCGCAACTGGCCGGTCGCGCCATGGAAAGGGCGAGCAAGGGGGAGCCTGTCCGGCTGCTCCTGCTGGTGATTTTAGTGGCGGCCACGCTCTCCACCGTCCTGAGTTCCACCGGGACCGTCGCCCTTTTGATCCCGGCGGTGGTCAGTGCCGCTCGGGCTGCCGGCAAGAGCCCCTCGAAGTTTCTCATCCCCCTGGCCTACGGAAGTCTCATCGGCGGCATGATCACTCTGGTGGGCGGCACCCCAAACCTCATCGCCAACCAGAGTCTGATCGATCTGGGGCGCCCGGGCTTCGGGTTCTTCAGTTTTTCTTGGATCGGGATCCCGATACTCCTGGTGGCCCTGGTTTACTTCGCGTTGGTGGCTCATAACTGGCTACCCGAGCGGGTTCATCCGATCCAGGAAGACTCCCCCAGTGTGGATGAACTGCTGCAAGAGTACGGAGTGTTTGAAGACCTCTACAAGGTCACCCTCCCCTCGGAGTCTCGTTGGAAGCCCATGACGCTGGGAGAGTCCCGCTTTCGCTCCGACTACCACGTGGATGTTCTGGCGGTACGGAAGGTGGGCACTGGGGTGGCCGCCCCGCCCACCGCCGAGACCCTCCTGATACCGGGTATGGTGCTTTTTGTGAAGGCCCAGCCCGAACACCTGAAGCGAGTGGTGGAGGGTTTCGGCGTAGAGGCTCGTCCCTTTCGGACCGGCCCGGTGGACTCTCCGCTGGCCGGCCGGGCCCTGGCCGAGTTGCTGCTGGTGCCCCGCTCGAGTTTGGCCGGGAAATCGCTTGCCGAGTCGCGGTTTTTCCGACGCTTCGGGGTGCGGGTGGTACGGGTCCGCCGGGGTGGCCAGAATCTGACCGGCGATGTGGCTGAGGTCCGTCTTCGGTTCGGAGATGCGTTATTGGTCGAGGGGTCCATGTCGAAGATCTCGGAGCTGGAGCGAGAGAAGTTTGATTTCGTTTTCATCGGTCCACCTCAGGAGGGACAGAACCGCAATGGACTTACCGGGCAGGCTAAAATAGCATTGGCCCTCTGTTTCGTGATGCTCATCTGCATGGTGTTTAATCTGCTGAGCCCGGCCATAGCGGCCCTGGCTGCCGGTATCGCTATGATCCTTTGTGGGTGCTTAACCCTGGAAGAGGCTTACGGCTCGATTCAGTGGAGCAGCTTGCTTTTGGTGGCTACCATGATCCCACTGGGTACCGCTCTCGACAACAGTGGGGGGCTCGATCTTATGGCGGGAGTTCTGCTACAGGCGGTGGGAGATCACGGAGTAGAAGCGGCTTTGCTGGGAGTTTATCTGTTGGCCACCATCCTGGGTCAGGTCATGTCCAACACCGCCACCGCCCTCTTGCTGACCCCGTTGGCCATGGACATCGCCCGGGCACTAAACGTGGCTCCGGAACCGATGGTTCTGGGGGTTGCCCTGGGAGCGGCCATGTCTTTTCTCACTCCGGTAGCCTCCCCCGTGAATACCCTGGTGGTGGGGCCCGGAGAGTATCGATTCAGCGATTTCTTGAAGATCGGTATCCCGCTCCATATAGTCGCCTCGGTGATCTGTCTGGCGGTCATCCCCTGGGCCTTTCCCTTCGAACTTGGGCCTGACTGGAGCTGGCCAGGAACTCTGTCTCTTTTTCGGAACGAGCTTTGATGAGGCGTTTGCAGGGATGAAATTTCGCCTGCCGGCCGATGAGCACGCCGCCATTATGGAGCGGATCAAGTCTTGCTCAGGGCTGAGCCAGGGCTATGTGGCCATGCTTTTGCTTTCGGCCATCATCTGTTCGTTCGGTATCCTGGCCAACTCCACCGCCACCGTGATCGGGGCCGCCACCATCGCCCCCCTGACGGACCCCATACTGGGGATCGCCTTGGGGTTTGTGCGCGGCGACACAAAGGGCTTTCGCCGTTCCCTGACGGCCGAACTTTCCGGGATCGCGATCTGCATCGTTTCGGGGGCGGCACTGGCTCTGATGTTCGGGCCTGAGCGGATCGACTTCACTCAGTCTGAAATCATGATCAACATTCGGCCCACCCTGCTGGATCTGGCTATCGGATTTTGTGCCGGGCTGGCCGCCGCTTACGCCTCGGTCAATCCCCGGATCGGACACAGCGTGGCCGGAGTGGCCATCGCCATCTCGCTGGTACCGCCCCTGTGCGTTTCCGGAATCTGCTTCGGGGGAGGCTTGGCCGGTCAGGGGACCTTTCGGGAAGCAGGCGGCGGCTTTCTTCTCTTTTTCGCCAACTTCGTGGCCATCGAACTCGCCGCCGGGTTACTCTTTACCCTGGTGGGGTTATCTCGCTGGAAGAGTCTGCGGCAGGACAAGCAACTCTGGCGGGCTTTTGTGATCAACCTCTTGCTGCTGGGGACCACCGCCTGGTTTCTACAACAACAACTGTCGATTATGCTGCGGGAGCGAATGGCCGATAAAGTGATCCGCCGGGTGGTCACGGCGGAACTTGGAAAGCTCTCCGGGGTCCGGCTGGACTCCTTGCGCTTGAGATTTGAGAAAGAGAAGCTCCGGGTGGAGTTACTCACCCGCGCTCCGGAAGAGCTTTCGGTGGGTTTTGCCAAATACCTCAGTGAGAAGATCACCGAGGAGATAGAACAACCGATCGAATTGAGCATCGGTACCGCGCTATCGAGTTATATCACTCCCACCGGGCGACTTTTCGTTCCAGTACCCGGGGCTCCCAAACCGGAAGAAGTCCTGAGAGCCAACACCGAGTGGGCGCTGCAGCAAGCCATAGGATCTTTCTCCCAAGTTGAATTGATAAGCTTTCGGGAACTCGAGCCGCAAGACGGAGTGAGGAGGCTCTTTGTTTCGGTCCGTAGTCCTTACTTGATGGATGAAGAGCTCGTGACTCGCCTGCAGGACCAAAGCAAACAGTTTCTGGCTTCCAGGATGGAAGAGCCGGTCGAGCTTTCGCTAGTGGTGCGCACCACCCTCACTCAAGACTACACACCGCATGGGCGGGTCGCCACCTCGGTCGATACCTACGCCACCCGAGCCGAACGCCGGCGTCTGGAGATTGAGCAGCGGGCTGCGAGCCGGCTCCGGGAAGAAGTTTCCCTGGTCCCCGGTGCGGTACTTCTAGAGACCCGGGCCAATCTCGTGTCCACTGATCTGGAGGGAGGGGAGCAACTGGACGTACTGGTCACGGTCCAGTCGGCCACACTCTTGCCCCAGGAAGCGATCCAGGGGTGGCGCACAGGCCTTGAAGAGGAACTTGGACTTCCGACTCACCTGGAACTCTCCAACCTGCTGGGCCGCAAGGTCGATCTCCCGGTGGAAACTCCGACTCCCGTTCCGGAGGCTGCTCCCACTCCCGTATTGCTTCCTTAGGAGCTCCTGCACTCCGAGGGAATGACTTCTCTCTTTCACCGAGAACGGGAACCTATGAGTGACAGAATCCTGGAGTTGGTGAGACGGGCCAATATTTCCCGCAGTTGGGTCGGTATGATGGTGGCCCGTAAAGAGATCGAAAACGCCGAGAGGACCATGGCTCAGGCCAGATCAGACACTTCTTTTCTCGATAAGCTCAACTTTTTTACCGACAGCCCGGAAGAGGCTCAGGTGAAAGACTGCAAACAACGGATAAAAGTCCGCACGGCAGAATGTGAGGCCTACAAAAAGGACGTAGCCGCCTTCCTCAACTCCTTAGAAAGCCAGGTCGAGCATTTTTCTTTTGCCGTCAAACTTGAGAGTTTTCTCTACCGGGCTGGCCAGCTGGGTGACCCGAAGGGCTGCCAAGCGCTGGTCAAGGAATTGACGGCCTGGACCCTGGAGCAAGTCTCCTTGTCCCAGGAAAAGCTGGACAGCGCTCCCGAGCAGGTATTCGAACGGGTATCCGGTCCCCTGGCTGGTACCATGAAAGCTCTCTGGATGTTGCGCGCGGTCCTGTCCGAAACCAGCCAGGTGCAGGAACAGCACTGGGGGCATCCCTGGGGTTTCCTTAAATTTCGGCCGCTCATTCTAGCCCTGATCGAGGACTGTTATCAGGCCTTCAAGCTGGATTCTTCCGAGACACCGCTACCCTGCGATATTTTTGCCTTGCTCCAGCCAGAAGAACCGGCAGAACTTGAAGGCTCACCATGCGGACAAGCACTGAAGAGCGCAGCCGAAGATCTTTTGGAGCGAAGGTTCCCCAAACTCAAGAGTATCGCCGAACGTATGGCCGGTACCCAACTCCTGCTGATGGCCAATAAGAGCAAAATCTCCACTCTGGATCGGGTGGTCTTTTGGTCGGATACCGAAGCGGAAGCCATGGAAAAGGGCCTCAAAGCCAAGTTGGAAGATCTCAAGCTCCAACTGGACACCGAGTGGGAGGCTCTGGTACTTGAGAATTTGACTCTTCGGGAGAATAACTGGGGTACACTCCTGTTGGATTGGGGTTCCCACATCTCCACTTTGGTGGGCCGGATGGGGGCGTCCAGCCCGTCGGGTTTTTTTACCAAGACTAGCGTAGTGCTCAATCGAGAAGAGCCGGTCGTGGAGGTAGAGAGATTGCGCCGACGAGTGCTCGAGCGATACCCTCAGGGCCATGATTTAGAGCAGATCCGGAGGCAGGCCGCGGCGATCAAAATCCCTGACCAGGCCGCGCTGGGGCCGACCCCGGCTAATCCTTCCCCACCTTCTTTGAGCAGTGAAGAGCTGGTGGCGGCGGTGGCGCGAGAGCTTCGGCTTACTGGATATTTTCAGAACAGGGCCGACGCCAAGAAGTTGCAAGAGGAACTCAACGATGCGGACCTGGTGCGTGGAGAGATCGAGCGGGGTGCAGGCTTCCTCAAAGTCTTAGGTATGATGGCCGGTGATCTCAGCTTCTATCGGCAAAAGATGCGGGCTCAGATCGAGGCCAACTCCTTGTATAGATCCGCTGAACACAATTTTCTTCGAGCCCTCAATAGAGTCCATTCTCCCACCGCCATCGGCTTCGTACTGTCTGAACTCGGATCTGCTCTGGCCGCTGTCACAGCTTACGTGGCCAAGAGAACGTATACTGACTCCGACGGGGACACCCAGACAGAATACTACGGGGCCCTCGAGGGGATGCAGCCGGTTCACGAAAATACTGAGCTCCTCGACACTCTGATCTTTGAGCAGGCCGAAGACCTGTACTTTCCCTTGCAGTCGTTGGAGATCTACGCCGGCGGCCCGGCTGGTGCGCTATTGAGCGCTCAGCCGCTAAAGTACTGAACTGTTACATTCAGAGTTGGTCGGTACAACTCTATTACACTTCCCTTTGCTAACGTCTTTCCATGATCATTCAAAAGGTGGCTCAGCAGCCCCTCACTCGAGCTGGCCTTTCCTCGCCGAGCAAAGCAGATAGCGTATCCGAACATTTTTTGCCAGGCTCTGCTCCGGCTGAGATCTATGGACACTCCCTTGGAGCAGTGGACAGGTCTGAGGCCTCGCTTTCGACTCGGGTTGAGGAGTCGTTGAAAAAGGGCGTTTCGAACCTTTTAAACCGGCAGCAAGAAGATGGCTCCTGGTCGGCCCTCAATGACCTGGGGCACCACCAGTCCGCCCAGCGGGCTATCCTCTATCAGAAGCTCGGTCGCTTGAGCGAGGCAGACGCGGAACAATCCCTCAAATTTCTCCTCTCTCGACAACTCGAAGACGGGTCCTGGCCCCCCTATCCGCATGCTGAGAAGGGCGATCTGGATGCCACCGCGATCGCTTACGCGGGCATGAAGGTGTGTG
>JBAYRN010000085.1:0-24147 GCA_041676625.1 Vulcanimicrobiota bacterium
CTAAGAAGTTTAAGGTGAGTTCGTTGGTCATTTTAAGGCGGCTTCGAGATGCAGGTGCTCTTGACCAGGGCCAGTTCTGGAGTGCTTTCAATTCAGAACTCAAGCGAATCGAGACGCTCAACGAGAAGACTGAGAGCAAGGGTGGCCAGTTCTTCGCAACTCACGCTCTCCGTCTCGGCCGCGTCTTCGGAGCAGCCCTGGCCTCAGATGCCCTGGAGGGTCGGACCACCTTTTCCGAAGCCATAGAATTGATGGGAGTTAAAAAGCTGGAAACCTTTGAGGAATTGGGGCGCCGATTCGGGGTGGGTTATTAGATGGCATATCTTCTCGACGCTAACGTCATACGGTGGTGACGCTGGAAGTACCGTCTGGATCGAAACGGCGAATCAAGATTCCGGATGTCTGCGTGGGCCTCGGCATCAAGTGTATTTCAACCTACGAGATGCTGAGGGCCGAGCAAGTCAAATTGCTTTTGGGAGACTTCTCGGTCCATAGCTGATCGCTCCCCCCACTGACACGATCTGTCCGCCTTCCGCTTTAGACTGTCAGAACAGGAGCACGCCCGCTCTGCTAGAAGCGACAAACTCAATGACAACCTACCTCAAAGACCTTATTCACATTCCCGAAAAGATCTACAAGGGCGATTTCGTCCTGAAACTGGCCGAGGGTGTGGATAAGCCCGAGCAGACTCTGAACGACTACGTGGTCACACCCCAACTGCAGGAGTGCTTTCGAGAGGCTCTTTCCTTCGTGAAGAGCGCTCTGGAAACGAACTCCAGCAAGATGACCTACCTGCACGGGAGCTTCGGTTCCGGTAAGTCGCACTTCATGGCGGTGCTAGACTTCATACTTTCCAACCACAAGGCCGCGCGCAACAAGAAGGATCTCCAGGAGATCTGTCTGGCCAACCTGTGGACCGAAAATTACAAGCTGCTCATGGTGCCTTACCACATGATCGGTGCTTCCAGTTTGGAAGAGGCCATCCTGAGCCAGTACACCAGTTTCGTGAAGAAACTGCATCCCGAGGCCAAGTCCCCGGCCGTCTATCTGGCCGAGGGTCTTTTCGAAAATGTGGATGTCTATCGGCAGAATATCTCCGACGAGCAATTCTTTGCGATGCTCAACGGAGGTGAGGATGCGGAGGAAGACGATGATGGTTTCGGCTACGACATCGGCTGGGACGCCGAGTCGTTCGAAGAGGCCAGGAAGTCGCCGCCCGGTAGCGCCGAGTGGCGAAGATTGGTGGAAGACCTCGTGACCTACGCCTTTCCCGGTCACGGCCACCTGACAGCCGGAAAAGGGGAAGCCTACCTGCCCTTGGACCAGGGGCTCTCGGTCATTAGCCATCACGCGAAAGAGCTGGGCTACGACGGAATCATTTTGTTTCTAGACGAACTCATCTTGTGGCTGGCCAGTCGGGCGGCCGACATGAGCTTCGTTCATCAAGAGGCTCAGAAACTCGCCAAACTTGTCGAAGCTCAAGAGGCAAGTCGCCCCATCCCCCTGGTTTCCTTTATAGCCCGCCAGCGAGACCTGCGCGAGCTAGTAGGGGAGAATGTGACAGGTGCGGAGCAGTTGAATTTCGACGACGGATCGCGACACGGCGGGGGTCGTTTCAGCAAAATCACCTTGGAAGACATGAACCTTCCCGATATCGTGGCCGGACGGGTCTTGCGACCGAAGAGCCAGACAGCAGTCGACCAGATCAGCGAGGCTTTTGAGACCAATAGCCGGGTGCGGCAGGAAGTCATGGATGTGCTTTTGACCAGCCACGGCGACCGCGAGATGTTTCGTAAGGTCTATCCTTTCAGCCCCGCTCTCATCGAGACACTGGTGGCGGCCTCCTCTCTCTTGCAACGAAACCGAACCGCCATCAAGGCCCTCATGGAGTTGCTGGTTCGGCAACGAGACCAATTGACTCTTGGATCGGTTGTCCCGGTCGGTGATCTCTTCGATATCGTTTCCGATGGAGACGAGGTCTTCACCCAGGGCATGCGCGAGCATTTCAACAACGCCAAGCGCCTCTATCACGAGCGCTTTCGACCCATGCTGGAAAGCGAGTATCACATCAGCGAAAGCGCTGCACTCAACCCCGGGGGCATCGAAGATCCGGAGACCTTGAGAAACGCCGAACGCTACCGAAATGATGCCCGGCTGGTCAAGACCTTGCTGCTCTCTTCATTGGTTCCCGGCGTAGAGAGTTTTCGAGCCCTCACGCCTCAGCGACTAGCGGCCCTCAACCACGGAACCATCAGCACTCCGCTGCCCGGTCAAGAGGGAACGGTCGTCCTTCGCAAGCTTCGCAACTGGGCGGCCGAGATCGGCGAACTGCGGATCTCCGAAGGCAGCAATCCCACCGTCACTTTGCAGTTGGTGGGGATCGACGTCCAGCGCATTCTGGAATACAGCAAGCACATAGACAACGCCGGCAACCGCAAAAAGAAGATCCGAGAGTTGGTGCTGGAGGCCACCGGGATCACGAGCATGGAGCTCATGAACACTCACACCATGCTCTGGCGGGGCACCCAACGCGAGTTTCCGGTGGAGTTTGCCAACGTGCGAGAAAAGACTCTGGACTCCCTGCGCAACACCAGCGACGGCTGGCAACTCCTGATCGACTTCCCCTTCGACCAGCAAGAGTTCGGCCCTCGAGACGATCTGGCCAAGCTGGACCAGTTTCGCAAGAACGGAGAGAATTCCAAAACTCTGGTCTGGCTGCCGCAGTTTCTCTCCACCAAGGTTCAGACCGAGCTGGGCCGACTGGTCATGCTGGAGCACGTGCTCAGCGGCGACAACTTCAAACAGGCCACCGTGCATCTCGCCCCCCAGGACGTGCCTCAGGCCCAGTCTCTGTTGGAAAATCAGCGCTCGGCTTTACGTCGGCGGTTGATGGGAGATCTGGATATGGCCTACGGCATTACCTCCAGACTGGAGGACGACGTCATCAACACGGCCATCAGTCTGGAGCAGTCCGAGCAGTTTCAGTCTCTCTGGGGGGGATTCACTCCCAGGGTGCCGGTTGGGGCCAATCTCAAAGAAGCTCTGGAGGATCTGCTGGCCCAGGCGTTGGGAACCGACTTTCCCGGTCACCCAAAATTTGAAGTCGAGTCACGGATCACCGTGAGCCAGGTGAAATCGGTGTGGGACGAGTTGTCGAGACTGTCCCAGGCCGGTGGCGAGCGTTTGGAAATCGACAAAAAGTTCCGTCCCAGAATGCGGGCAATCGCTCAACCGTTGAAACTGGGTCAGATGGCGGAGACGCACTTCGTCAGCAGCAGGCATTGGCTGGACGAATTCGATAAGAGGAGCAGCCTGGAGGGCTTGCAAGAGCCCACCGTTCGCGACCTGGATCGTTGGATGGACGATAAAAACCCCACCGGGCTGCCTTCCGAGCTTCGTGATCTGGTGGTGATGTCGTTTGCCATCCGAACCAATCGCAGCTTCAAGCTTCGCGGCGTCTCATACGAACCGCAGATCGGAAGGATCTCCCGAGACGCCACGCTGGTGGTGCAGGCTATGCCTTCGGAGTCAGACTGGGAAGCCGCCCGAGTCCTAGTGGAGAAGCTCTTCGAACTGCGCACCATTTCCCTCTTAAACGCCGACACGGTTTCGCGCTTCGCCGAGCATGCCAAAGAGTTGGCAGCCCAGAATCGGCAAGCCGTGCAAGACCTGCCCGGAGCTCTGGCCGAAGGCCTCGCCGGCCTGGGCCTGAAAGCGGGCGACTGCCCGAGACTAAAGGCTGCCCACGAGGCTCGTCGAGTGCTGGAAGTTTTCAGCGGCGAGCAAGAACCGAAAACCCTGGTGGAAGCGCTCAGTTCTCTGAGTCTCAAGGTCTCGCCTCAAGAGTTGGCACGCTCCGTTCATACCGCCGCCAGCAATCTCAAGGCGCTTCGAGAGACTCGCCTGGACGTTTTCGAGCTACTACGAGAGCGAGAGACAGCAGAAGCTGAAGCTATCCGCACGGAGCTAGAAGAAGGGTTTGGGGAGCACGAACTGGCGGTGCCGCTGGCCCGCAGGCTGAAGGGGTGCGTGGACCGAGCGTGGGCGGAGGTGAGACTGCCGGTCAAGCCGCCCATCAAGCCAAAAACTGATACGGAGCCGAATCCTGTTTATCCAGGTGGAGGAACAGTCACGGCCAGTCTGGTCTCTGAAAAAGCTATCAGAAGCGTGACACCCGCAGAGGCGCGAAAGGCGCTCGAAGAGGCCCTGGAGTCAGCCGACGAGGGATGCCGTGTCGACATCACCTGGAAGATCTGGAAGGATGAGTAGATCAGGCTCCGAGCTGACGGTAAGCAAGCTCCGAAATCAATTGGACACTGTGGTCAAGGATCACCGACCCGATGTCGTAGCGCTAGCGCTCTCCGGAGAGTTTAGCGAAGACACCCTGGAGTGCCGTGGTCGCACTTATCTCGTTCGTAGAGCCCGCTCGGTTCTGGAGTTCCACGACCATCTGGACCAGGCAGCCGGTAGGCCCCTTTTGTGTTTAACGGAGCTTGATAGTCGAGAGTTAGGGCTCGACCTTCGTTGCCGTTTGCACAAGCGCCGAGTCATCAGCGTGGACCCGTGGGAGACCGTCAAGCATCTGTTTGACTGTCGCAACATTGAAAGCAGCTTACTGCGTCTTGGGCACCTGGCCGATTACTTGCTGGCAGCCCAGCCTCACGGTGGCTACTCCAAAGTCAAAGGGGATCTGTTGACGGCCGACAAGGTGTGGTCGTGTCTCTTTGCCTTCCGACTGGAGATGCCGGCCGATTATCTGGACACTTATTCTTTGTTGGAGTGGGCCGGTGGAGACTGCCGAGCTTATCTGGAGGCTCCGGCCGATCTAAAAGAGAGCACCCGAGAGCGGGTGTTCGAGATCTGCGGAGAATACGGCCGGGCTATTCTAGACACCGTAGACGACGGTCGCGTCTCTCCTCTGGCGCTGGGCCTTGCTCTGCGTTGCCTGCTAGGGTGTGCCCTGGGGAAAAAGCTTCGACGAGAGCAAGAGCGAGCGTTGCTGCGTCTGGAGCAGTACACCGGAAACAAACCGCTTCAGCAACCCACCGTGCGAGAGTGGGCAGAGGTCGCCGAACGGCTTTATCGCTCCCAAAGGCTTGGCGATTTGTCGGTTCTGCATGAAGCAGAGAAGCTGCTCTGCGACCTGCAGGCCGAAGCGCTCTGTGAGCTCAGCGACTATCTGCCCCTCGGCCTTGAGCAGAGGTTCGAACCCTTGTGCCAAGCACTCGCTGCTGCCTTGGAAAGTCCGGCGTCACTGCCCGAACTGCAGGAGTCTGCCCAGCGATGCCTCAGTCATCGGGGCCTAAAAGCTGAACAAACAGAACGACTGGAGATGATACCGAGACTGGTTCGTTGGCTTCATTCCTCCAGCCCAAGTTCTAAGCTTCCTCTGTACGAGCAGATCGAAAGGTATTCTCGCAGCACCGCTTACGCCTCCTGGGCTCGCTTAAAGGTGGAAGGAACGGGCCCTCCGTTGCTGGCTCAGGCGGTCTGTGACCTTCTGGACAAAGTGGTCTCAAAGCTGGAAGCAGAAGCCGAGGCGTTCGCCGGTAGTCTGGCAGCCTGGAACCGAGCGGGGGAGCCCGACCACCGCGTGCTTAAAATTGAAAACCTCATAGCAAAGGTACTTGAGCCCCTGGCCAACCAAAAGGGGGGACGCTTCCTTATGATCGTGCTCGACGGATGTGGCTGGCCCACTCTGCACGAGATCATGGAGTCTTTCCCCGCCGTGGCCTGGAAGCACGTGGCTCCGGAGGGCGGCCCGATCTACCCGGCGGCTCTGGCCACCTATCCCAGCATCACTGAATGCAGCCGAGCATCTCTCTTCTCCGGAAAACTCACCCGGGGTAGCGCCTCCACCGAGACCCGCGACTTCAAGGAACACCCCACCCTACGGGCCGCCTGCAACCAGAAGTGCCCTCCTCTAGTGTTTCACAAGGGCGATCTTGAGGGGGCCCACGGCAACCTCTCCACCGAGTTGGAAAGCAAAATCGCCGACCCCAAACATAAGGCCGTAGCCGTGGTCCTGAACGCTGTTGACGACCACCTGGAGAAGGGGGAGCAACTGCCCCTGAACTCGATAAGCTACCTTACCGATCTTTGCACCCTGGCCCATCGAGCCGGGCGAGTGCTCATCCTCACCAGTGACCATGGTCATGTCCTGGAACGGGGAGCAGAGCTAAGAGCACCTGCATCCGAACCGTTCGGTGCTCGCTGGCGGAGCGGGGAAAAGGTCGAAAAGGGAGAGATTCTTCTCACCGGTCCGCGGGCCCTGGCCCAGGAGTCCGGGGTGATCCTGCCCTGGACCGAAAAGCTCCGATACACAAAAAAGAAGAACGGTTATCACGGCGGCTGCCATCCGGCCGAGCTTTTGGCCCCGCTCATGGTGCTGGCACCAGTCTCCTCTACTCCCGAAGGCTGGCACGAGATCCCCTACAGCAAGCCGGTCTGGTGGTTGGACCGGGCGGTCACTATCGGTCCGTCCGTCCAGGCAAAGAAAACGGAAAGGCCGGCCAAAAAGAAAGCCCCGGAATCGGGTCAGATGTTACTGATCGAAGAGCCCCCCACTTTGCTACCGGAATTCGCGGAACGAGCGCTCCAACATCCGGTCATCGCCTCTCAGTGGAAAAACCATAAGGACGAACCGGATACCGAATGGGCGAGTAAGCTGCTTCGGGCGCTCGACGAGAACGCCGGCGCAGCGGGAGTGAGCCAACTGGCCTCGGCCTTGGGGTTGCCCGAGGACCGCTTTCGCTATCTGCTGGGTGTGGCCGCCAACCTGCTCTCGCTCGACGGGCAGTACCTGGTGAGCCTCTCTCCGGACATGCAGAAGGTGTTGTTGAACAAGTCGGTCCTGGCCGACGGGGCCGCTTCTGTGAGCACGGCTACGAAGGGCACCGTTATTCAGGCAGTGCGGCACGGAGATGCTGTTCGGTTTGAGGTTCCGGTGCCAGGCCTGAGCAAGTCGGAGCAGTCCGTTCTAGAGTTGCTAACCCAGTACGGGCAGCTTTCCGAATCTGAACTGAAAAAGGCTCTGGGCACTCGGCGGGTGAGCGCGGTGGTAGAAAGGCTGATGGAGAAACTACACAAAGAAGGCTTCAGCCATCTCAGACAGGTTGGAGAGGGTGCGGGAGGGCGTCTCTATCGTCTGGAGCTTGAGGCGGTATTGAAATGAGTCAACCTGAATGGGCCGCTCGCCAGGATATCGTCAAGGCCCTAAGATCGGGTACAGTGCCGGCCGCAGGTCTCGAACACATTGCTGTTGGTTTGGAGCCCCAGATTGCTGCTGTTGAAGAGCTACTAGACTATGCCGCCTCCGGCCGAAGCGCCTACAAATTCATCCGTGGAGCCTACGGTGCCGGCAAGACTTTTCTCTCTACCCTGGCCTGCAGCCGCGCTCTAGAAAGCGGTTTTCTTACCACCACGGTTGTGGTGTCTCGAGTCGAGACGCCGTTGTATAAGCCGGCTCAAGTCTATCGGAAAGCATGCCTTGGGCTATCCACTCACAGTCGCCAGGGGGGAGCTCTGCAGAGCCTGCTCGATCGCTGGCTTTACTCACTCGAAGAGAAGGTGCTCCAGTTCGACGGCTTGGAGGAGGAAGACCCCCGCTTTGGCCAGGTCGTGGCCGAAAAAGTAGAGCAAGCGCTCACCCCTCTGGGCGAACGAGCAGGGCGCATGGTGGCGTGCCTGCGGGCTTATCATAGCTGCCAGCTTGAAGGCGATTACGCCAGCAGCAGGGCCCTGCTCGACTGGTTGTCGGGCGAAGACAAAGTCGCCTCCACCGTCAAGCGGCTCGCCGGAGTCACCGGAAGCCTGGATAATACCGACGCTCTGGTCTTTCTGCGCGGGCTGCTCGAACTGATCCGTACTGCCGGGCACAAGGGATTGGTATTGGTCTTAGACGAGGTGGAAACGGTCTCTCGTCTACGCAGTACTGAGCGGATGAAGAGTCTGGAGGTGCTCAGAACTCTGGTCGACGCCCTGGACAAGAATGAATTCCCCGGGCTGGTCCTGCTGGTCACTGGCACGCCCGATTTCTTTGAAGGCCCGGCCGGCATACCGTCTCTTGAGCCACTCCACGACCGGATTCGAGTCTCTTTCGACGACCGCTCGGGCGACAACCTGCGCATGCCTCAAATGAGACTTCCCAGCTTTGATTCAACCCGACTGCTACGGGTGGCTCGAAAAGTCAAGGAGATCTATCCAGCCACCAATCCGGAACGAATCGCTCGAAAAGCAGACGAAGCTTTGATACAAGATATGGCGGGGCTTTTCACCAGGGGGTTTGGGGGGCGGGTCGAGGTGGTGCCGCGCCTCTTCCTGCGGGAGTTCATCGATGTCCTGGACAAGATCGACCTCAACGACTTCGATCCCAGGTCTCAATATTCGTTTGATGCCGACCGGGTGGCCGAAACCTCGCTCACTCCGGAGGAGCAAGAGTCCCTCAACCCGGAGGCCAGGGCCGTCTATCTGTGACCGAGCCCTCATCCGTCTTCTTTGAACTGCACGAGAGGCTGCGCCAAGCTATTATCCATCGTTTGAGATGGCGCGAACTGCGGCCCGTTCAAGAACTCACGGTGCGGGCCACGCAAGAAGGTTGCAACGCTATTGTCCTGGCTCCCACCGCGGGGGGAAAGACCGAGGCCTCTCTGTTCGGCGTCCTGGATCGCCTCCTCGGTCAGCCGACCGATGGAATCTGCGCGCTCTATCTCTCCCCGCTCCGTGCTCTTTTGAACAATCAGGAGCCTCGGGTTAAGGAGCTGGCCGAAATGGTGGGACTGCGCGCCTTCAAGTGGCATGGCGATGTGTCAGCTCAGGATAAGGCGCAATTCGTGGGTTCGCCCCACCCCATCCTGATGACCACTCCGGAGTCGTTGGAAGTGATTTTGATGACCGAAAGATACGACCAGCAGCAGCTATTCGCCGGCTTACGATTTGTGATCATCGACGAGATACACGGCTTCGCGGGAGACGACCGGGGAGACCACCTGCTGGCCTTGTTGGAGCGACTGAGTGTGCTGGCCGGCCAGGACTTCCAACGGATCGGCCTCTCGGCCACGGTTGGCAACCCCGAGCTTCTGCTGGACTGGCTTCAGGGGTCCAGCAAGCGGATGGGAAAGGTTATTAACCCTGAGGCGCCCAGGCAGAAAAAAATCATCGAGATCATACCCCTGCCGGAGGGCGCGGATGTCGAGGCTTCGGCGGCGCTCCTGGCCCGAGGCAAAAAATCTCTTCTTTTTGCCGATTCAAGGTCGAAAGTGGAGAGGATGAAAGCCGGATTGGAGCGATCGGGAGTCCGAGCTTTCCCCCACCACGGCTCGCTTTCGCGTTCTTTACGAGAAGAATCTGAGGAAGCGTTTCGTACGGGCAGCAACTGCTCTATCGTGTGCACATCCACCATGGAACTTGGCCTTGACGTGGGAGACCTGGATATCGTTCTGCAACTGGAAGCACCGAGCACCGTGTCGGCTTTCTTGCAGCGACTGGGTCGCACCGGACGCCGGCCAGGCTCCACCGCCCGCATGACCTTTCTGTGCTCTAAATCCGAGAGTTTTCTGGTGGCGTGCGCTCTGGTTTCGCTAGCCCTCCAGGGCTGGATCGAGCCGATCAGACCCGGCCGCTCTTCTTATCCGGTGTTCGTTCATCAGGTGCTGGCGACGGTACTGGGTCAGGGCGGAATACCCCGGTCGCGGCTGATATCGGGGGTGGGTACTCCGTACTGCTTTTCCGAGCTCACTCAGCAAGAAAGAGGGGGCATCCTTGACGAAATGCTCGCTCAGGAGGTGTTGATAGAAAGCGATTCTTTGATGCTGCTTGGGCCCGAAGGCGCAAAGCGTTTTGGCCGCTCCAATTTCATGACTCTTTATTCGGTCTTCGAAACACCCGCGGTTTTGACCGTTCGCACCGAAAATCAAAAAGAGATCGGCCAGTTGGAGTCCTGGTTCGTGCAGTCCGGAGACGATACGCTCTGCTTTCTATTGGGGGGAAAGGCCTGGCAGACTCTCAGGGTCGACTGGAAAAGGTCCACCCTCTACGTAAAGCCGGCGTCGGGCGGAGCGGCTCCCACCTGGATGGGAGAGCCTACCCTTTTGAGCTACCAGATCTGCAGCCAGGTCCGGGAGCTTTTGTTGTCCACCGACGAGCCGGTTTTTCTGGGCCGGCGAGGCCTCACCGAAATGGAGAGGCTGAGAAGCGAGTGGCAAGACGTTGTGGACCGCGACCACTGGGTCTTCTCTTCTCATGGGCAAAACCATGTGAGCCTCTATACCTTCGCTGGAGGGCGGGTCAACAACGTGATCGCGCGTTACCATCAGCACCGCACGGGCTGCAAAACCACGGTCGACAACTTCTACCTGAAGACCCAGGGTACAGAGTCCGAACTCCGCCAGACCTTGGACAATCTCGCCGCGGAGGAGCTGGACGACCAGGCTCTTTCCATTCTCCTGCCGAGTGCCTCCCGAAGCAGGCTTTCCAAGTTTCAGAGTTGCCTGCCCAGAGATCTTGAAGCTCGGTTTCTGGGGCAGCGGCTGTTCGACCCCGAACTGTGCCACCGGCTTTGCCTTGCCAATCGAGGACAGAGCCTCTAGTGCTGTGTCAATATTCAAGTTTCGGGTAAAGCGGCTAGATCACGGTTGAAGTGTGATCGTGGATCACGGTTGAACCCTGATCTACAAGTGCAAAGCACGGGAATCTCAAGTTCACGACCCAAGAACTCCACAGGTACGAACACTTTCGCGTTTGGAAGAGGCGTGTTGGGTGACCCATCTAAAAACTCAACCGCCCCAAACGACATACCCGAAGTCGACGAGGCCGTACGCGAGATCTATGCGGCACTCTACAAAATACAAAGATCCATCGCTCGCCTGATGGACCAAATCGACGACCTCTACCTCGACGATATACCGCCATTCTGACCGAAGCCGGGCCAATTTGCGCCCGGCTTCCTCAGGGGGTGAAGCGGCCAGCTAGCGTGAGGAGAGGGTGGCTAAAGAGAGTGAGCCGCTACAGACGGCGGTCGCGTAAGCGGATCAAGACCTCTGTCAGATTCACGGTACTCATACAGAGCTGATCGGCGTGAAGCATAAGCTGCTCTTCACACCAGTGAGCTCTCGATAAAAAGCCGAGATTGGCTCACCGCTCTCGCAAGGAGTTGGAAGCCACTCTGGACGCGGATGAACGCGCCTAACTTAAGTGAGGTTCAGGCGTTCTTCAGTGATTGGATTCCAGACCTTCTCAAATCCAAAGTCTTGAAAATCCTTGGTATTCGCCGTTGCAAATTGCCGAACCCCTCCGCAGAGAAGAGTGAAGGCCAGTCTGGCGTCAATGATTTTTCGAAATCCGCTGGTTGTCCCGTCTGCCCAGTTCCAGAGAAGCTCGGACACCTCTGAGTTATAGTCCAGATGCTGCCAATATGGATGGCGCTTCAGCGCACGGCAGAATCCCACAGCCTCGGAGCTTGAGAGAGGCTGGGCCAGGATGGTGGGATTTCTGAGTTGGATATAGATTTCGATCAAGACCAATTCGCAGACGACGAAGTTTGGCTCTTTGGACATTTCAGAGAAAAATGCTTTTGCAGCCTGGTGATGCGGACTGCGCTCGTTGGCGGCGTAGAGAAACAAGTTCGTATCGGCGGAAATCAAAGGCTCCTGGACTCCACGGCATCCGCCTCTGCTCGAAAATCCGCGGGATCGATCAAAAAGTCTCCCCCGAGGTCTAGAACAGGAAACTTCCAAGCTTTTTTGCGATCGACAGGTTCTGGAAATCGTTCAACATAAAGCTCGGTCGCCCGGCGGACGACTTCTGCGAGAGCCCAGTCGTTCATAGCGGCGACTTCCTTTATTCGTTGATACAACGGATCAGGAAATTGGATTTGGGTTCGTTTCACCGGCTTATCGTACATCGGTGTAAATGTGGTGTCAAATTTCGTTGCCAACAAATTGCCCGAGGACAGCTACGAGAAGCGCTCGACCGACCTGGGTATGCGAGATCTGATGCAACTTCGCCGGATGGCTGGGGCAAGACGGAAGTAAGAGCGAGAGGCGCCTCCGGCCTTGGCCTTTCACGCATCCGCCGCAGGGGCAGGGTATCCAGCAGACGTCCGGAACAGCGGCTCCGCGGGGGCATTACCGGAAGGATTGCTTTTGTGATTAACAGTTTGTTGAGATACCTTTTAATGGCTTTGTTGGTGGGGCTCGGCCTTGGACTCGGAGGGTGCGGTTCTAGTCAGAACTACGTCTTTACCCAGACGCAGCCTCCTGGGCCGCCGGCTCCCCTTCCGGTGGCCCGGGACGACTCTGTGCGCGCCCTGGGCAACGCCATTCTGAATCAGGTCGCGGCCAACGGGGTGCTCGCAAACGACACCTTGAACGGGTCCACGATCACGGCTTTCGACACCACCACCACGGCCGGGGGCAGCGTTCAGTTGGAGGACGACGGTAGCTTCATTTACACTCCCTCGTTCGACTTCCAAGGAGAGGACAGCTTCACTTACACCCTCGGCAACGCCGCCGGTCAATCCACCGCCACCGTGACCCTGAGCATAGAGAACAAGGGCTGGTTCGTGGACAACTCCGTGCCCGACGGAGGTATCGGGAGCCAGGCCGACCCCTTCAACGAGCTGGACGATGCCCTCGGCAAGGCCACGGAGGGCGATACCATCTTTGTCTTCCGGGGCACGGGTACGGCCGGCAACGCCCCCTTCACCTTGCCCAGAGGGGTAAACCTGGTGGGCCAGGGAGTGGGTCTGGTGGTGGCTCAGACCATCCTGCCCGAGGGTGAGCCCGGGGTCATCAACGGGCCCGTCACCCTGGAGGGTAGTAACACCGTGTCCGGGCTGATCATCGAGAACCCCACTGGTGGTGATAGTCTAATCCTTAGCGGGTCGGACAATGCCAACATTCACAACAACACTTTCCGAAACGGCCAGCAAGCCTACCTCGCCTTTACCGACGCGGGCGGTGAACTCACCATCGTGGACAACGTCTTCGAAGGGGGTATCAGCCGCTACGGTTTGCTGCTGCAGAACACCGATCGCAACTCTCAGCTCACAATCTCCGGCAATAGCTTTCTGGGTCGGGTGGGAGCGACTCCCGAAGATGCGGTTTTTCTAGACTTGCGAGGCAGCAGCAGTACCATCGTGACCTTCCACGGCAATACCGTGCAAAACGACACCGGCGGGCTAATCAAAAAGGCTCTGGTGATAGAAGCAAGAGGGACCGCTGCCACCACCCTGTCGGCCGTGGGCAACACCCTGACCGGCTTAACCGAAGACGTCTTCGGCATCGAGCTTTTTGCGCACACAACTCTCAGCGCCACCATTTCCGAGAACGAGTTCATCGAAGGAGAAAGCAACGCCATTGAGGTCAAGGTGGAAGGCGACACCACCAGCGCCGTGCTCCAGGTGGACAACAACATTATGACCGACTGCTGGAGAGGTTTAGACGTGTCTTGTACAAGCTCGAACTCAGTGGCCCGGCTTAGTGTTTTGCTGACCAACAACCAGATCATCGGCTCAGGCCCGTCGGCCCGTTTCTGGCTGAGCAGTCCGAGTTCGCCCTGCATCGAGATTGAGGGCAACAGACTGGGTGGAGATGTCGAGTTTGATGACGGCAGCGACAACAAGGGCCTCACTGTTAAGCGATTCTCCGAACTGGAGTTGATCAACGACTTTGTCAGTGGAGGGCCGGTCGAGGAGAATCCGGGCTCGGATGTGCAGGAGGTACTGGAGGGGTGCGCCAGCGAGCTTTAATCGAACCCTAAAGGCGATCGCCGATAGAGGCTGGAAATCGTTCGCATGTCTTCCCCGCGAGAGCTTCCTTCGGTCGAGAAATTTCTGGCTACTCCGGCCCTGGTAAAACTGCTTCAGGAGCACGGAAGCGAATTCGTCAAGCTGGCGGCTCGGGAGGCTCTCGAGGGGTATCGTCGGCGACTGCTGGCGGGGGAGGAGGTCGAACTGGAGGGGCTGCCGGGCGCGGTAGAGGCTCTGCTCCAGCCCAGCCAGCGGCGGGTGTTCAACCTGACCGGCACGGTGCTTCACACCAACCTGGGAAGAGCCCCGCTGGGGAGTCTTCTGACTTCGGTATCAGAGCGCCTGAGGGGATACTCGGCGCTGGAGTTCGATCTCCAAAACGGCAAGCGGGGCCGTCGCGGGGCGGGAGTGGAGCGTCTGCTCCGCTGGGCCACCGGAGCCCCGGCCGCCCTTCTGGTAAACAACTGCGCGGCTGCCATGATCCTGCTGCTGACCGCCCTGGCCAAAGACCGTGAGGTCATCGTGAGCCGGGGAGAACTGGTGGAGATCGGCGGGGGGTTTCGCATCCCCGATATCCTGGCCTTGTCCGGAGCGCGCCTGGTGGAGGTGGGCACCACCAACCGCACCCGCATCGCCGACTACGAGCGAGCCCTGACCGAGGATACCGGCCTGCTGCTCACGACCCATCGCTCCAATTTCGAGATCCTGGGGTTCACCGAGTCGCCCGGCTTGGATGAGCTGCTGGCACTGGGTCAGAAGCACGGGCTTCCGGTGGTCTACGACCTGGGATCGGGCATGCTGACCCCGGTGGTGGAGGGAGAACCCTCGGTGGGCGAGGCGACTCGCTTTGATCTGACGGCCTTTTCCGGAGACAAGCTGCTCGGTGGCCCCCAGTGCGGGGTGATCGTGGGCCGGGAAGAGCTGGTGGAGGCCTGTCGCAAGCACCCGCTTTACCGCGCCCTACGCTGCGACAAGCTGACCCTGGCTCTGCTGGAGGAGACCCTCCGCCGGCACCTGGGGGGGTCGGAACCGGTGCCCGCCCTGGAACTCTTGACCCGAGATGCCTCCTCCCTGAAGGAGCGCGCCGAACGTCTCCTGGAGCAGATCGAGCGCTCTTTACCCTCCGAATTGTCGGCCCGAGTGGTGGCCACCGTTGCCCAGGTGGGTGGGGGGTCCTCACCGGGGAAGGGGATCCCCTCCTTCGCCTTGGAGTTCACGCCTCGGGATCCGGCCTCTCTGCTGGGTCTGCAGCAGAGGCTTCGGCAGGCTCCCACGCCCATCATCGGACGTCTGGAGAAGGGGAGCTGTTATCTGGACTTGCGCACGCTGCCGCCCGCCGACGACGAGGAACTCCTGGAAGGGCTGAAACGAGTTTTCACGTGAAACATTTCATCCTCGGCACTGCCGGCCACGTGGACCACGGCAAGAGTAGCCTGATCAAAGCCCTCACCGGGGTCGACACGGACCGGCTCCCGGAAGAGAAAGCGCGAGGGCTCTCCATCGACCTGGGGTTCGCCCCGCTGGCCCTAGACGGCCCCCGGGGAGCGATCCGACTGGGGGTGGTGGATGTGCCGGGCCACCACAAGTTTCTGCGAAATATGATCGCCGGGGTGGGGGGCTTCGATGCGGCTCTTCTGGTGGTTGACTGCTGCGAAGGGGTCAAGCCGCAGACCCTGGAGCATCTGCAGATCCTGGAGATGCTCCAGATCCCCGGGGGGGTGGTGGCGCTTTCCAAGCTGGACAAGAGCGATGAGGAAGGCCTGGAGGTCGCACGCTGGGAGTTGGAGGAGTTGCTGGCCGGTTCGTTTCTGGAAGGTGCCCCCGTGGTGGCCACCTCGGCTTCCACGGGAGAGGGCCTGGACGAACTCAGGCGAGCGCTGTACCGGTTGCTGATCGAAAAGCCGGAGCGAAACCCGCGAGGGGTGGCGCGCCTGCCGGTGGACCGGGCCTTTAGCAAAGTAGGCTTCGGAGACGTGCTCACCGGCAGTCTGTGGTCCGGGACTCTCCAGGTGGGTGACGAGGTGGAGTTGCTTCCGGAGGGGGTGAAGGGAAAGATTCGCGGTTTACAGGTCCACGGGCAGGACACGGAGAGGGCCCGGCCCGGCCAGCGGGTGGCGGTGAATATCTCCGGCTTGGATAAAGGCGTGGCAGCCCGGGGTCAGACCCTCATCTCCCCTGCGGGCTCTTTCCCCCTGGCTCAACGGTTTGCGGTTTCAGCCACTCTGCTGCAGGCGGAGCCTCGACTGCTGAAAAGGAAGTTCAAAGCGACCTTTTTCCAGGGCACCTTTCACGGTCACGTGGGGGTTCAGTTGGTGGGCTCGAAGGAGCCCCAGGCGGAGGCCTTCGGACAGCTAGAGTTTCCTGAACCGGTGCTGCTTTGCCGGGGAGATCGATTCTTGCTCCGAGATGAGTCCGACCAGAGGCTTCTGGGGGGCGGTACGGTGCTGGCCTTGGACGAGCATCCCTTCCGGCGTAGTCGGGCCGGCAAGCTGTTGGAGCGGTACCGAGCCCTCTCCGGCGGGGGAGAGGTGGGCCGGGTGGTACAATTTTTGAAAGAGAAGGGCGGATGGTCTCGCGGGGCTGCGGTCAGAAAGCAGTTGGGGTTTTCCCAGGAAGAGTGGGAGCAACAGCTGAGTCTTTTGCTCGACTCGGGGAAGGTGCTTGGGCTGGGCAAAGACCGCTTATGGGAGGCGGAAAGTTTTGGGGCCATCCGGGAGGTCTTGAAAGATCTCCTGGACCGATTGGTGGAAGGCGCCCGGTGGAAGGTCGGCTGGACTTCAGCCGAACTGGCCGGGCTGACGCGAGCGCAGACCGGCCAGACCGTCAATGAGGTCCTGAACGCCCTGGTCGAGCAGGGGGAACTCCAGCAAAACGGACCTCTCTACTCACCCAGCGGTCACCGGCCCGAGGTGGATACGGACTCGGCCGAAAAGGCGCAGGCCCTGGTTCACTTGTTGGAGGTCGGCGGCTATTCTCCCCGGGATTGGGATCTCGCTCTGGGCGAAGTTTGTGGGCTGGATCGAAAACTCGCCCACCGCTTGGAAGAGTATCTGCTGGGTACCGGCCAGGTGATCAAGCTTAATGAAAAGTTGCTCACCACCCCGCAGGTCCTCTCCCGGGCCAGAAGCCAACTGGCTGCGGATTTTCCGGAAGGGTTTACCGCTTCCCAGGCCAGGCAGACCCTGGAAACCTCTCGAAAGTACATCATCCCGATGCTGGAGTGGATGGACCAGAGAGGTTGGACCTTGCGGGTGGGGGATAAGCGGGTTATGCAGCCGGAGTGAAGAGGTGGCGGGCAGTGGCGACTGCAAAAGCTCCAGTACGTTTGAAATTCGGTTTGAAGCAGGGGGGCAATGCCTGGAAGCTCGAACGTAGCCCATAATGTCGCGCCAGCATGAGTACCGCAAGCCCCGTAACAAAGAGCTGCACGATCTGGCATGGACCGTTCCCTTCCCGATTCGAATCACCGATCCCAAAGGGGCCATCCTCTGGCAAAACCGGGAAGCTGAAGAGTTCGAACTCGAGGTAGAATGGACCCAGAGTCCCACCACCTGGCAGAGTAAAAAGGCCTTCCTCAAAGTACCGGCGCGAGTCGATCACACCGAAGCCCTGGCCCGAGCAGGGGCCCTGGAGACCGACCTGGAGCGCCTGAAGCGACAGCAGAAGGACACGGCTCGAAAGAAGCGCCAAGCCGAGACGCGCTTGAAGTCCGGCGAGCGCGAGCTTGAGTCGGCCCGCAAGAGTGCCGCCCGACTAGAGCAACAGCTGGCTGCTCAAGAGTCGCAGAACGAACAACTCAAAGCCACCATCCACGAGCTCGAAGAAAAACTGCAGGATCTGCCCTCGGCTCCGCCGGCCCCGGTGGAGGTCGACAACGAGGCCCGGGTCAAAGAGCTGGAGCTTCAGATCGCCCGACTCTCCGAAGACAAACAGGCCATGGAGACCTGGGTGGAGGAGCTGGAGCAGAATCGGGACGAGATCGATCTTCAGCTCCAACGAACCCAGAGGGAGTTGCTGGAGGTCAAGGAGGAGTTCACCGGCTTTCGCAGCCGAGTGGAGGAGGAGGATGCCGAACGAAAGCTACAGGAGCAACTAGCGGAGAAGGTCGCTGAGTTCGAGGAGCTTGAGCAGACGCTGGAGCAGGAGCAGCGGGTCTTTGAGTCTCAGAAAGCCGAGCTGCAGGCGCAACTGGTCTCGCAAGAAAGTGAACTCGAGGAGCTAAAGGCCGAGTTTCAAAATCGCTCCAGTGAGCAACAAGCCGCCCAGGTTTCCAAGCGAGAGCTGGGCCGGCTCCAAGAAAAGCTGGAGGCGTTGGAAGAGCTCAAGCAAGAGCGTGAGGAACTCCTTAACGCGGTCCGCCAAGACCTCAAGGAGAGCCTGGAGCGAGAGAAGGAGCTGAGGGAGACCATCAAGCTCTACTCCGAAGTGCGTCAGGAGGCTGAACGCGCCCGCACAGAGGCTCGTACGCTGAAACTGCAGGTAGCAGAACTGGAGTCAGCCCAGCAGCAGCTCAAAGAAGAGCTTCTGAGCACTCGGGAAAAGATGCTCAACTCCAGCGGAGGGTCTTCGGGGGAGTCCCTCTCGGTGCCCATCAAGAGCCAGATCGATTTTTTGACCAAACGCCTTTCCGACACCGAGAAGAAGTTGGATCAAGCAGTGGCTCAGCTCAAGGAAGAGCAGGCCAAGAATCAATCCAACCGAGAATCGGAACGGCTGGCTTTTCAGGATAGCCTGACCGGTTTACCCAATCAGAATATGATCCGGCGCTACCTGGACTATTCTCATCAGCAAGCGCTGGGCAGCGGGCGAGCGCTCGGTCTTTTTCTGATCGACCTGGACGACTTTCGGGTCTTGAACAAAGCCTACGGCCGAGATTGGGGCGATTCCCTTCTCAAGGCGGTGGGGGAGCGCCTCAACGGAATGAGGGGCGGGTCGCACATGGTCGCTCGGCACAGCCAGGACCGATTTATGCTGTTGGCAGCAGACCTGGAGCGAGCTCAACTGGCCTCCTTTGTGGACCAGGCTTCCCGAAGTCTGCTGGACGCTCTGGCCTATCCCTTTGAAGTCAAGGGGGAACAGGTCAAGGTCACCGGCTCGGTGGGTGTCTGCGTGGGTCCGGTCCAAGGCGAGAACCCCGGCCAACTCTACAAGCGCGCGGAGGAAGCGTTGAAGGTAGCGAAGCGCTCCGGTCCGGGGCGTTACACTCTGTTCGATGACAGCCTGCTGCACTCTCTCAAAAAGGAGAGCACCTACAAGTCTCAGATGATCCACGCCGTGGAGAAATCTGAATTCAAGGCGGTTTATCAGCCGGTCTACGATCTCCAGCAGCGGCGAATTATGGGACTGGAGCTATTGATCCGCTGGGAGCGACGAGACCAAACGGTGCTCAAACCCGCCGAGTTTCTCGATGCGGCCACAGCCTCCGGGTCGATCCTCAAGATCACGGAGAAGCTCTGGCCCCGGGCGTTTGCCCTGATGGCTCGATGGCAAAGGATGCGCAAGGGACTGACTTTGTCCATCAATCTTTGCGACAAAGAACTGCTCAGCCCTAGCCTGCTCCAGCGGACGACAGGCATGGTGCGCCAGGCAGGGTTGGACCCGGGAACGATTTTTTTTGAAGTCCGAGATCAAAGTGAACTGCGTAACTCCGCCAGTTGGTGGGAAGTCCTACAGGTGTACGCCCAGGAGGGTTTCGGGCTATGTTTGGATGACTACGGGTCCGACGCTTCACTGTTTGGGACTCTTGGATTTCACGGGTTTCGCCAGGCCAAAGTGGTGGTGGACGAGAGATACCCGATCCTTTCTCCTTCGCTGCAGGCTAGAAAAGATCTTCAGTATTGCGCCAAGGGTCTGGAGCACAAATTTGACAAGAAGGGACTCGCCCGGGCCGGCTTTCAGCAGGCTCAGGGGTATGCGATCTCCCACCCTATCGGCGAAGCGGAGGTCGAGGGACTCCTATCATGAAACAAGCCCCTCAGGATCCCCGATACCTGAAGGGCTTTAGTCTGTGACTATCGCTGTTTTTATTCATTTCGAATTCGCGAGAGCCGCGGCTTTTTTTTGCGCGACCAGGGCGAGAAGCATTCTTTTCGCCTGGACAATCTCTTTGGATTGACTCACGAGACTTACCTCCTTCGGTATATTTTGCCCGGGAACGCCATCGGCGGGCCCGTCAGGCTTATGATAGCACCCACTATGCACTTTGCGCACATAAAAATCAAGTATTTTTTTGTTTAATTTAAGCGGAGATTTTCCGCGAAGGACGCTTCGTCTCCGGAGGGAAACTCGTTAAATGAGCTACAACCTGTATCAGCACGTGGCCGAAGCACCCACCCGTCCGGGAGAGCGGAAGGCTCGCGCGAGCTTCGATGTGGCAGACCTCTTCCAGGGTCCGGCCCCCTTACCTCAGACACCCCGGGGCGGGGACGAGGCCCTGGATGAGAAGCTTCGCCAGGCCTACTTCTGGATTGTCAACCACGCCGTGATAAGCCCCCACTACGACATCGAGTACAACGAGGAGCCACCGGCGGTCTACACCTTCGGTGACTCCAAGACTCGAGTGACTCTGCCCAGCGCGCAGTCGTACTCCAGCTTTGTCTTGCTTCCCCTCCTGAACTTCGCGGTGCGGCGGCGGTTGCTGTTGGTGGGAGGACCTGGTCGAGGAAAGACCGCCACCGCGGTGCTCATGGGGATCCTGGCCGGTTACTCCTTGAAGGAAGTGCGGCGGGGCATTCAGCACGGGCAACCCCAGATGACCATCTCCGATCTCCTGGGCAACCCGCTACCGGCGGACCTGATCAACGCCCAATCCATGGATGACATACGCATTTCCTGGCGGTCCTGGTTGGGGATGCGGGTCAAGATCATCGATGAGTATAACCGGATCCCCACCCGCACCCAATCGGCGCTGCTCACCGTGCTGGCCGACAACTACGCCGAGGTTTTGGACCATGTCTATGAGTGTCCACCCGCAGCCTGGTTTCTCACCGCCAACGACGACGGGGGCGGGGGAACCTACCAGGTGATCGAGGCCTTGCGCGATCGGATCGATGTGGTGGTTCAGGCACTCCATTTCAATACCCGGTTCTTCGGCGAGATGCTGACCCGGATCGAGGAAGGAATCCGCCCCGAGGAAGTGGTTCCGCCTAAGCTGATTTTCAGTCCGGAGCAATGCGATCGGATGTACGCGGAGATCATGGCGGTGGAGTTCCCCCGGCAGCTTCGCCGGAGGTTGGAGTTCTTTTCCAGCCAGTTCGAATTCTTCGAGCCCGGAGGAGAGCAGATCGAATACAAAACCAAGGACTCCTTGAAGCTCTCAGGGGTGAGTGCCCATCTGTTGGACGACCAGTCGGGCAAGGACCAGTTGAAAGACCTGGGGTTTCAAACCAAGAACGGGCTTTCGGTTCGGGCCATTTTGAGTATCCTGGTCTTCGTAAAGGCGATGGCTTACTTCCGAGGGGACCAGGTGGTGAGTCTGGAGGATGTACGACAGATCCTACCTTTTGTGCTTCACGACAAGCTCACGCCCGATCACGACGCCGCTTTCTTCGAAGCTCCCGGGCACGCCAATCTGCGGGTTGATCAGATCAGTTGGATTCGCCGCATGTTCGATCTGGCCGGGGCCGAGTATGACCGGTTGGATCTGGACCGAAACGATCCGGTGGCGGAATTGGACGAGGAGTTCAAAGGCGGTCTGGAAGGTTTGAAACAGCCCGAGGTCAAGCAGCGTTTGGTGAAGATCGAGCGGGTGCTGGCGGAGATGGCCAGGGGCAAGAAGCTCTACGGCCATCTGTACGACGACATTCTGCTCTTGAAGTATCTCCATCAGCGCTACACCAACTATTTGAGCTGGCTCAAGTGGCAAACCCATTAGTCATTCTGGAAAAGGAGCTCCTGGCCCAGCGGGAGCGCTACAACTCCCTGTACGCTCTGGCTCGGCGGGCCAGGCCTCGACTGAGTCCGGAGAGTTTTAAACACAACCTGATCACTTACGCGGCGCCGTTGCTCGGCCAGGTGCCTGAGGAGGTTAGGGGCCGAGTGCTATCGGTGCTCTACGAGCTCACCCTGGAGCTTTCAGGCCTGGAACTCTTCGCCCGAAGCGAGGCAGTCTGTGCGGTCTGGTCGGAGCTTTTGCCCGGTGCGGTGGGACTGATCTTGGAAAGTCCTGAGACCGTCATCCCCGCTCTGACCAACGCCGCCCACAACCTGCAGCAGGAGCCCGGGGTCGATCGGTCATTCTGGCTCCAGCAGATGTCTAAGATCGCAGCGGACTGCAAAGACCATCGGCAGTGGTTGGAGTACGCCCAGGTCCTGGCCTGGGTCAGTGGGATGGCTCATTATCGAGAGTCCGCTTTGGAGGTGGCTCGCCATCTGCCCGATGAGATGATGGGCAGAGTGGTGCCCCGATGGGACAAGGTGAAGACCGACCCCTGGTGGCCACGCCGACCCGCCCCGGGGCAGATGGTCCGGGTGCATCGAGTCGGTGGATTTGTGGGTTTTGGAGGCGCATTTCGCAAGCCTCCCGAGGTGGTGGCGGCAGGACCCGACCGTTTTCTGGTCTCCGACGGCACCGATGACTGGTTGCTCTTCTGCGACGGTTTTGGAGCCACGCTCAAGCGGGCGTTAGATTTTCGTATCGACAATCTCGAACCGCCGACAATCCGGGTCAATGAATCCGGAGAGGTGCTCTGGGCCGGAGAGCGAGCTGGGGTTCCCGAACTGGCGCCGGTGGGTAGTTTCGACTCCGTGGGTGGGGTGGTGGCCGTGGCCGGAAAACTGTCTCATTATGTCTATCTCCTGCTGGGCACTCTCCCTGAATGAAAGCGCTCCTGGAGAGGTGGCAGCGGGCCTGGTCTTACGCCCTGAAGCTCTGGAGCCCGTACACCAGACTCTCCGACCCCCTGTTCTCCTTGCGAGCACAAAACGACCGGGAGTTAGGGCTGGTTAACTCGTTTGCGGTCATTCGAATGAGCGACCACTCGGTTCGAATCAGTCTCTCTCAAGTCAAACAATACGGGTTGGAAGGTTTTGCCGTAGATATCCTGGCTCACGAGATCGGCCATCACGTGCTTTGTCCGGCCAACCTGCTGGAGGCGGGGCGTTCGGTAGCGCTGGCCTCCCTGGCCTTGCCAGGGTTTCGGAAGCAAGCCCCACTCATCGCCAATATGTGGGAAGACCTCCTGATCAACGACCGTCTGGTTCGTCTGCATGATCGACGCTACGCCCAGATCTACGATCGGCTGAATAAGCACGGATCCGGGGAGCCAACGAAACTCTGGGGTCTCTATATGCGCATCTTCGAGATCCTGTGGGGGCTTGAGCCGGGGTATCTGTGTCCCCTATCCTTGGAGCCGGCCGAGGAGGGAGACGCCTACCTGGCAGCCAGAATGGTACGGGTTTACGGCAAAGACTGGCTGCAGGGAGTGGGAGGGTTCGCCGCCCTCTGCTTGCCTTACCTGACGCGAGAAGATGGGAGCACCACGAGCCGGCTCAGGCTTCTGTTCGACACCGACGGGCTGGGTGAGGGGTGCGAGGTGCCTCTGGGCGTGATGGACCTGGAAGGCTACGAGATCGTTCATCCCGGCAATGACCCCAACATCGTGGATGCTCTGGCTGGTTCGAATGGGAAGTCCAGCAAGGAGTCTTCGACAATTGGGGGTGGATTGGGGCAGACTCGAGAGCCGTTTTTGTTTGGGCAGATTTTGGAGGCCCTGGGGATAAAGCTGGATGGTCACGACGCGGCGGTGAAGTTTTATCGGGAGAAGGCTCTCGCCCACCTAATCCCGTTTCCCACTCGGGAGAAAGAGTTGTCCAAAGAGCCGTTGATGGAGGGTTTGGAACCCTGGGATGTGGGCAACCCGATGGAGCAGATCGACTGGTTGCAAACGGTATTACTGAGTCCTACTGTGGTTCCGGGGATGACCACGGTGCAGAGAACCTGGGGAGTGATGGGGGGGAGTGAGCGAGCAAGAGAGCCGCTGGATCTGGACCTCTACGTGGATTGCTCCGGCTCCATTCCCAACCCCCAGCAGACCCTGTCTTACCTGACTCTGGCGGGGGCCATCGTGGTCTTGTCGGCGATGCGCACCGGTGCCCGGGTGCAGGCCACTCTGTGGAGCGGAGCCGGTCAATTCGACAAGACCTCTGGCTTTGTTTCAGACGAGCGAGCCGTGCTGCGGGTACTCACGAGCTATCTCGGTGGTGGTACGGCTTTTCCTAATCACATTTTGCGCGATACGTACGAAGAACGGACAGCCCGGGAGAGACCAGTCCATATATTGATCCTCTCCGATGACGGTATCGACACCATGGGTCTCCAGGACGAAAAGGGAAGGCCCGGGCTGGAGATCGCACAAACCGCATTGGAAAAGGCCCGGGGCGGAGGCACCATGGTGCTCAAC
>JBAYRN010000086.1:0-24116 GCA_041676625.1 Vulcanimicrobiota bacterium
AGCTTTCGATATCCCTAGTGCCCCGCGAAGAAGACACCTTCGCGGACTTCGTTAAGCCCGCTGGACACGGGACGCGTGTCGCCGGGGCTGTTCTCTTCGGAGAGAATATTCCCGAGCAAGGCGAACACCAATTGCCGTTTTGGGTTCAGAATGTACGTGTTCTCAACAAGGATTGCAGCCTCTCTAAGGAGCTTCATCCCCCTTCCTATCTGGAGCACGTTGTGCAAAGACGTAACGGTACTCGCATCTTCAACCACTCCATCAATACACGCTACCCATGCCGGCTTAAGCACATATCGGCCTGGGCTGCCACGATGGATCAGTTGTCTTATGAGCACGATGTTCTCTTCATTCAGTCAGCCGGAAATATCGCATATCAAGACAATAGAACCGCGAGCCTCGGCGTTCTGGATCACCTGCAGGCCGGGCGCCCGCACCCACGCTATCTCGTGGCTAAATCTTGCCGGATTGCGAGCCCCGCTGAGGGCCTTCAAGCTCTCGTTGTAGGCTCTATTAGCTATCCAGACAACCCGGCCAATGGGTTGTCTCTGGGCGAAGGCCCGTCGGGGTTTTCTCGATCAGGGTATGGCCCTTGGAACACCCTTCGCCCCGATGTCGTCGAGTATGGAGGTGACTGGTGCACAGATGAAGGCAACCCACCTCATTTGAAATTTGTAGAAGGGGCGGCGCCTCCCCTGCTGCGATCAACTTTGCACGAACCCGGGCCGCCTCACGCGAGAGACGTCGCGGGGACCTCTTTTGCCGCACCAAAAGTGACCCGGCTGGCTGCAGAGCTTCAACGGCTGCTTCCTTCCGAACCCTGCTTGCTTTACCGAGCTCTCATTGCTAACTCAGCAAGATGGCCCAAATGGGCCGAAGACAACCCGAGCGAAGAAACCATCCGGATGATCGGCTACGGCCGCCCGGACCCAGAGCGTGCATTGTCCAATACTCCGTACCGGGTTACGCTCATCAGCTCCGGGCTTTCGACCCTTTCAGCAGGTCAAGCGCATGTTTACCAAATCGTTATTCCCGAAGAGATTCAGAACGCAGCGGCCGAACAACGGATTCGAATAGATGTGACCCTATCGTACGCCGCCCGACCAAGACGGACGCGACGCTACTTGAAGCGATACCTCTCGACCTGGTTAGATTGGGATGTCAGCAAGGCAAACGAATCGCGAGACTCTTTCCTGGGTCGGATACTGAAAGAGGTAGAGAACGGAGGCACTGACGGCGAGACCATATTTCCCTGGGTTATTCGGGAAAGGGGCGACTACGGAACAATCCAAGGGCATCGACGCAATCAATCCACCCTGCAGAAGGACTGGGCTGTTCTCCCGGCTCACCAGCTACCAGAGGACTTTTGCCTGGCGGTCATTGGTCATCGGGGTTGGTCGAAATGCGAATTGGATGCCGCCAAATATGCCCTAGCCATTTCTTTCGAAGCGCTCGACGGTGATCTTGAGATTTATCAGCCGATCCGGGTGGCACTCGATAATGTGCGGATTCAATCCCGGATCGTGGTTTAGCCGATGCTAGGCCTGAACGTTCGTTACCTACAAATCCACTCCCAAGCCCCCCAAGCCTCGTCCCCCTCCTCAAGAATCTTATCCACCGGCACGCCCAGTAAACAGATACTGACCCGGGGCACACCCGGCACATCGTACTCTACCCGCACGGGCTGGTCTGTCTGGCCTGACGCCAGCGGGTGAAAGAGAAAGACCTGTCGCCAACTGCCCTGGGGAAAGGAGAGGCCGTACATGGTGAGTTGGTAAAGGTCGGACGGGCTTGGCGGGGCGTCCGTACGGTTTTTGTACTTCGCGTCACCTACGGCTACAACCCGGCCTCTTTTCAACAAAAGAAGATCCGGCCGAAGGGTGGGTGTGTTCCACCGATGCGGGTTGAGCACGTAGCGAAAGTGACCAGACTGGCTAGATTGCGTGAGCACGTTGTAGCCGAACGGACTGGTCCTTTGGAAGTAGCGTTCGAGGAACTTCTCGAAGAGGAGATTCATGTTGAGGAGGAAGCTGAACTGTGTTGCGGGCCCTTCACTTTGGTGGCGGCTGAGACGACAACCCTCCACGACCAACTTCACCAGGGAGAGCGGCTCTCGGTAGTGGCTCGTCCTTCGGTCGAGGGAGTTCAGCAATTCTTGAACGCTTCGTTCACTCAGTTGAATCCCCGTTTGGTCGGCGAAGTATCGGTCTCTTGCTCTTTGGAGCCGAAAGGCAAGATCGCGGTCGTAGACGAGAAGCGCGGCCAGCCTAAGACCCTCGGCGAGCGCCTGATTCAAAGGAGAGTTGGCCGTGTAGTCATCGTAGCGGCAGGTGATGGCCACGCGACCCATTCGGCGTGCGGCGCTTTGCATGCACAGACGGCCTCGCGGGGACAGGAGCAACTCTTCGGTTTCCCGATAATAAGAGCTCAAGCCGCGCCGAGCCAGGCGCTCCACTTGATGCAAGAGTGCCTCGGCCAGCAAGTCCGCCAGGCCACTAACAGCTTGGGCGTAATCGACTGATGTGGTCAGCGACTCGGGATGGAAAGCATAGGCGTAACGGACCATTCCCATAACGTTGGCCAGGCCGATCTTGGGGATGATGGAGACCCGGAGTCCGCTAAGCCCCACACTGCCGATATGAGAAAAAGTCTCTATCTCAAGGCCGGAGAGAAGCTCACGGATGAGAAGCTTTCTGGGGCCAAGACCCTCCAGGGTCAGACGGTCCTCAGGGGCCAGCCTGGCCTCTTTCAAAACAGGATGTTGAGCCGGGCGTTCCAAGCTCCACTCCCTTAGTATGACGTGAGGCTGTCCCAGTTAGCTCTCCTCGATGTTTTCAGCAGACTCGATTTCCGGAATCTCTTTGTCTTCAGGCTCGATGATGGCATCCAGTGCTATTATGAGACGCTCCTTTCGATTTGCTTCGAAGAGAGACCAGGCAAGGTCGTCGTTCGCGCTGTCGTAGAGCCCGTTCGGCACGGTACCCAGGATGGCGGCCAAGGCTTGCGCGTCTTCGTAGCAGTACTCTTGAAGCAGTGGCCATAACTCTTGTCTGAGCGCCTGCGACAGCCGCTCCAGAGTGTGAAACGGTTTGCCTTCGTCCATGAAGTAGGCGTGACCCACCTGAAGATTGCGGCCGTCGCGGCCAAGGGTTCGCACGATGCGGCGGTTCAAGGCGGTGAGCCAGGATGGGAGATTGGGGGTCTCCAGGTGAGAGGACTGCAGTCGTTCGGGCTGGGGCATCAACTCAAGGAACCCAAATCGCCGCCGAAGCGCGGTATCAAGTAGGAGGATGGAGCGGTCAGCGGTGTTCATCGTTGCGATCACGAAGAGGTTCTTGGGCACAGTGAATATCTCACCGGAGACGGGAAGCGTCACACTGGTGCGACCCCTCTTGTTGTACTCAATGAGGGTGATGAGTTCGCCGAAGATCTTGGGAAGGTTCCCCCGATTGATCTCGTCGATGATCACGACGTAACAGTTCTTGGAATCGGCCGCGGCGGCTCTGGCAGCGCGTTTGAACACTCCGTCGCGCAGCTCAAAGCCTCCGGCGGGAGTGGGTCGATACCCTTCCACGAAATCCTCGTAGGAGTATGCCGGGTGAAAAGTACAGGTGCTGATGTAGGCGACCGGTTGGTCGCTGGTGGGATGGAACGCTCGTTTTCGGTGCGAAGATGTGAGCTCGATACGGCTCACCCCAAAATTTTGGCGAGCCACGCACTCCAGCGCGGCCCATTCCGCGAAGAAGGTCTTCCCAGTGCCGGGAGGTCCGTAGAGGATGACCTGGCCTTTTCTGCTCAAGATGTCGAGAATGTCGCGCGTGACGGGGTCGTCCGGTGCCTTGAGAGCTTCTTCGCGGTTCACGGTCGACCGTGCTGGAGTCTCTTGCCCCGTGAGCTTTGGCTCATAGTCCGGCCAGACACCCCCTGCATAAGCAAGCAAGGACTGCTCTACAAGCGGTACGTTGTGGCCGTGTTTTTTGAGGCTGATCGGGTTGAGGCCGAATTCAACCGGCGTTTTCAACTGATAAGGGTGATCATGAAGCCACCGAACACCCCTCCGGTGGGGTTTCGAATCGTCCGGAGCGTAAGAGTAGCCTGCCTCCTCGATCTCGCCTACGGCATACACCTTGCGTCCCTCCGCCAACACCACAATCTCGCCAGGCTTCATATATCCGAGCCACTTCAGAAAATCCAGGTCCGCAGGTTCGGAAACGGAGAGAAGCTCGGCCTTCAGCGCTGTCTCCATATCTCGGATTGTCTCGAAACTGAAAACCTCGGTCAGATCCCCAACCGTACCAGGCCCAGCCTTCACACACCCCTGAAGGACGAATTCGGCAGCTTCGCCAGCACCATCCACGACAAAGCTCCAGTAGTCGCGCGGTCCCTTCTCCCAAGGGGGAGTCACGTCCAGTCTGGGCTCTTCCAAAAGCTCGGACCAGAACTGCAGAGCCAGGATGTCGTTGGCATACCGCTCTTTGTTGTACCGCGCGGTAAGGCCCAGACGATACAATTCCGATTCAAGGTGCCCTCTGGCATGATTCCACGTGATCAAGCGCGGACAGTAGATGTGAAGGTACTTGTGCAGCCAAACGCTGTTGCACCAGTTCGGTGCGGCTTGCTCCATCTGTTTTTGAAAGGAGTCTGCGTCGAGCTCCGAGACCGGTATCTCTTCCAATTTGTCCAAAAGTCGACAGGCCTCCACGGCCTCTCTTACTCGCTGTCTAACAACAGTTAGAGCTTCTTCCTCCGTTGCCGGGTCGGCGCCCTTCACATACCAGGTCCGCTCCTTCTGCCGCCGGAACACACCATATTTCATGGCCGAACCGCCGCCAATGCTACCGAACAGCGATTGGCAGAAATCCTCGTCGTTCTTGAACTCCAGAGTGTAGTCCATACCGTGGTTCTTCAGGTTGATCGGAATCTCTTCGAGTAGCTCCTGGTCGATTAGCCTTTGAAGCACCTTTGGTCCGAAATTGGAGAGAAAATACTTCCGGTACCTTTCCCGCTCCGGTCGATACGCCAACTGCTCTTGATACAATTCAACGGCCCGGGGCTTTAAACGCTCACGGGCTAGCTTTTCCATTTCAGTCACGAATTCGAACTCCCCACACTCAGATTCGTCTCATCCACCTCAGTCTCCAGGATCGCCTTCTTGACTTCGTTGGCCTTGTCGTCGTCATTGACCAAAGCGAAGACGTGGTTCCTGTAGAATGGCCTCCAGTCGTCGACCGAATCTTCAATATTGTCCATTCCACCCTCGCAAATACTATAGTTTTGTGGATCCGGCTTCTTGCTCATGATACTTCTACCAAAGAACGACCCGTGCTCCTTGGCCAAGAGTAAAACTGCAGGCCAAGGCAAATGAGCTTCGAGCACCCTGACCTTCGGACTTTCTCCGCTGGCCGCCGTCCGCTCTGGGAGGCTTGCAGATAGCTTGACACGGCCTCGGCCTGAAGGCCACTGAGGGCCTACATTTACTTCCATCGCAAGGATGGGCAGGAGCTGGTCGGGAAAAGGCCGGGGTGAATCTACTTCATCAGTATCCCAAAGTCGTCTTCTTTACCGGTGCTGGCATGAGCGCCGATAGCGGTGTCCCTACCTACCGCGGCCAGGGCGGCTTGTGGCACGAATATCGCTACCAGGACTACGCCTGCCAGGACGCCTTCGAGCGCGACCCGGTCGGGGTCTGGGAGTTTCACGACAAGCGCCGAGAAGCGACGGCCAGATGCAACCCCCATCGGGGCCACCAGCTGTTGACCGAGTTGATTCGAGGCCGGGCCGAGGTGGGCTTCGGGCCAGATGGCGGGGTGACCATCGTCACTCAGAATATTGACGGTATGCACCAAAGGGCGGGCCTGACCAAAGTGTTGGAGCTGCACGGTAGTCTGTGGAGAATTCGGTGAGAAAACCTCGGTCTCCCAGTTCTACCAAAAGCACCTGCGCGGTGGGGCCGAAGCGATGCTCATCGACTGGCTCGGCCAGGCCTGACGAGAACCTCGCTGACGTGGGTGTACAGCCTTGAAACAGGAGAACGGTCCTTGGGTGTTGTTACTGGTGGGGTGTCTGCTCGGGTTTGCCCTGGTCCAGGTCACTCCCGATGAGCCCTGGTCACCACCCTACCTGGGGGGTGATCTCGGCTGGTCCAAGGCACGCTCCGAACAAGCCTATATGATACTCGATCCCAGAGGCCTGGAGTCTTTGCAGAAGCTCCCTTTCCTTCCTCACCCCCTACCCCGGCTTAAACCCGGGGAGAGTTGGGAGGTTACGCCCGGGAAGGCTCAGGTTCTCTCCCTGGAACCGCTGGAAGACAGTTCTGAGATCAAGCAATTCCCCAGAGTCCTGGCCGGTCAGAAGTTTGGAGAGAGCTGGCTGCAAGCCACCCTCTACCAGCCTCGAACCGGCATCCCACTTCTTAGCGGACCCATCAAAGGGCAACTCGATCTTCCCTTCTATCGACCGATCGAGGCAAGACTCGATCCGCACTCTCTGTCGCTCGTACCGGCCGATGTAGATCGGCTCCTGGCCGCGGACCCAGGCGGCCTGCATCTCGAGGAGGTCCTGAGGAACAAGCTCATCAAGGAGTGGAAGCAATGGGAGTTCGAACCTTACGTCAGTCTCGCCGATGCCTTTCAAGCCCCGTTCTGCTTTGCCGAGTGGCAGGGCCGCTCGCTTGTGATGGTGGGGCTCGATTCCTTAGAATCGGTAGAGGCGGCCCTGCGGCGCAGGTTTCCGCCAAACGTGATCAAGACGATCTCCAGTTGGTCGCACGCCACCGGAATCACCGGCTTTGAAAAGGAATCCGGACCGGCCTGGATGCTCCGGGGAGAGAATCTGGTTGCCACCCCGGACGGCGGAACCGATTTTCTTGAGGAGTTGCTGACCGGCCTCTACTCCCCCCAATCCTACCGCTTCAGGCCAACCAGTCCTTTGCTTGAAGAGCTGAGCAAATTGGCCCGGACCCAGAGCGGCTGGCACCTCTTCGTGGTGGAACGACAGCCAGCCGCCCAGTTCCACTGGGGCGTTCTCCTCCGCTGGCCTCAACCGGACAAGGCGCACGTCGAGGGGCATATGGTGGTCTGGATTCCCCCTGTAAGGTAATTCTTGTCTTAGGTCGAAGAGTTTCTCATGAAAAAATATCTCGAACCAGATCCCGTCATTGAGGCGTACAAGCGTGATATCGATCTCACCCTGGTTAGAAAGAGCCTGTCCCTGACCGTGCAGGAGAGAGTGGATCGCTTACTTGCTCTTCAAAAGGCTGCAAAAGAATTCAGGGAAGCTGGTCGGCAACTACGGGCAAGTCAGAAATCGTGACCGATTTCGAAAACCTTATCAGACACCTAGTTGAAGGTGGAGTTGATTTTATAGTGATCGGTGGTTTTGCCGCAACGATTCATGGAGCGGCTCGGCTTACCGTGGACTTGGATGTTGCATACTCCCGAGAACCTGAAAACATCAATCGTCTGGCCAAATCCCTAGTAGACCTTGACCCCTATCTCCGAGGTGCACCGCTAGGATTACCTCCAATTTGATGTCGCCACGATTTCCCGTGGAATGAACTTTACCCTGACCACCTCCGCAGGTGATCTTGACCTTCTAGGAATTGTCACTGGAGGAGGTCCGTACGAGGCGCTAATCTCGGAGAGCGATTTGGTCGAGATCTTCGGTTACCGAGTGAGATGCCTCAGTCTAGGTAAGTTGATCGAGGTCAAACGGGCAGCCGGTAGACCAAAGGATTTTGATGCCATCGCGGAACTCGAGTCTCTGGCGGAAGAGGCAGAAAACTCTCATGGTGGAGCCGAAGGGCACTGAAACCCATCTTTGCCACGTCGCCGTGTCGAAGTTTCAAGTAGCGCACGCTACTTGAAACGCACTCACAGCCAGGACAGGAAGGACCCCGGCACGACTCCCAGCACCAAAACACCCAGACAGCAGATGGCAAGCGCCGCGTGGGAGGTGGAAGTGGGGGCGTCTTCAGCTCGGGGTTCGTCTCCTTCAAACGGCTCCTCAGCCGATCCCGAGAACAGGCTGATGGCTGTACCCAGGTAATAGACGGCACCGATCAAGGAGCCCACGATGCCGAAAACCGGCAGGATCAAGTTTCCAGCTTGAATGGCCTTGCCGAAGAGCAGAAATTTTCCCATGAAGCCTGCCATGGGAGGCAGGCCCGCTAGAGAGACCAGGCAGATCGCAAAACACGCAGCAACCCAGGGCTGTCGATGGAAAAGTCCAACGACGCTGGAGCGCTCGGCCGGGCCACTCTGCAGCGCTTCGATCTGGGCTACCGCCAAGAAGGCACCGATGTTGCCCAGCAAATAACTGGCCATGAAAAACAGCATGGGCCGCTGCATATCCTGGTAGATGATCGGAGCGATCAGGAGATAGCCCCCGTTGGCCACACCGGAGTAAGCCAGCATCCGCTTGAGGTCTTTTTGAGATAGGGCGAGAAAGTTCCCCACCAGCATACTCAAAATGGCCAGGCTGAAAAGGATCAGGTGGGCGAGTTGTCCCGCGATGCCCGCGCCGAGGTATTCCACCATGCGCCACAGTGCGGCCAGGGCCGCCACCTTAGTGGCCACCGACATATAGGCCGTCACGGTGGTGGGTGCACCCTGATAAACGTCGGGAGCCCAGAAATGAAACGGTACCGAGGCCAGTTTGAACAACAGCCCACACAGAACCAACCCTGTTCCCACCACAGCCAGGGGCCCACCCAGACCTCCGGAGTCACTCATCTCCACCAGCCAGGTCGAACCTGTCGCTCCGTAAAGGAGGGCAAATCCGTACAGCAAGACGGCCGAAGCCGCAGAGCTGAGCAGAAAGTATTTCATACCCGACTCCCGGCTCGCGCTGGAATCAGGAAAGAAGATACAAAGGAGATAGAGGGCGATGGAAAACAACTCCAGCCCCAGAAACATCACCATGGTACTGGCCGCCGAGGCCATCATCACCATGCCCAGGCTGGCTGAAAAGATCAGAGCACAGAACTCCCCGCCCCGAGTATTTCGGTGGCGCTCCAATTCATCGGGACCGGCCAGTATCGCCAGCAGCGCACAGACCGCAATGAGTAGGCCCGAGACCTGGGTGAGACGGTCGAAGACCAACATCTGGTTGAAGTGATAAAACGCGTTGTCACCGTTGAACTTGAAGTAGTAAGCGATCAAACCGATCAGGGTCACAGCGCCCAGGCCGAGCACCGCCGGCCGGGCCAGGTCGGTACCCTCCGGTTCCACCCCCGGTTCGTCCCTTAGCTCCAGACAGAGTGAGACGACCATCAACAGTCCCAGGACGATGATCGGCACCAGACCCAGGAGATTCAAGTCACTCGGAATTTGGAGTTGCGCGAGGAGTAACATCAGAGAACTCCCTCCAGCCATGTTTGAATTGGAGTCAGAAAGAGCGCCGGACAGAAGCCTATCAGCAGGGTCACCGTGATGGGAACCAGCAGCACGAACGTTTCCAGACTATCCAGGTCCTGCGGCTCTCGGTAGGTTCCGATAGGTCCGGTAAACACTCGCTGATACCAGCGCAGTAGATAGGCGGCTGCCAACACGATCCCCAGGGTGGCCAGCACGGTCAGCAGAGTCTGGGCAGGCCAGGTGCCGGTCAGGATCATCAACTCTCCGGGAAACGACCCGAGCCCGGGCTGACCCAGAGAGGCCAGGGTGAGGAACAGAGCCAGGGCCGCCAGACGGGGCATAAACTCGGCCAGGCCCCCAAAGCGCCGCATTCGATCAGGCATGTGGCGCCGCTCCAGCAGTGCCACCACCAAAAAGAGCCCGCCCGTGGCCACGGCGTGGGCCGCCATCTGCAAGGTGGCCCCAGCGATACCGTTGGCGGTACTGCTGGTCAGTCCAAAGGCGATCATACCCAGGTGGGAAAGACTGGAATAGGCCAGGATCTCCCGCAGCGAGTCTGAGCCCAGGGCCGAGAGCGCTCCGTAGATAATGGTGATGACGGCCAGAATCCCGAGGCTCGGGCCCAACTGGTTCAACGCTCCTGGGAAGACCAGCAGTCCCACCTTCATGAGCCCGTAGGTGCCGGCCTTGCTCATAAGACCGGCGATGATCACGGTCACGCAAGCCGGAGAGTTTCGGTAGAGCGAAGGTAGCCAGCCGTGGAACGGCACCATCGGCATCTTCACCAGAAAGGCCAGCAGAAAGGGGAAGAAAAGATAGATCTGACGGTGCACGGGCACCTTGCCCTGAAGAGACTCGAAATCCAGGTTGGGAGCGGCGACGTCCGGACTGTAGGCCAGGATCAAGACCCCCAGCAGCATGGGCAGCGAGCCCACCAGGGTAAACATGAGAAACTTGAGAGCGGTCTCCGGACCTTCCTTACGAGCATAGGCCGAGACCAGCATCAGGGTGGGTAGTAGCATGGCCTCGAAGAATAAGTAGAAGAGTCCCAGGTTCTGAGCTAAGAACAGACCGCTCAAAAACCCGTTGAGGAGCAAAATCCCACCCGCCAGTCCGGCCGGATTTTCAAGCTCCCGGGGAGCCGCCAATACCGCCAGAAAGCAGAGCAAGGGGGTGAGCAACACCAGCAGCACGTTGGCCCCGTCCAGGGCCAGAGACCAGTTCAGACCCAATTCCGGGATCCAGACCTGGTGCACCCGGCGGGCCGCTTCGGCTCCCTCCATAAGAGAGACCGCGATCCCCATCTGAATGGCCATGACCAGCAGGGCGAAACCCCGAGACCCGACCTCTTTCATAAGGTACGCCGCCAGTCCACAAACGACCGGCAATCCAACCAGAAGACTGACCATCATAGCAGGCTACCTCCTCCCACCAGCAGTGCGTAGAAGAGCAACACCACCACGCTGAGCATCATGCTGACCATATAGTGGCGTATCTGTCCGGTCTGGGTTTCCGTCAAACTTTTTCCCATTCCCCAAAATGAACTACCCACCAGGCCCGGCAAGAGAGTGGTGAAAACCTTGTCGAGCGCCTTGGCGCAGAGCCGTCCCAGATCTCGAAAGCCGTTGGCCCACATCAGGTAGGCGGCGTCCACTTGCAGACCGCTTCGAACGAAGTTGTTGTGGGTGACGTTGCGACCGAACTTGTCGGGTTGGCCTTTGCCGTAGAGGGCCCAGGCGATCAGAATGGAGGCTGCGACCAGAACCGTGATGACGATGCCCTCGAACGTAAAATCCGTGTGGATCTCAAACCCTTCGGCCTCCGGGCCAGGGGTCAGAAAGCGCGCGAACGGTGCGGCGAAAAAGCCGGCCACGACGGAGAGAATCGTGAGAATGGTGCAAGAGATCACAGTCGGTCCGCCCGGCAAATGGGGAGACTCTACTCGCTGGGGTCCGAAGAACGTCATGAAGAAGGCTCGACCAGTATAAAAAGCAGTCATCAGGGCTACCACCGCGCCGATCAAATAGAGCACAATATGCCCGTGAGCGGCGTGGAGAATCGCCTCCTTACTGAAGTATCCGGCGAAGGGGAACATCCCGGCCAGAGCCAGGCCTCCGATGCCAAACATCCAGGCGGTGTAGGGGATATCTTTGTAGAGCCCGCCCAGGCGGCGCATATCCTGCTCTCCGTGGGCCGCGTGGATCACGATGCCGGCTGAGAGGAAGAGCAGAGCTTTGAAAAAGGCGTGGGTGACCAGGTGAAAGATGGCCGCCGAATAAGCGCCGACTCCCACGGCCAGAAACATGTATCCCAACTGGCTCATGGTGGAGTAGGCCAGCACCCGCTTCAGGTCGGTCTGATAGAGCGCGCAGTAGGCCGCGTAGAGGGCCGTGATCGCACCCAGCACTGCCACCATCTGCAAGAACGCGGGAGAAAGCTCCAGCAGCGGGTGAGTCCGCACCAACAGGTAGACCCCGGCCGTCACCATGGTGGCGGCGTGAATCAGGGCGGAGACCGGGGTGGGGCCCTCCATGGCGTCGGGAAGCCAGGTGTGCAACGGAAGCTGGGCCGACTTGGCGTAGGCTCCCACCAGCAGCCCCAGCAGCACCAGAGGAAGCCATTGTCCCCGGCTACTATCGAGCCTGATGGTATCGAGTCCGTCGTGTAAAACAGTGGCGTAGTCGAGGGTATGCAGGTTCTGAAACAACACGAACACCGCGATCATCAGCCCGATGTCGCCGATCACGTTCATCACGAACGCTTTCTTGGCAGCCGCTGCAGCCGAAGGCTTTTCCCTCCAAAAGCCAATCAGGGCGAAGGAGGCGAAACCGACCCCACCCCAGCCCACGATCAAAAGAGCAAAGTTGTTGGCCAGCACCAGCAGGGTCATGGCGGCGATGAAGAGGTTCAGGTAACAAAAGTAACGAGTGTACCCGGGATCTCCCTTCATGTACTCGGTACTGAACCAGTGGATGAGAAACCCCACGCCGGTGATCACCGCCATCAGGGTCAGGCTCAGGGCATCCACGTAAATCCCGAAATAGATGTCGTGGGTACCGGAATCCAATGTAAAAGAAGCCCACTTCCAAAGGTCCACCGAGCGGGCCACCGGATTGGGCCAGGCCTGCCAAAGATTGCAAAGGACCACCAGAAAAGAGAGAAAAATACTTCCCGAAGCGACCACCGCGGCGCTGTTTCGGCCCCAGCGGCTACCCATGGTTCCGATGAGCAGGGCCCCCAGAACCGGTAAGATCAGGGTCAGGATCATTGAATCAAACTGCATACCGAAGACTCCCCTACCCTTTCAACTCGGTCAACGCATCCACGTCGACCATCCTACGAGTTCTAAAGATGGTGATGATGATGGCCAACCCCACCACGGCTTCCGCGGCGGCGATGGTCATGACCACGAAGGTGAAGACCGGACCGTCCGAGGGTCCGCCTTTCAAGCCCGGCACCTGCTCGGAAAACCGGCTGAACGTCATGAAAGCCAGGTTAGAAGCGTTGAGCATAAGTTCTATGCTCATAAACATAACCAGCGGATTGCGCCGGATGATGAGACCGACCAGACCGATGGTAAATACCAGGCCGGAGATCAGAAGATAAAGTTCAGGCGAATTAGCCATCTCCGATTCGCCGCCTTCCCCCAAGGATGATGGCACCGACCAGAGCGGTCAGGAGCAAGAACGCCGTTCCTTCAAAGGGTAAGAGAAACGGACCGAACAAGTCGTAGGCAAATTGTGAGGCCGGCACCATCTCGCCGGAGACTTCTACCGGCGCCTGGTTTGTCAGAGCGCTGTTTCGATAGGTCCAGGCCAGCCCCACGAAAGCGAACAGACCGGCCCCCACTCCCACCAGCGGAAGACCGTTTTGGTCCATGAGCTTGAGCGGTTCTTCGTGAGGCGAGAGGGTGGTCACGGCGAAGATGAAGACCACCATCACCGCCCCCGCGTAGACCAGCATTTGGGCCACCGCCAGAAATTGATGGTGCAAGAACAGGTAGAGCGCGGCCACTCCTAACAGATGAACCGTCAGGTACAGAGCGCTGTGCACCGCCTCCTTGCTACTGATCACACCGATGGCTGCGCCTACTGAGATCAGAGCCGCAAACACCAGCAGAAACTCACTCATCGTTCGACTCCACGACTTTGGGATTCAAAGGCTTCTGATGCAGTTTGAGATCGCCCCGACCGACCGCCGCGGCTGAAGTGGAAGAACCGTCGAACTGCCCGGTCTGGGCCGGAACTTTGTGCTTCACCTGATCGGGCGGCTTGGGATCCCAGTACTCAGTGGTTCCCAGAGTAGCACTACCGGTCGGCTCTAGCAGGTCTTCCTTGTGCATGAGCAGCGAGTCCCGGGAAAAACCGGCCAGGGCGGTATTGTTTTCCAGGGTAATGGCGTTGGTAGGGCACGCCATCTCGCAGTGACCGCAGTAAATGCAGCGCAGCAGGTCCAGGTCGAAGACCCGGGCGTACCGCTCGCCTTTAGAGACCTGGTTGTCGGGAGTGTTTTCCTCGGCTTCAATGTAAATGGCTCCGGCCGGACAGGTGCCCTGACAGAGCAGGCAGCCCACGCATCGCTCCAGGTCGTCTTCGTAGCGGTGCAGCACGTGGCGACCCCGAGTCCGGTTGGGCACCTTGCGCTTTTCTTCCGGATACTGCTTGGTAACCGGCTTCTCCAGGTAATTTTTGAAAGTGATGCTGAGGCCTTTACCCAGGGCGATCAGATCGTCGATAACTTTATCCATAGCTCAATTCCTCAGGACGTGTCCTTAGTGCTGATCCTCTCCTCGGCGGCTGAGTTTGCCTCCGATGTAGAGCAGGGCGACTGTGCCCCCGATCGCCACGGTGTAGCCCCACCAGGGAAACCGCAGGGCCACTCCCACCGCGGTGATTGCCATATTGAGCATGCCGAGGGGCAAGAGAACTCGCCACCCGATGCTCATCAGTTGGTCGTAACGAAAGCGGGGAAAAGTCGCCCGGATCCAGATGAAACAAAACATACAAATCAGAATTTTGAGGGCGAACCAGAGGAACGATTCGGCCATCGGAAACAGGTTGTGGGGTACGAACGGCAAGATGATCGGCCCACCGAAGAAGACCGTAACCAGCACCGAACTCACCGTCATCATGGCGATGTATTCGGCCATGAAGAAAATCGAAAACCGCATTCCGCTGTACTCGGTGTGAAACCCCGCACCCAGTTCTTGTTCGGCTTCCGGAAGGTCGAAGGGAGCGCGGTTCGTCTCGGCCAGTCCGGCGATAATAAAAACCACGCAGGCCAGTGGTTGGGCGAGAAAAAGCCATGCCGTGCCACTCTGAAACAAGGCGATCTCCCGAAAAGACAGAGAACCCACCATCAACAGGGGCGAGAGCAGGGCCAAGCCCAGAGAAAGCTCGTAGCTGATCATTTGCGCGCTAGCTCGGATGCCGCCCAGCAAAGAGTACTTGTTGCCGGAAGCCCAACCGCCCAGCACGATGCCGTAAACTGAAAGCGAAGTGATTCCCAGCAAAAATAGCACGCCTACATTGAGATCGGCGATCTGAAATAGGTATCGGGCGTGCTCGCCTCCTTGTTCAGGGGTGAGAACGGGAAAAGGGAAGTTTCCAAGCTGTACCGGTATCACCGAAAACGAAGTCAGGGAGACCACCAGAGAAACACAGGGGGCCACCAGAAACAGAAAAGGCCGGGCCCGATCGGGGATGAGTTGCTCCTTGAAGAGTAGCTTGAGCCCGTCGGCAAACGGCTGGAGCAGACCTTCGGGGCCAGCTCGGTTGGGCCCCAGACGCCACTGCATCTTGGCGATGACCCGCCGTTCCCAGCGGGTCATCATGGCAAAGGCGAGCTGCAAGAGCGCACAGGTGATGAGCGCTCGGATCGCCGTTTCCGCGATGATGATCAAATCCCAATTCATTCTTCAGTCTCCCCCTCAGCGGCTTTCGCCGGATCGGCCAGAGCCACCTGAGCCGTGGGCAAAGCCACCTGACGGTGCCGCCCTACTCCGATCTCGTGGTGACGGTTGGCGGGAGTCGGCCCGGTCACCTGGGCTGAGGCGGTGGGAACCACCCGCAGCGGGATGTATCCCTCTCGTCTCTCAGGGGCCCCGGCCGAAAGCGTGGGCTGCCCCGGTTCAGCGAGTTGAGACAGGCCGAGCAAGGCGGCGATTTGGCGAGGATCGCGCTGACCCGGTACGGCCGGATACTGCTCTCCTCGCAACAGCCGACTAGCGTTTTCCACACTCGATCCCGTGGGCACGGCGGGCATCCACATGGGGCTGTCCGGGCGTCCCACCGGGATGGCCGAAAGGTCTGGACGCGGCATGCCGAGAGGGGCTTGCTGGGGAAAGCTCCAGTGAACCTGCCCGGGAGCCTGGAAGTCCTGGTAAGAAACCCCCGCGAAAAGTGGATTCAAGCGCCCGATCTCGGCGTAGAGGTCGCGCGGAGAGAGGGGATCAATCGGTTCTTCTTCCAACACGTTGGTCAAAAGTTGAGCCATCTGGTGAGCCGGTGCACTCTCTCCCTGGGGCAAAATCGCCTGTCGGGAAAACTGAACCGTTCCGTCGGTGGAGACGAAAACCCCGTGGGACTCCGCCCAAGTGGAGAGAGGCAACACCACGTCAGCCTGCTCGGTGGAGGCGTTGGGGTGAGTCGCGGCAGCCACCAGAAAGTCTGGCTTTTTGCCGGATTCCAGGGGATCGCAACCAACAGCCAATACCGCCCCTTTGCCTGCCGAGGCAAGCTCTCGGTACGACTTGCCTTCGGTGCCGTTGAAGCTTCCCAAAGCCTGCTGGAAGTTAGCCGCTGTGGCCTCTTCGAGCGCCGGCACCAGGCCCAGGCTCTCGAGACCGAGCGAGTTCACACCATCTCTCAGGTGTAGCACACCCAGGGGCGCGGTGTTCCAGCCCAGGGCTTCCACCTGGGGAAAAATTTGGGTAAGGCCCTGAGCGTTGATATCACCGGCTACCACAACCAGGACCTTCTGGGCGCTCTGAACCTGCTTGACCAGTTCGTTCCAGTCGTCAGAGGTGGACCCGCCGGCTTCCCAGGGGCGGGGACCCGGTATCTTCAGGCCCGACTCTTCCTCCTGGGGCTTCTTTTTCAGTGCCTTCACAAGTTTGGCCCACAGCTCGGTGGGCTCCCCCAGGGCCTGGTGATCGACGAAACCTACCATGGTGGGTTCGGCCCCCAGAGTGACCAATCTGGCTCCGGCCTTCAACCCCTTCTTGATCCGAAGCTCAAAGGCCGGATGGCTGTCAGCCGGATCGCAACCCAGGCAGATGATGACCTGGGCTTGCTCCGAGCCGTGAACTCGGCCGGTGAGGGTGTGTTCGGTCTGAAGTTGCTCGTGCTCGTGCTGGTGCACCACGTGGGGCGTTTCCAGCACCGAACGGCCTAGCTTCAGCAAGCTGTGGCCGTCTTCCAGGGACAACCTGGAACCTACCAGCACGGCCTTCTGCACCCCTTCTTTGGAAAATTCCGCAGCCACTCGCTCCAGAGCCTTGTCCCAGCTCGCCTCCTCCAGTTCGCCCTGGTCGTTTCGAATCTGGGGCTTGAGAATCCGATCCTCGGAGTGGATCGGCAGGTGGCTATAGCGGCAAGTATCGGTGAGCCAGCCGTCATCGATCAGCTCGTTGATGCGGGAACGGATCCGTACCACCTCGTCGTAGCGCACGTCGAAAGTGATGTTGGTGCCCAGCGAACTGGTGTTGCAGATCCCGGCGTAGTTCTGAAGCTCCCAGGGTCTGGCTTCAAAGCGATAGCTCGCGGCGGTGAGCGCACCCACCGGGCAAAGTTCGATCACGTTTCCGGAAAATTCTGAGTCGTAGGAGCGGCCTTCGAAAGTCCCGATCTCCGAACGGCTTCCCCGCTCGATGATCACCAAGCCCTCCTCCATGGCGATCTCCTCGCAGAATCGGACACAACGCTGGCACATGATGCAACGCTCTCGATCCAGGATCACGTTCTTGCCGATCCGCAACGACTTCTCAAAGTGCCGCTTCTCTTCCACGAAGCGAGTGGTGGGCGGACCGTAGCGCAGAGTAAAGTCCTGCAGGTCGCACTCTCCGGCGCGGTCGCAGACCGGACAGTCCAGAGGGTGGTTGATGAGCAGAAACTCCAGAATGCCCTCCCGGGCCTTGATGGCGTTTTCACTCTTGGTGTGAACCACCATGTCGGGCATGACCGTGGTGGTGCAAGCGGTCATCATGGGACGACGCTGGCCCTCTACCTCTACCAGGCAAACCCGGCAAGCCCCCACCGGCTTCATCTTGGGATGATAGCAGTAGACCGGAATTTCCAGGCCGATCTTTCGCGCCGCTTCCACCAGCAGGGTGCCTTTCGGTACCGAGATGGGGTGCCCGTCGATTGTTATATTGACCAGATCATCTGACATTTTAGTTCGCGGCCATCTCCTTCTCCGCGTCCAGCATGGAGCACCCGTGCTTCGCGTAATGCTCAAACTCCTCCGGGAAATACTTAAAAGCACTGAGGACACAGGATGTCGCTGAGTCCCCCAGAGGACAGAACGACTTTCCTAAGAGGTTGTCGCAGACCGACTTGAGGAGCCCGATGTCTTCCTCCCGTCCCCGGCCGTCGACCATGCGAGTGAGGATGTCTACCAGCCATCGGGTGCCTTCCCTGCAGGGGGTGCATTTTCCGCAAGACTCTTCTTCGAAAAATTGATCCAGATTGAGACATGTCTTCACGATGCAGGTCTTATCGTTGATGATAATGACCGCGCCCGAACCGGCCATGGAGCCCGCCTCGGCGATGGCTTCAAAGTCAAGAGTGACATCCAAATGATCTTTGGTGAGAAGAGGGGCCGAGGCACCTCCGGGGATAATCGCTTTGAGCTCACCCCCCATGACTCCACCGCCGTGAACCTCGATCAGTTCCCGCATGCTGGTTCCCAGTTCGAGTTCGTAGTTGCCAGGCTTGTTCACGTGCCCGGAGAGGCAAAGCACCCGGGTGCCCTTGCTCTTCTCGGTACCAAAAGAGGAGTACCACTCCGCCCCTTTGCGCATGATGGCCGGCAGGGTAGAGAGGGTTTCCACGTTGTTGATCACGGTGGGGCAAGCGTAAAGGCCCTCCACTGCGGGAAAGGGCGGTTTCAGCCGGGGAAATCCCCTCTCCCCCTCCAGCGACGAGAGCAAGGCCGATTCTTCTCCACAGATATAAGCACCGGCCCCCCGATGAACCACCACGTCCAGATTGAAACCCTTGCCCATGATATTCTTGCCCAGAAACTTTTTCTTCTCGGCTTCGGCCACGGCTTTTTCCAGGATTTCGGCGCCTTCTAGCATCTCGCCCCGGATATAGATGAACGCCTTTTCGATCCCGACCGCGTAACAGCAGATGGCGATCCCCTCCAGGAGTTGATGGGGCAGATAGGTCACCATGTCCCGGTCTTTGCAAGTGCCCGGCTCGGACTCGTCGCAATTCACGCAGAGGTACTTCGGTTTGCCCGGATTCTTGGGCACGAAGCTCCATTTTAGCCCGGTGGGAAAACCCGCTCCGCCTCGGCCTCGCAGACCCGACTTCTTCACGTACTCGATCAGATCGTCCGGGGTCAGTTCCAGGGCTTTCTTCAGACCCTCATAACCTTCATTTTTTTGATAAACCTTCAGGGATTCGATACCGTCGATCCCCAACTTCTCAAAAATGATCTTGGTGCTCATGAGTTTGCCTCCGGTCGCTGCCAGGACTCCACGGCAGCCGGGTATTTGGGATCCCCTGCCTTCAGTTGTTCCACAATTTCAGGCACCTTTTCCGGATCAATGTCCAACATAAAGCGATCGTTGACCTGGATACAGGGGGCGTTGACGCAGGCTGCCATACACTCACCGTGGACCACCGTGAACATCCCGTCTTCAGTCATCTCTCCGAGATCCACTCCCAGGTGCTCGCAAAAATTGTGCTCGAGTTTCTCCGCCCCCCGCAGCCAGCAAGAAATGGAACGGCAAACCTTCACCACGTAGCGCCCCACGGGCTTTCGATGGTACATGTAGTAAAAGGTGACCAGGCTCCTCACCTCGGCAGCCGGCATCCCGAAAAGTTGAGCCACCTCGTCCTGGGCCTCCTCGGGCACCCAACCCAACTGCTCCTGCACAACATGCAACGCCGGCAAGATGGCTGAACGGGCCTTAGGGTATCGGGCCATAAGCTCGGCGATCCGGTCCCGGGTTTCCTGACTGAGCAGTCCCTCTGTTTTCAAGTCACTCATCGAAAGAGTCCTTCCCTTGCCTTACCTACTACGGACCTAGCGGTCACAGTCTCCCAGTACGAAATCGATGGAAGCCAGGATCACAACCACGTCAGCCAACAGCAGTCCCTTAATCAGTTCGGGTATCAGTTGTACGTTGGTAAAAGACGGCGTCCTGACCCGCATGCGATAGGGCTTGTTGCTGCCATCGGAAACCATGTGAAAGCCCACCTCGCCACGAGGGCCCTCCACCGCCACGTACACATCCCCGGGCGGTGGGGTGAAGCCTTCCGTGAAAAGTTTGAAGTGGTGAATCAGGCTCTCCATCGAGTACTGAATCTCGTACTTGGGAGGAGGCACAATCTTACGGTCGTCGGTACGATAGGGCACCCCCACGCCGGGCGGGGTGATCTTGCCCAGGGCTTGGCGGCAGATCTTGAGCGACTCTTCGATCTCCTCCATGCGCACGATGTAGCGGGAATAGCTGTCGCCCTCGGTGCGGATCGGCACTTTGAACTCGTAATCGGCGTAGGCAGCGTAAGGACGATCCCGGCGCAGGTCCCAGTCCACCCCGCTGGCTCGGGCAACCGGCCCCACGATGGCGTATTCCCGGGCCATTTCCGGAGTCAAAATCCCGATCTTCTTGGTGCGCTCGTTCCAGATCGGATTGCGGTCCAGCAGACCGTAGTACATGTCGATCTTGGATTCCAGCTCATTGATGACCTTTTCGGTCATCTCCAAAAAACCCGGATTCAGATCCGCCATCAGCCCCCCGGGCTGGATATACGAAGTCATCATTCGAACACCCGAGACCGCCTCGAAAAGGTCCAGAATGATCTCCCGCTCCTGGAAGCAGTACAAGAACATGCTCATCGCCCCGGCGTCCAGACCGGAGGTGCCCAGCCACACCATGTGAGAGGCCACCCGCTGCAGTTCGGCCAGCAGGACCCGGATGTGGGAGACCCGCTCAGGGACCTCGATGCCCAGAAGCTTTTCCACGGCCAACGAAAAGCCCAGATTGTTGGAAAGAGGGGCCAGATAGTCCATGCGGTCGGTCAGGGTTAGCGCTTGCTGGTAAGTCTTGACCTCGGCGGTCTTTTCGATCCCGGTGTGGAGATACCCAATGTCGGGCTCGGAACGAACCACCCGCTCTCCGTCCAGGGTCAGGATGAGTCGGAGCACGCCGTGGGTGGAAGGGTGCTGCGGTCCCATGTTCAGAATGGTGTAGCCGCTGGGATCTTCCTCGGTGTAGACCCCGCTGCTCAGCGTATTGGTATCGGACGTCGACATGTTGTGGAGTCTCCTTATCTAAAGCGCGAACCCGCAGGTCCAGTCACGGGGTAGTCTTTCCGCAAGGGGTGCCCTTGATAGTCCTTGGGCAACAAAATGCGCTTGAGATTGGGATGCTCCAGAAACTCAATGCCAAACAGGTCGAAAACCTCCCGTTCAAACCAATCGGCCCCGATCCAAACCGGTACCAGGGAATCCACCGGTTGCCCATCGGCAACCACCGTCTTCAGACGAATGAAATCGTGCGTTTGATGGCTCGCGACGATGGCCATCACGTCGAACCTGGGCTCGCGATCGAGATAATCGACAGCCGTGAGATCGCTCAAATGATCGTAGCCACCGGCTCTTAAAAAGCGGGCGGCGTCACGCCAAGCGGGAGGGAGCACCCACAGAGTTAGCTCTCCGCGGTCCTCTCTACTCCCGAGAAAATTCTCGGCGAACTGTGTACTGAGCGCGCGGCCCAGTTCCCTCATCTCTTCAGAGACGGTTGTCATGACAAAAAAACCTCTTAACCTGGGTAGGGAGCCACCGAGGCCATATTCAGCCGAACCAGACTGGGATCCGCGGAGTGGGCCACGGCGGGACTTACTCCCGGTGGGATCCCGTGTTCGATCTTCTCCTGTAGCATATTAAAAGCCGTCAAAAGCGCTTCGGGGGTAGGCGGGCAACCGGCCACGTAAACGTCCACCGGGACGATCTTGTCCACCCCCTGCACGATGGCGTAGTTATTGAAAACCCCGCCGCAGGAGGCGCACGCACCCATCGAGATGACCCATTTGGGGTCGGGCATCTGATCGTAAATCTGGCGCAGAACCGGAGCCATCTTGATTGAGACCCTTCCAGCCACGATCATAAGATCGCTCTGCCGGGGCGAGGCCCGAAAGACTTCCGCCCCGAAACGCGAGATGTCGAATCGTGAGCCACTGGTGGCCATCATCTCGATGGCGCAACAGGCCAGGCCAAAGAGCGCCGGCCAGACCGAGTGCTTGCGAGCCAGCCGAATGTACTTATCCACCCCAAAATAGTCGATCACCTTGGAGAGGTTCGTGGTCACAAACCCAAAACCCGAGGTGCGGCCTTGAGGCGGGAAAAAACTATCCGAAGAGTAGAGCATCCGCTGCTCTTTCTCTCCTCCGTTATCAGGGGTCACGAGTTCCATCGAAATGCCCCTTTCTTCCATACGTATAAATATCCGACTACCAAAAGTGCGAAGAACGTTCCGAACTCAGCTAGTAAGAAGAGGGCGTTGGAGGTTCCCAACTGGGCATCGAGTTCTGCTGTCTCTCGCAAGATGGTAGCCAGAGGATAAAACGCCACCGCCTCCACGTCGAAGATCAGAAACAGCATCGCGACCTGGAGGAACCGAATGGAAACCCGACTGGGCATGGGAGCGATCTCCTCGATCCCGCACTCGTAGGGTTGACCCTTCTTGGGGTTGGGATTGCGGGGGCCAAAGAGGAAAGAAACCCCAATGATCGACCCTGCAATGACTGCCGCGACAGCCAACATTATGCCAATATTCGCGTAGTCTGACATAGCTTGTGAATTTTATCACAATCTCATTTTGGGGGCAAACTCTCGCTCCGGAAGCAGAGAAATACCCAAATTCGACTGTTGATTCGACCTTTCCGTTCGGCCCTGCAGCCAATCAATCGTACCCACTGGAGTCGTCACAAAGACCAGAACACCTGCTGCGGAAAGAAGGGTTTCGTAACCGGGTTGCGGGGTACACACGATCTTGATAGTTTTTTAGAAGGTTAGATGCATGAAACTAGCGACTGCAATTTCCCAAGATTTCTCTCCCTTTGTAGCCCGCCACAACGGCTCCAAGGAACCCGACCAGAAAGCCATGCTCAAAGATCTGGGCCTGGAATCCCTCGAACAACTGATGGTCTCTGTTGTGCCCGGACACCTCATGGCTGCGGACCCACCAAGCCTTCCTCCGGCCCTGACCGAGACGGAGTGCCTGGAGGAAATGCAGCGAATGGCCCAGAGCAATGTGCAACGACGCGCCTTGCTCGGAATGGGCTATCAAGCCGCCATCACCCCGACCGTCATCACCCGAAACGTCTTCGAAAACCCGGGCTGGTACACTCAGTACACCCCTTACCAGGCCGAGATCAGTCAGGGCCGACTGGAAGCCCTCCTCAATTTTCAAACCCTGGTCTGCGACCTCACCGGGCTCCCGGTTGCCAACTCCAGCCTGCTCGACGAAGGCACCGCTTGCGCCGAGGCTATGACCATGGCCCTGCGCTCGGCTCGCAAACCTGCTGAGAATCCGGTTCTGGTGATCGACTCCCAGTTGCACCCCCAAACCATTGAAGTGATAAAAGGCCGCGCTGTACCCCTGGGGATCGTGATCCGGGAGTCTGACCTGAACAGCTCTGAAGTCCTCAAGGAGGACGTCTTCGCCGTTTTGATCGCCTACCCGGGAACCGAGGGCTCCGTTCAAGAGTGGAGTTCTCTCACCGCTCAGGCCCAGGAGCAGGATAAGACAGTCATCTTCTGTTCCGATCTCTTCTCCCTGATTGCCCTCAAGAGTCCAGCCGAGCTGGGAGCCCACATCTGCGTCGGCTCCAGCCAGCGCTTCGGCGTACCCCTTGGCTTTGGTGGCCCCCACGCGGGCTATATGGCCTGCAGCGACAAATTTAAGCGACAGCTTCCGGGCCGGATCGTGGGGGTCAGTACCGACCGGCTGGGAAGACAGGCCTTACGCCTGGCGCTGCAAACCCGAGAGCAACACATTCGCAGGGACAAGGCCACCAGCAACATCTGCACGGCTCAGGTCTTGCCGGCCGTTTTGGCCAGTATGTACGCCGTCTACCACGGGCCCGAAGGCCTCAAGGCGATCGCCGGGCGTCTCGAGCAACAGGCGGTCCAACTCGCCGGTGCTGCCCTCTCCGCCGGGCACAAACTGCTCCACCGCTCATTTTTAGACACCGTGGTCGTGGAGTTCAAGGATTCCAAAACCGCCTCAGCGCTGGTGGCGGCCGCCGCCGAAAAGAACTTTTTGCTCCGAGACCTCGGAAACTCCAGAGTGGGCATTGCCCTGGACGAGAGAGTCACCGAAGCAGAACTTCGCACTCTTTGCTCGCTGCTCGGTGCAGACGGCCAGACTACCCACAGTGGTTTAGGGATACCGGCGAATTTACGACGAGAAGGCGAGTTCCTCACTCACGCCAACTTCCACCGCTACCACTCGGAAACCGAGATGCTGCGATATATGAAGAGGCTCGAAAACAAGGACCTCTCCCTGACCCACTCCATGAT
>JBAYRN010000087.1:0-24070 GCA_041676625.1 Vulcanimicrobiota bacterium
CCGTCTGGGTCACACTGAAACCCGAAGCAGCGGCTCACACCGTTGTGAAAGGAGATAGTATGAATAGAGATAGGGCTGAAGGAAACTGGAAGCAGTTTAAAGGCCGAATTCAACAACAGTGGGGCAAACTGACCAACGATGAGCTTGATCGCATGGAAGGCCGTTGGGAAGAGCTTGAGGGGAAAATTCAGGAGAAGTATGGATGCGCTCGCGAGGACGCCCAAAAGCAAGTCAACGACTTCTTCAACACTGTAGCCTACCGATAAGTAGTCCGGCGGAGGGGCCTTCGGGCCCCTCCGATCGGATAGGTCGGAGTTCTACCATCGATTTGAAAGGATAATGGATATGCAAGATCATGGACACGCGACGGCACCAACCGATAGCAAAGAACTGCTAAATGAAGCCGTCTCCCAAGCGAAAAATGCTGGTCGCAACCTGGCTAGCAAGGCCTCGGAAACGGCTCGGGAAGCAAAACACGAAGCACGTCGCCAGCTCGACGCTCAGAAAGGCGAGGTGGTCCGGCAGATCGGGGGAGTGAATGAGGCTTTACGGCATACCGCGCAAGCTGTGGACAACCCTACTCTGGGGGTCCAACTCGACCGCCTGGCCGATAGCGTGGAACGAGCGGCTGAAAGACTGGAACAAGCCGAGATGGAAGATATCGTGGCCGCCGCCGAGGATTTTTCCCGTAGCCAACCCACCCTCTTCCTCGGCGGAGCATTTTTTCTGGGTCTGCTGGCCTCTCGGTTCCTGAGAGCCCATCGCCCGGAACCGGAACTTCTGCTCGATCCTCAGCCCGGGGTGATTTCGACGATAAGTGAGGTGAACCACGATGAACGCCTCCTTACCTACTAGAGACTCGACCCTCCCAGAATTACTGGGAGAACTCACCGGACAATTAGTCACACTGGGCAAACAAGAGGTCGAGCTGGCCAAAGCCGAACTCACCGAAAGCGCCAAGAAAAGCGCCCGTGACAGCGTGGGCCTGCTGGCCGGAGGGGTGATTCTTCAGGCCGCGCTGTTCTCGCTGGTGGGCGGCCTGGTAGCCGGACTGGCACTCTTTATGCCGATCTGGGTATCCTTTGTGGTGGTGGCCGCAGCTCTCACACTGGTGGGCGGTACGACCCTACGGATCGCCCTTTCCAAATTTTCCCGCGACACTAAACTGGAGCGGCTCCCTCGGTCGCTCCACGCCAACAAGGAATTTTTGAAGGAGAAGATCGCATGAGTCATCCAGAAACCGCAAAGCTGATCGAACATGATATGCATGAGACTCGAGCCAGGATCGACCAGACAGTGGACGAGATCGGACAACGTCTGAGCCCCGACACCCTGAAGGTGGTGGCCCGGCAAGGGCTGGTCGAGACCCGACGCTACGTGGAGCGCGAGGCAGGGGAGAAGCTGCGCTCCACCACTGAGGGGGTCACCCGAGTCGGCCGCAGCGGGCGAAACTTTATGAGATCGTATCCTCTGACCGTGGCCCTGATCGGGCTCGGCTTAGGGCTGATGCTTTCCCGGCAGAATTCCATCCACCCAACCCCAATCAAAGGAGACTTGCAATGACCGCACACGAAGACATCTTAAACGAAGCGAACCGGATCGACACGGGACGCCTTGCCGAATCGGCACCACCGCAGCCGGAGGCCATCCCCCTTCCCCAGGACTCGGATAGGTCCCTAAACTCCATGGGCCAGTTCATCCGCGAAAACCCGGGTCCGGCCCTCTTGATCGGGGCCGGCTTGGCTTGGGCCATGGCCAACCGCGAGCGCCGGAAGTCTCGAAGCTTGCCGGAGCGCTGGGGCAGTAGGGCTCAGCACGCAGGCCAGGTGACTCGGGAGAAGTACCACGAGGCGAAAGCCGGGGCGGCCCACACAATGGAAAATGCTCGGCAGAGCACCAGCGAGTCCTGGAGCAGCATGCGGGAGAGAATGCACGATGGCCAAGAGGCGGTTCGCCGCCGTTACGACCTGATGCTAGCCGAGAACCCGCTGGCCCTGGGAGCCTGCGCCTTGGCGGCGGGACTGGCCATAGGATTGCTCTTCCCTCCCACCCCAAAGGAGAACGAGGTCTTTGGTGAGGCTAGCGATTCACTGATGGAACAGGCCCGGGACATCGTGAATGAGGCTCGTCAGGCGGCCGTTAACACCTTGCGCACCCAGAAGCACTCGGTCGAAGATAAGCTACTGGAAGCCCGGGACGAGGCGAAGTCCGCCCTGGAGCAGTCGGCCCAAGAAGCCAAACGAGCCTTCCGCCAGGAGATGGAAAGCAAAGTCGAGGAGTCTCAAAAAGAGTTCGAATAGTCGGACTCTCCTGGGGCGCCGGACGAAAGTCCGGCGCCTTTTTGGGTTTGGTGTAAGCAAGCAATCGGCTATTTCACCGAGCCGCACCTTTCGAGTTTCTCCAGAGCCTCCGCGCAGTACCGCACCGCCAGCAATATGACCAGAAGTTCGCGGATCTCGTACTGCATGTTGGCAGCCCTGAGGACGTCTCGGCAGTGATAGAGCACGCCACCGGTGAGCCAACCGATGAGGCAGGCCGCTAGATGGCGAGGGTGCTTTTGGGCGATGGCCTGGATGGTGGCGGCCACGAGGAGTAATCCCAGGATTACCAGGCCTGCTTTCTCCGGCAAACTGGTGACCCGGTAGTGATTGACCAGGATGGTGGCAAGGGTGAGAAGCGATAGCTCCTTGCTGGGGAGCCACCAGGGTTCAGGGCCTTTTTTCCAGGCTCTCCAGACCATTGGAAGGGCGATCATGTAAAGCCCCACGGCAAAGATGATCAATCCGTTGAAGAGTTCACCCGGTAGCAAATTGTGAAGATTCATTTCCTGCTGATGATTGAGCTTCTTCATGGTCTCGCCGGTTTCGAACCCGAAGAGTCTCTGCCCCCAGCTTATCTCTTCTCCCGCTGCCAGTAGAGCCAACACGGCAAGACCATAGCCTGCAATCCGCAGCCTGCCCGATATCCGGGAGCGAAGTTTCCTCATCCAGTGGAAGAGCAGGGCGCTAAAAGCGACTAGAGCCAGAACCGTCGCCCACTCGACCGGGCCATCTTCCCGGGTCAGACCCACTAGAAGGGTCGGATCATGGTAGCGGGTCAGGTAGACTATCACGGAAGTGCTCAGCAATATGAGGTATAGAAGAGCGGTCAACGGCATGTTAGATTGCAAGATATGTGAGGAGACCGGTGAGTTCCTGTGAAGTCACCGGCGAAAGGACCCTGAGGGGAAGCAAGGGAAGGTAAGAGAGATGAGCCGAAATTCCCACGAGGACCCGCTATCGTGAAACAACTCCCTCTAAATAGCAGACACTGGGTGATGGTGGCTCTGGCCTCGGCGATACTGATGATCGGGGCTTTGCAGGCCGCGAAAATGCTCAAGAAGGACGACCCGACACCCCAGCCCACCTCGGGTACTGATCAGAGCCTCCCTCTCAACACTTTGGATGATGCACCGCCCCCTATGCCGGGGATGACGGGTCTTTCCGGCGGTGGGCAGTCGCCAACCGATCCACCGCTGGAGTTCGACGTTCCCCCGGTCGATCCCGGCATTCCAGTTGACCCGGTGGCTAAAAAAGAGGAGCCACGCCTGCCCACGGTTTGGGTGACTGAGGTCGGTGCCAAGGCTTATTCTGAACCGGGTTTTAATATGCCGGTGCTCCGGGAGTTGGGGCAGTGGGAAGAATTGTTGATCGTGGAGTTCAGCAAGGAAAACTGGGATCACGTGCAGGATCTCCAGGGGCAGCAGTTCTGGATTCAGAAGAAGATCGTGACCAGTATTCGCCCAAGAAACCTGAGCCAGCCGAGTGTGGCGGAAAAGAAAGTCATGGACTTCTACACTCAAGTGGCCCACCGAGAGCACAGCGATGCCTACGTCCATCTGTCTCCCGAATGGAAGCGTGAGTTGTCCTTCGATGAGTTTGTGACCGGTTATTCTCACGTGGACTCCTTGCGCTCTGAGATCGTCAACGTCTTGGAACTGGGACCCGATCGCTATCAGGTGGATGTGGCCATGGAAGCCATCGAAGAGGGATCGCCTGTTGATTATCTGGGGATCTATACAGTGGAGAAGGTCGACGGGAAGTGGTATCTCACCAGCGGTAGTCTGAACAAACAGGCGCGGGGCTTCTGAGCCCTTTACTCATCGGAATTCCGCTGATTTTTTGAGAAATCTTCGGCGATAGGCGTGCAGGGCGGTGAGTCCCACGTCTTCGGTGAGTTGCCGATTGATGACCGCGCCCACGGCGCCCCCCACAAAGGCCACCGACTGAGCGGCTTTTCGTTGGACCAGGGTGCTGGCCAGCTTTCGGGCTAGAAGCTGGACCGACTTTGCCAGTAAGGTTCGTTGGAGATCCTCGGTGCTCTCGGATTTGAGCTCCAATTCAGATTCCATTTGCTCGAGTTCGAGTAAAGCGCACCGCCGATCCCGTAACTCCAGGTGGTGTCCCACATTCATAACCTGCAGCAGATACCTCTTTTCGGCCGGACTATGGGCCGGGAAGCCCAGGCAGACGGCCACCTGGTGGACCATCCGAAACAACAAAAAGTAGAGGCTTGGCACATCGGCGATCAGGCCTGGCGCACCTGTGATCCCAGTGACCCCGCCCTGGACGGTGGCGAACCGCTTGGCCACCGTCACTCTCCGTTGGGCTGCCTGCTCCAGGATGCGATAGTCGGAGGAATAGATTCGCTCCCAGGGGTCCAGATCCCACCCCAACTCGCTGCACAGTTCGTCGACCAATCCGGCCTCCGAAGAGCCCGCTTCGGCTCCCTCGGCCACTGTGGTGAGGACGCCGTGAATGGCGGAGGTGACTCCCGATTGAAACTTCTGCGGAGAGGCCTTTAACAGGTAGTCCAGAGGGCGCCCCAGCTTGCCGAGAGCTTTTTGAACCCGACCACTGGGCCGCTGGAAGAAGGTTTCGCTGTCCTTGAGAGCCTTTTGCTCGTCGGCGGAAAGCCTGCTGACCCAACTTCGATCGGGTCGTCCTCCCCGGCGCAATTCGGAACCTTCGTCCGACAAGGCCGATTACTCCAGCGTGCCCTCTAGCACCGCGACTTCACCGCTAGAATCTTCCTCACCATTGGGCCGGTGATAGAGAACGACCTTGTCCCACTCACCACCGAACGGTTCTTTCAGCCGGGTTTCAAATTTGAACTCCCCGTCTCCGAAGGAGCGGCGGACCGGGCGATCCGTCATAGCCTGACGGTTGCTCCCACTCTCCAGGTACACGGCGTAGTAGCTATCCGGTTTGAGGCGGTTGGCTCCCACGGAAAACTTGTCCGGGGTAATGCGCACCCAGCCGTAGACGTTTTCTTCGCTTTCATTGATAGGCTTCATGGTCACCCGAACGGTGTCATCCTCGGGTGGAGACTTGGCGCCTCCGCCACCCAGCGCCAGCACTGATACGGAGGCCACCAGCATAAGAAGAAGTACTTGGAGTATGGTTTTGCGTTTCATATTCGGTTTAACGTTCTCATAATGAATTTTGTTCTTCTTTTTCTACCAAGCGACGGCATCGGAGTCAAGAAGATCCGACTCTGATTCGGACTCTCGCATCGATTCGATCAAGCTCAGCAGATCGCCTCGTACCTCTACCAATTCGACCCAGCGCTCGTGGGCGGTGCGGGCCGCTTCCAGGGCTTCCAGGGCCAACGCCTCATCGTTGGTTTCCGCGTAAGTTCGCAGCTTTTCCGAAGCGTCGGAGAAGCCCTGGATCCCGTTTTGGGCCTCCACGATGGTTTCTGGATCCTCCTCCACCTCAAACAACCCCGGGTCGGCGGCCACTCCTTCGTACACCACCTGAAGCTTTTCATCATAGAGATCGAGCGACTCCATGAAGTCCTCCTGGGAAAGATCTCCGGACCGGAAGCGGTCGACCAGAATGCGAAGTTGATGAAAGGGGCTGTCGAGTCTTACGTCTACCGTGCGCACAAAATTTTCCTCCAAAGGTTATTTGGGCCGCGCCTTCTCAGAACCGGATCGGATTCCTCTACTTTTCCTTTTCGAGGGAAGCAGAAGGATTCTGACCTATGAGATCAAAGCGTCCGACTACCTCTTTCGTCACTTTGAAGATCGACAGAGCACTAAAAGGAGCCATCGAACAAATGTTGGAAATTTTTGCAAACTTATTCGCCTACGGCCCTCCCGGAGGCATCGAAGGCGGTCTCGCGGTCAAGTGGGTCGTCATTTGGACGGTCATCCTGGGCGGTTCACTCTACCTGTCACTGTTTTATCCACAGTGGCTGAAATTGGACGACGACCACTGATCAGCGGTATCGATCATATCGCCATCGCTGTTCACAGTCTCGGTGATGCGGTACCGTTTTATGAAAAGCTACTCGGACTCAAGCTCGAAGGGATTGAAGAAGTTCCCGAGCAGAAGGTGCGGGTAGCTTTTTTGCAGGTTGGAACCACTCGCATCGAACTGCTGGAGCCCACCACCGAGGATAGCCCGATCTCAAAGTTTCTGGCCACCCGTGGACCGGGACTGCACCATATCGCGCTAGCCACTGATGGGCTGGAGGACCGGTTGCTCTCGCTGAAGGGCTCCGGCGTGCGGTTGATCGATGAGAGCCCGAAGCTTGGTGCCGAGGGTAAGAAGATAGCTTTCGTCCACCCTAAATCGACTTCTGGTGTGCTCCTGGAGCTTTGTACCGAAAATGACTGATTTCACAACCTGGAATGCCCGGGTCTTGCGAGAGTCCGGGCAGGAAGACCTGGACCGACTGGAAGCCTCCGTGCCCGGTAGCCACGCGCGCTATCCCCTTTTAGGCGAAGAGCGGGGCGGGCTCGGAGAGCCCCCACAGTTGCAGTGGACCACCCGGGTGGTATTGGAGCGCTTCCCGGAGCAGGGCTTTGAACCTCCGGATCTGTGGCTCGAGGTGGTGGCCGGGAAGCCACTTCGAGGTGAGCACCTCGAGAGCTTTTTGAGAGTGGTTCGGGTCGACGGAGAGGCTTTCGTCACGGTGGATCTCCACTTGTTGCGCAACGTGGCCGAGATCCGCCGACTGCGGGAGACTCATCCCGACATTGAGTGCTGGGTCCTGGTGACCGAAGAGTCGGTGGAAGCCGACCCGGAAAAACTGGTAGGGGAGACCATTCGTCTGCTGACCGGAGTTCTCTCGGGATGTCGTCGCCTGGAGATCCGGCAGCAGCCGGGGGAGCCACTCTCTTCGGTGAGAGCTCGTCTCAATGTGGTGCGGCTAATGAATTTTGAGTCCGGACTAGGAGCGCTCTGCGATCCCTTGCCGGGAGCCGGCCTGTTCGAAGAGCTTCAAAGGCGTCTGAGCCACTCGAAATAGAACTTCTCTTCCTGCGGAAGGCGCCCCTGGTTTGCTATGGAATGAAACTACCATGTCGCGGGAGCGCCGTCGAAACATCTTTCTTTTCTTGTTTTTCGTAGTAGGGGTCGTCACCTCTGCCGCCTTGTTCTGGTCGATCGAGAGCTGGAATCGGGATCTAAAGAAGAGCGATACCGTGCGGGAGGCACTTTCCTGGGGACACTACCTGACTCGCGAGGTTCAAGCCGACGCCGCTAACCTGGCTTCCACCGGCACTCTTCTGAGTGGCCTGGACTCGGTGAACAGGGGGCTCCTGGACAGTCTTTTGACCTCCATGGTCGTCGATGACACCATCCACGCCGTGGCCTGGGCGCCGGAGGTGACCGAAGAGACTCTGTTCAGGTTCCTGGACACTTACTCGGAGTTTAGCTTCGAAGAGCGTCGATTTCAAACCATCCTGCCGGTGGCCGAGCACCTCTATCCGGTGACCCTGGTGAAGGGGGAGTCGGAGGTGCTGCGGCCGGGGCTGGAGCTTGCTCAGGACCAGCGATGGGGAGAGCCCCTACTAGCGGCACTTTCGAAGTTCGAACTTCATGCCGAGCCGTATCAAAGTGGTGACGGCGGCCAGCCCTCCGTCTTGCTGTTTCAGCCGGTGATGCTCAATGAGGCTGCCGGAACGGGGATGCTGTTGGGTGAGATCCGATTGGCGAAACTCTTGTCGGCCATCAGCGACCGGGCGGTGGAGGGGGTGGCAGTCAAGCTGTATTCCACCTACCCGGCAAGTGGGAGCACCGAGCCTTTATTTGTCTACCCGGTCGAAGCGGCTCAGCGCAGTCATCGAAATCCTTTGGCGAGCATCCCCCTGCAGATCGGGGACTCTCGTTGGTCGATCAACTTTTTTGACGATGCTCCTCCTCAGCCTCTCTCCTGGGAGGCGGTACTGGCCGGGCTGTTTGGTCTGGTATCCACCCTCACCATCCTGCTCTATACTCAGTCTTTGTTCAATCAACAGTCCCAGAGCAGATTTGAGATCGAGGAAGTCAATTCCGAACTCAAGAAAAGGGAAAAGGAGTTTGGCGAGGTCACCAATCAGCTTCAAAAGGCCGAGGAGCGCTACGCGGACCTTTTTGAAAAGAGCCAGGCTTTGATCTGGACCCAGGACCTGGACGGGGCGATCCGCTCCTTGAACCCTGCCGCCGCCAACTCTCTCGGCTATCGACCCGATGAGATGAGAGGTCGTCCTCTCAAAGATTTCATTTTGCCCACGGAGCGGCACACCTTTGGGCAGTTCTTGGAAAGGTGCGCCAAGTCCGACAGCACCAAAGGGCTCTTGAAGTTGTACACCAAGAACGGTGCCACCAGATTCTGGATGTATCAAACCAGTCTTTCCCACGATGAAAAGGATGAGTCGGTTCGGTGCCACGCCCTGGACGTCACCGAGAGCCAGCAGGCCGAACGGGAACTAGAGCGTCTCAGCCGTAGAAACGAATTGATTCTGGAGTCGGTGGGTGAAGGGATCTACGGGATCAACCTGGCCGGAGAGTGCACTTTTGTCAACCCGGCTGCCCTGGAGTTTACCGGTCACTCTCGGCAAGAACTCATGAGTGCGGCCCGGACCATGCACGAGATACTCCAGCCCCGTAAGCCGGATGGGTCAGACTACCCCTGGGAGGATAGCGCCAGTTTCGCTACTCTCAACGACGGTGAGATCCGCCGGGTGAGGGGAGAAGATATGGAACGCAAAGAGGGCTCCAGCTTTCCGGTGGATTACGTGGTCACTCCCATCGTGGAAGACGATAACCGGATCCTGGGCGCGGTGGTCACATTTCAGGATGTCACTGAGCGAAGAGCGGTCGAACGGATGAAAAATGAGTTTATCTCCATCGTGAGTCATGAGTTGAGAACCCCTTTGACCTCCATCCGCGGGTCTCTCGGTCTGTTGGCCAGTGGCCTTCTCCAGAAATTCCCGGACAAGGCCGACAAGATGTTGAAGATCGCCGTGGAAAACACCGACCGCCTGGTTAGATTGATCAACGATATCCTGGACATCGAGCGCCTGGAGTCTGGAAAAGTCACCATCGAGGCGGTGGAGACGAACCTGGGCCAACTGATGAAGTCCGCCTCGGATACCATGCGAGCCCTGGCCAGTGAAAACAAGGTGACCCTTGATACCAAAGAGTTGGACGAGACGGTCTGGGCCGACCCGGATCGAATCCTGCAAGTCCTGACCAATCTGCTTTCCAACGCCATCAAGTTTTCCGATGACAACACCCGGGTTTTTCTGCGGGCCAGGATTCTAGACGGTCAAGAGCCGGCAATGATCCAGGTGGAAGTACAGGACTCCGGCCGCGGCATTCCCGCTGACAAGCGAGACAAGGTCTTTGAGCGCTTTGGTCAGGTCGACGCTTCAGACTCCCGAGAAAAGGGTGGAACAGGACTGGGTCTTCCTATTTGTAAGACTATCGTGGAGCAACACGGTGGCGAATTGTGGGTGGAGAGTGTTCTGGGCGAGGGAAGTACCTTTATGTTCACCCTCCCCCGGGAACGACTGGAGACATCCGAAGAGACTGAGCAGTAAGGCTACTGGACCGTTTCCACGACCTTGTAGTTTCCATCTCGCACTTCAATGATGTAGGCGGCTCGCAGGCCCAGGGTTCGAGCCACCGCGAACTTCCCGCTCACTCCATGATAGGGCGGGAGCTTTTCTCCGATATCGGCGAGGTATTGTTGGATTTTCTCCCGGTCTGGACCCACTGTATCGAGGGCGCTGACGGAAAGCATGAGGACGTCGTAAGCGGTGACTTCTCGGTGGGTGGGCTTGTCAAGATGGAAAGTCTGTCGGAAATCCCGGCTGAACTCTCCGCCTTGTTGGGGGACGTAATAGGTGGAAAGTAAAAGCCCCTCCACCGGTGCCTTGCCCCGTCTGAAGAGGTTGTCGGAGAAAACCGCCGTTTGCGCTGCGACCCTGGGCTTCCAACCGCCGGCGGAGAGCGATTCACTGAAATTTATGACCGGCAGTTGGCGATACTCGGCCAGAAAAATGCAATCAGCATCTTTTTCCCGAGCTTCCTCGATCAAGGGGCTGAAGTCCACCTGATTAACAGGGTACTCGTCGGCCATGGCGATCAAACCGCCCCGCTCCTGGAAGGCCTCGATGAAGGTCTCCCCCTGGGAGCGGGAGATGATGCTCGAGCCATCCATCAGAACGGCGGCGCTCCGGGACCCAGTGTCATAGAGGTAATTGGCTTGGGCGGCAATTTTTTTGAGGTCGCTATCGGCTGCCGAGAAGATGTATCGACCGGTGGTGAGGACCTGGGGATCGGAGGCAATGGGGGCCAGCACCGGTACACCCTGGCTGTTGGCGATGGGTGCGATGAGTCGGGTTTGCTGGGAGTTGTAGGGCCCCAGGATCAATTTGGTATCCGGGTCCAGGGAGAGCTTCTTGGTGATGCTCAGAAGCGCTTCGGTACTGGAGCGGTCATCATGAAGGTTTAACACGATCAGGGGTTGTTTGTTGGCGAGTCGCTCCCGATTGAGCTTGCCCTGGGCCAGAGCGAATCCGTAGAGCAGTTGGATCCCTTCTCGCTCCGAACCGTGCCAACTCGAGATGACGGGAATCTTGTAAGTCTCGGAACTGGAGAAAGCGGCGTAGGCGTTATTTTTGAGGATCAGCGCTTCCGGGTCCTGGGGGTGCTTTGTCACCAACGAGTCGAGCAGAGCGATCGCTTCTTCGTACTCTCCGGTCTCTAGCAGTGCCCTTGCCTCTGCTTTAGGAAGCGCCGTCTTGGAGAGGACGGCCGCGATTCGATCGTCTCCGCTCCCCTGGGGCACGGAGGGCCGTTTCCAATCCACGAATGGCAAGAGCAATCCGATCAGAAACAGGATCAAGCTGGCACCTAGCAACGAGGGGAGTCTTCGAGGAAACGGTAGCGGTGGTTTCATGCTGGGGGCTCGCCCCCTGGCCTGGGTGGATCGAACCACTGCCGGTTCTTCTTTGAAGGTAGCGACCTCCGATTTGCTCAGAACTCCCTGGTGCTTCTCCTCGCTGAGTAAGAGGAGCAAGTCCTTGATCAACTCGGCCGCCGAACTGTAGCGTTGGGCGGGATCCGGCTGCAAGCATTTCAGGACCAGGGCTTCGATGCCGGGATCGATGTCCGGTCGATAAGGACGAATTCGATGGCTCCCATAGATCGGACTGGGCGGGCGGCCGGTGAGTACAAAAAAGAGGGTGGCTGCCAGAGAGTAGAGGTCCGACCGGGGGTCGCTTTGGCCCGAGTCTTCCCATTGTTCGGGCGGCGCGTACCCCACCGTTCCACTGGCCTGGGTGTCTCGCCGCTTTCCTGGTTCAAAGTGACGGGCCAGGCCGAAGTCGATCACCTTGATATGGCCTTCCTCGTTGATCATGATATTTTCCGGCTTGAGATCGCGGAAGATGATGGGCCGGTCCTGGCGATGCAGATAGTCCAGGACCTGGGCCAGTTCTAAAGCCCAACTCAAGGCCACCGAATCAGAGGGGATACCTTCTGCCTCGACCCTTTGGGCCAGAGTCTGGCCTTCGATAAACTCCATGACCAGGTACTGGCGATCGCTATGGGAGAAGACATCCACAATGGTGGGTAGACTACGATGGCGCAACCCGGCTAGAAATTGGGCTTCTCGAGTAAAGCTGTCTCGAACCTGCTCCGCTACCCCGGGGTCGTGCAGGATCATCTCTTTCAAGGCCCATTTTTTGCCGGGCAGGCGCAAGTCTTCGCACAGGTAAACCGCGCCCATACCCCCTCGCCCGACAAATCGAACGACTCGATAACGCTCTTGCAGGGTGTTTCCCAGTTCCAGTCTGGGTGACGCAGCGTTGGTCACCCCCGATGCTTTGTGTTCTTTCCTGAAAATCCCCTAAAGACGCGGTCGGGAGAAGGAGAGGAGGCCCTCTCCGGGTAACATTAATAAAGGGGGAAAGTGGCTTTATGAAAGCCGAGTGAAGGAAGGCTGGTTTCCAATGGGTGACCTTTTTCGAAGGATATCTCAATCGATTCGTAACCTGACCGGGCGTGAACAGACCGGCTCTTCCGAGCGTCGGCGAACCCCCCGGTTGATCTGTTCGACTCCGGTGATCTGGGAAGTGGGTCGTGAACAGGGTACGGGACAGCTCAGAGAGATTTCGGCCGGTGGTCTGAAGCTATGGAGTGATCGTGCCATCCTGGCCGGTAAGCACATCAGAATTCGCCCTGGCGAAGCCGATGACGGGGGGGCTCTAACCGTGGACATGGCTATCGGAACCGTGGTCTACTCCAGGGCCCGGGGCGGTCGATTTGAAGTGGGTGTGGAGTTGGTGAATCCCGAAAGGATCTCAGGTTGTGCCTGGGTGGGGCAACCCTCTCGGCAGGAGGCCCGTTCGCCAGGAGTGCCGGAAGTCTTACCCACCGGAGAATTCCCTCGCTTGAGGCTATTGAAAGGCCGAGCCGTGCCTCCGGAAAATGGTCTCTTGCGAGCAGAATTCCGGGGTTTTTGCGAGGAAAAAAATTCAAAAATCTAAAGGCACGAAGTAGGGAGCACTGGCAACCGGAAGAACACCCGGTCATGGAAAAAAAATCAAGCTGTCCTACCTGCAACGACCTCAAGAAAACTCGTACCGAGTACCTGCCTGGGGCCCTCTGGCTTCCCTGCCCCCAATGTTCGCCTCGCCCCCGTAGGAAACGCTCGCGTCGCTTCTTCTCTGAGAGACGTCTGGTGGAACTCAGCTTCGGGCAAAAGAGACGCCCGGCAGTTTAGGAAATCTCACACTTTTCACTCTGGTTTCTTTCTGCCAACCAGAAAGCCACGCTAAGGCCAACCACCAACAGGGCGATCGAGCGAAAGCCGTTAGGAAATCCGAAGCTGTGGATCAAAAAGCCGGCCACCGCTGCCCCGCTCGTGCTTCCACAGTCGATGGAGGCCGTGATCAGGGATAGTCCCCGGCCTCGCACCGCCGGTGATAGTCGGCAAATGGCCAGGGCGTTGAGTGCTGGATAGACGATCCCGTAGCCGAGTCCGGCAGCCAGTCCGCTCAGCACCAGGATGGGGATCATGGAACTCCCGCTCGCTCCCTCCACCTGGGCTAACCCGGCTGTTCCGACGGCCAGCATGAAAAGGGAAGGAGCGACCAGCCTTCCAGGGCCCAGGCGATCGGTCATCTTCCCGGCCAGGATCCTACTGGCTCCGGAGGCCAGGGTGGTGCAGGCAAAGAGCGGACCCACGCCTTCCACCTTGATGGTCGCCAGGTAAGGGGCCACAAAGGCAAAGATCGCGCCGATCCCTATACCGAACGCGATGGAGCCCAGAACGGCGCCCCTCATGCCACGGGCTTGAAGCAGGGTGAAGAAACCTGGAAGGGCGGTTTTGGTGGTGACCTGGGGTCGCCGATCCCGCAGGGTCAGTAAAACGATCCAGCCTACGAACATCACCCCGGCGCCGTAGAAAAAGAGATGGTCGTAGTCAAATCGGCGCACCAGGAGTTCGGCGGTGCCGGGCCCTATGGTGCCAGAAAGAAGCCCGGAGATTCCGAAGACCCCGAACATTTCGCCCACTCGGTGGGAGGGGGCGTAGTCGGCGACCCAGGTCCAACTGGCGGTCAAGTAGCAGGCGAAGCCGAGTCCATGGATGAGCCGGGCCGTGACCATCGGGATCAGTTCGGCCGGTAGCCAGGCATACGTGGTGGCCGCGATGGCCATGAGCAAGGAGCCTCCGCAGAGAAAGATCTTCCGACCATCCTTGTCCAGTCTGGGACCGAGCCAGGGTTGCACAAAGATCGAGACAAACCAGAAGCTACCATCGACCAGTCCGATCTCCCACTTTTCCATTCGCTCGGCTTGTAGATACTCAGGCAGTAGGACAAACATGACGCTGCCGGTTAGCACCAGCAGATTGCCGAGATTGGCTCGGAGAAATTCGAAGTCGGTGACTCCGCGTTCTTTAACTTTTTGAGGCTTGTCGGACATGTTTGTGGGCGGGAGATTACCCTTCCGGACCCTCGATTACCTTTCTGTCGGGGGGCGATGTTGCCAGGAAAGGCTCGGAGGGATATAGTGACCACGTGTTTCCGGCAAAGTTCAAATTACCTGGAAGGCTGTTTCAGGTCCTGGCCCTGTGCTCCATGGCTCTGGGAATGGCCTTCCCTGCCCAGGCGCTTTCCGGGGCGGAGTGCTTAGCAATATGTCGGGCCGGTGGGGTCGCAGAGTTACGCCATATGCTGGAGCAGCATAACCCGGCCGAGCTTTTTAGGGTTCGGGAAAGCTCCGGTGAAGGGCTCCTGCATATTTGCCTCCGAAGGTCCGAGGATTTCTGGAGACCGTTGCTGGAAGCGGGCTGGCTGGTCCAACAGGAGAAAGGCTGGACCCCTCAGCACGAAGCGGCGCTCCTGGGAGACCTTCCGGCCCTTCAGGCACTCAAAGTCCGGGGAGCAGTACTGACGGTGCGGGAACCGGTGCACGGAGGGACCCCCCTCCACGTGGCGGCCTTCAATGGCCACTTTGAGGCGGTCAAGTTTCTGGTGGCCTCCGGTGTGGATGTCAACGCCAGGGACAACGAAGGTTGGACCCCGCTCTCCCAGGCTCGAGATCAGGGATTTCCGGCAATTGTAGATTGGTTGAAAAAGAATGGCGCCACCCGATAAAGATAATCGGCCTCCGAACAGGAGCCAGAGACGTTCAAAGCCCGGCGGACCGGGACAAAGTCAGGGGGGGCGAGGTGGTCGCAAAGGCCGTGAGCAACCACAAAGACAAGCGCCGGCCAGCGATTTTTCCATGAAGCTGGTGGCGACCTGTGCTCTGGGGCTGGAGCTTTCGGTGGGGCGAGAGTTGGAGTCATTGGGGTTGGGACCGATTCAGAGGGACAACGCCCAGGTAAGCTTTCCTTACAGCCCCCGCAATCTGGCCAAGGCCAATTACTGGCTGCGTACGGCCGATCGAGTGTGGCTTCAGTTGGCCGAGTTTCCATGCCGGGACTTTGAGGAGCTTTTTAGGGGAGTAAAGGCCATCGACTGGCCCGAGTTGATGCCTCAGGATGCCCATTTCCCGGTGGAGGTCATCTCTACCAAATCGAAACTGGAAAGTCTTTCTTCCTGCCAGGCAGTAGCCAAGAAGGCCGCGGTGGAGAAGATGCAGTCGGTGTACGAGATCGCGACTTTCCCCGAGACCGGATCACCTTACGCGATCAGGGTGTTCATCGTCTACGACCGGGCCAGGGTCTTTATCGACAGCTCCGGGGAAGGCCTCCATCGTCGCGGCTATCGAACCTACAACGCCAAGGCCCCCTTGCGGGAGACCGTGGCCGCGGCACTGGTGCAACTTTCTCACTGGAGCCCGGAGCGAGAACTCTACGACCCCCTGTGCGGTTCAGGCACGATTTTGTTGGAAGCCGCTTGTATCGGCCTGAAGAAGGCGGCTGGTGTGGAGAGACCGTTCGCCTCTCAGCGTTGGCCCTTTCTGGGCAGGGAGTGCTGGGAAGAGACCCACCGGGAAGCGCTGGACTTGTATGACCGACGCTCCCAACTGCGCCTGTACGGTAGTGACAACGACGGCAGGGTCCTAAAGCTAGCTCGAACTCACATGCATCAAGCCGACCTGGATAATCGTGGAGTTTTCTTCCAGACCCGCGACCTGGCCGAATTTTCTACTAAGAAAAAGTACGGGGTGGTGATCACCAATCCGCCCTACGGGCGTAGGCTCAGCACGGGGGAGGAGGTCGAGGCGCTGACCCGCACTTTGAGTTCCGTGTTTGAACCAGTGGCCGACACCTGGTCCCTTTACTACTACACCGCTTTCGATCGATTCGCCGAGATCTACGGGCGGCAGCCCGAAAGAGTTCGAAAGATCTACAACGGCCGGATCCCGGCCAACTACTTGCAATACCCCGGGCCCAGGCCGCCGAATAGCTTGGGGCCAGGGGGGACAGAACCTATAAGGAAAAGAATTCCCCTGAACCCATGATCATTCGACATTTTCAAGCCTCCGATTTTTCCCCGGTGACAGAGCTCCTCAATCGCTCTTATCGCTACTCGGCTCGGATGTCCGGACTTACCCCAGACCGATTTAAAGCCGAGATCACCGCTCGAGGTGGAAACCTGATGCAAGACTATCTGGTCCTGGAGGGCCGGGATAGTGAAGTCCTGGGATTTTGCGGCTACTCCACCCCGGCCAGCGCATCCAAAGCCCGAATGGACGGCCCCATCATCGCCTACAGCGAACGTGGCCAGGGCCTGGGTCGCCGAATGTGGCACGAGTTGGCCGACCTCATGAGGTCTCGCAGGGTCAATTCGGTTTCGGTTTTACTGGAAGAAGAGAATCGGGTGGCGGCCAAGTTTTTGGACCGTTTGGGATTCAAGCGCAATACCACGCAGTTGATCGTCACCTGTGATCGGCCCTTTCAAGGACGAGTTGAGGCTATTCCCGGTTCCGTCATCCGCCGTATCAACGACGACACCAGTTTCGATCGGGATGCCTACCTCAAGGCCCACGGCAAGCTGTTCGAGACCCGGAGCCGGCAGTTTCTAGATCTGCTTGTCTCTCTTCCCGACTACAGCATTTTTGTGGCCGAGAAAGAGGGTCGAATCGTTGGCTTTCTGGAGTTGGAGCTGGTGGAAGACGCAGCCATCATCGAATCGTTCGGAGTTATGCCCGAGCAACGTCGATTAGGTTTTGGTTCGGCCCTTCTCAAGGCGGCACTGGAATACGCATGGAAGCAAGACGGCGTCAAGCTGGTGCGCCAGATTTGGAAAACCGACCAGCCCGAGTTTCTTCAGGTCTACACGGCCCTGGGGTTTAAGCAAAAAACGGCTCTCTACCACATGGAAAAAGCCATCGGTTGACACGAAAGATACTCCATGTCGATATGGATGCGTTTTTCGCCTCGGTAGAACAGCGAGACTTCCCGGAACTCCGCGGAAAACCGCTGGTGGTGGGAGGCGATCGCTCCAATCGGGGGGTAGTGGCGGCGGCCTCTTACGAAGCACGCAAGTACGGGATTCATTCGGCCATGAGCATGGCCACGGCCTTCCGGCTCTGCCCTCACCTGCATCGGCAGTCCCATCGGATGAGCGTCTATCAGGAAGAGTCTCGTAAAATCCGAGAGATTTTTTCGAGATTTGCCGATGAGGTTGAGCCCCTCTCCATCGATGAAGCTTTTCTCGAGGTCACTCGCACCTCTCAACGCAGCGGACGGACCGCGACTCGTATCGCCCACCAGCTGAAACAAGAGATCAAGAAAGTCACCGGATTGACCGCTTCGGCCGGAGTCGCTCCCAATAAGTTCCTGGCCAAGGTGGCGTCGGACATGAATAAACCCGACGGTCTGACGGTGGTCCAGCCTCATGAAGTCCAACAATTTCTCGACCCCTTACCGGTCAAGAAGATCTGGGGCGTAGGTCCGGCCACCGCCCAACGACTTAAGCGGCTGGGCATCACCACCATCGGAGAGTTAAGGTTCTTGGAACTCGAGGAGTTGGTGGACCAATTTGGTAAGGCCGGCTTGCATTACTTCCAGCTATCTCGCGGGATCGATGAGCGCCCGGTGGAAATTCGAGGAAGAGCCAAGTCGATCTCCACCGAGTCGACCTTTTCTACCGATGTGCGGGATCCCCTGACCTTAAGCCGGACGCTCGAGCAGCAGTCTGAAGAACTCGCCCAGAGGCTGCAAGAAGAAGGGCTGCTGGCCGGGACGGTTGTGTTGAAGCTTCGCTACTCCGACTTTCAGACGATCACCCGCAGCAGAACTTCGGCCAGCCACCGGGACGAGGCAAGGATCCAGGCCGAAGCCCTGGATCTGTTGGAAAAAACCGAGTACAGAGAGCGGGCGGTCCGACTGCTGGGTCTGGGCGTGGGCAGTCTGGTGGATGAGGACGGGCCGGTGCAGTTGCCCTTGTTTTGACCTCAGCCCAATGTGGCGGCACAGACGGTGACCGTGGAGCTGAGATCCGGGTCGGAGCACTGTTGGTAACGATGCAACGTAAACCGCTCGGGAAATAAGCGAAGCAAGGTATAGATGGCCGGGGTTCCACAATAGTTGCGCTCCCCGCGGTCCTTCTGGTGGGTAGCGAAAAACTGCTCGGCATCTCCTCTGGTCAGGCCGTGCAGGCTCTCCAGGTCACGCCCTTTCAATTGCTCCAAGAAGCTCCGGTCCAGGGGCCGGCCTCCGAACTGAACGCCCATGTGAGCCAGATCCACCGAGGCCAGAAAGTGGACACGCTCTCGACTCTTGAGGCTCTCCAGGTTTTCGATGAAGCGAGAGACCCCTTTGAGCTCCAGGGGGCTAAAGCCGCCTCGGATGGCTTCGAAAAAGGAACAGCAGAGCACGGGCACGATCTTGAACGGCCGGTCTCGCATCAACCGCTTCAGCACGACCGCGTGGAACTCCACCGAGTGCTCGCCCAGATGGTTGTACTCGTCTAGAAACGGGTCGAACGGCAGTTCTTGGGCCAGTGCGGATACGGCGCTCCGGTCCGTCTCCACCACTCCCAACGGGGTGTCGAAGTCCTTAGCGGTTAGGATGAAAGGGGTTTGGCTCAAGGCGTGAGAGATCCCGAGGATGACCACGGTCACCGGTTCTGTGCCCTGGGCCAATCCGTGGAGATGGCGGTAACCGGCCTGGTAGCTTTCGCGGCCTCGGAAAAAATCGATGTGGGGGAGCACGGAGGCGGGGCAGAACTTCGACTCAGGGAGGGCAGGTTTATCCAGGATCTCATCTAGAAAGAGGGCCAGTTCTGAAGGGTCTTCCGGATATCCGCCTCCGGCGTGACAGGCGGGTCGGGGTGAAATTTCACTCAATCGACGCCTGGCCCGGTCGTTGTCCAGCAAGTAGCACTGGTCGAGGCTGTTCATCAATGCCGAGATCTGTTCTGTTTCCACCATCAGGCCGGTCGTTTCCAGCATCTTGTCTGCGATCTGATCGAGAGTGCGGGTGCCGTCGGCAAGCTCTATCAAGCAAAGAGCCGGTAGCGACACTACGATAGGCTCCGGGTTTAACCCCGACTTGTCTCGGAGAAGGAAACGAGGGCTCTCGGGCTGCTCAGGGGGAAGCTGAACCGGATCGAGGGGTCTGACACGGGGTAGATCAACCATCTTTTAAAAGAAATTCTGAGAAGATTCCAAAGTTCCCACTGCAAAGAAGGAATGCCCCTTGCACAGGAGAAGCCACCCCCCTGGAATGAATCTAGAAATAGATTCAATCCATTTCTTAGGAGGAGACTCGAAATGAAAAAGTTGATTAACACAGCACTTGCAGCCGCGATGGTGGTAGGTCTTTTCGGAGCCGCTAGCGCCGACCATCACGACGATGTGCCCAATCACAGACAAGCCGGTGGTACCTGGTACTACCCCCACATTGGTCCGGCCCACGATGATTACGGCCACCCGATGATGGGATTTAAATGGGATGAAGACTACTCCGGCGAGGTTGTATACCTCGACGAGTATACCGTCATTGTTGAAGCCGACGGAAGTGGCGACATGATGACCTTCGGCCTGTTTCCTGGTGTCACTCGTATGGATCCTAGTACCGCCGGTGTGCGCGTAGGTTCCAAAGTGAATGTTAACGCTGATAACTCGATGCGCGCCAAACTGGTACACGTTGTACCTTTCTACAAATGGCTCGCCGCACAGTCCAAATAGTTTAACCAGGACTGTCAAAAAAGAAAGAAGCCTTCCTTCGGGGAGGCTTCTTTCTTGGCTGAGCCGAGGGTACGGTGGTGGAAATAAAAAAGAAGAGCCTCCCCCATGAAGGGCTCTTCCCACGACACTATCGGCGTTGCTCCTTTAGGTATTCACAGGCGCAAGCACCAGCGACATCTGTCGCCCTTGCATCGAGGGTTTTGACTCGATGACTCCACAGCCCTCTACTTCGCGACTAACTCTCATCAAAAGTTCCACGGCCAGGTCCTGGTGTACAACTTCGCGTCCACGAAAACGCAATAACACTTTGACTTTGTCTCCCCCTTTGAGAAGGCGTTCCACCTGTTTCCGTTTCACTTGGAAGTCATGTTCGCCGATTTTTGGCCGCATTTTGACCTCACGCAGCGCCATGCTCTTAGCCGGCTTGGACTCTTTCTTTTGCTTGTCGCGCTCGTAGCGCCACTTGCCGTAGTCCAAGATTTTGCAGACCGGCGGGTCGGCGTTCGGAGAAACCTCGACGAGGTCGAGCTTTTTCTCCTTCGCTATGCGAGTTGCATCTTTGGGATGCATGGTTCCAAGATTTGTTCCAGTTTCGTCAACGACCCGGACCTCTTTGGCACGAATCCTTTCGTTTAATCGGTGCTCAAAACGAGGGGTTTTATCGTGACGACGACTTGCTTTTTTACCGATGGTAATCTCCTTTCAAATACGGCATCTCAGGTGCGCCGATAGGACTATTATATCATTGAGAGTGATAGTCCGACACTCATGATTTGAGTCTGTGTTCCAGAAAATTCAGAAACCCTTTAGTTTCAAGGGAAAACTCAACAAATCAGGGGGAAAAAATTAAGTGGATTGTGCTCTGGGAGAGCCGGCTGAGAGTAAAAAACCCCGTGCTAAGACGGGGTTTGGGCTAGGCTGCATCGAGGGCAGTGGTTTTCTCCAGGAGAACTCGGGCTTGTTCGTCTGTTTTGCCGAGGGCTACTGCGAGTTCTTCGGCCAGAAGCTCGAGAGATTGGGTCAGTTGTCTGCGGTCGGAGTTGTTTAAGCTGCCCTTCTGGTTACGCAACTCCAGCAGACCGCGGTAAACCAGGTAGAGTTGGATAGGATCTCCGCTGGCCAGCCGTTCCTGGTTTTGTCGGCTCCGGATTTTCCAGCTTTTATTGGGAGATTCTTGGATATCGCTCATTTCGCTGAGGAGTTCTCGAGCCTTACTCTCGGTGAGGGGTTCGCGAACGGTGTCGTTCAGCTTTTTGGCGGGTAGAGAGATCTGTAGTTCTTCCCGAGGGAAGAAGAGGATGGCAAACTTGTGCTCGGCTCCCAACAACTCTTTCTTGTCGTAGTCGCGAACCGTGCCGATGCCGTGCTGAGGGTGGTAAATAGTATCTCCAATTTGGTACTTAATGGCGTTCATTCCTTTCCTGGATTTTTGAGAAGTCACCCCTACAGTATACCATTTTTGCTAAATAGTTTCAACTGAAACGAACGTGCTAGAAGGCTCTGGGAGGTTATTTGGATGGACTTTTTTCCATGAGTACCGCGATTTTTTCCAGAGCCAGGGCGATCGAGCTTTGCTCTAGCGGTGACAGTGAACGAAGGGCCTGGGTCAATTGGTCCTGTAAGGGAGAGGGCGCCTGAGAGGCCAGGCGACTGCCCTTTTCAGTGAGGTTCAGGTAGACCTTTCGCCGGTCCGCTTGATCTCGTTCCCGGGCGATGAGGTCTTTCTCTTCCAGGCGGTCCAGGACTCCCACCACGGTGCTGGGACTCAAGTGCACGTGCTTTGCGATCTGCGAAGCGATGATGGGTTGGTGTTGGCCGATGGTGAGAAGACAAACCAGTTGCGGGCCGGTGACCTGGTGGTGGGAAGAGAGCTTCTTGGAGTACATTTCTACCGAGCGCATGATGCGGCGAAGGGAGTGCAAAATCTCGGTGTCGTACTGTAGTTCGGGTCTAGAAATGCCGCTTTGCATCGTGCTCTCTACTTTACTGGTTTTTGGGAGATTTTGGCGCTGCAATCGGCTATTCCTTTTGGGTGAAAACATTTGTACTAGAAAAGGTGATGCCGGAGGATCGTGTGCTGGTAACACCCTGGCAAAGACTTTTGTGGCCCGGTCTGGTGTTATGGGATTGTGAGAATTGTATCCAGCCAGCTAACCCACAGGTCGTCTCCCACCTCCACCAGGCCCGTCTCTACCGAGTGCGGCTGTCAACCTCAAGACATGATGGAGATAGGGAAAGAGAAGTACACTCCTGAGAAGGACAAAATCATCCGCTCTATGCTCAGACGGGCTCCCGATGAGGAAGCTGTCTGTGACGTGGTCGAGGCCCTCAGCGTCTATCCCGAGTCGGCCCTGAAGCGCGTGGCCGAGTTTGGCACCAGACTGGAAGTGTATGATGAAGACAGCGGCGACCAGTTCCCCAACTACATGCCCACCCTGCCCGATCCCCGGGTCGTGGGAGCCTACAACACCGTGGCCAACGTCTTGGGGATGGAGGACGACGATCTCTCGCCCTTCGTCTTGATCCACGAATTCGCTCACGCCCTGGATGCCTCTATGGGTGAGGTTAGCGAGCAGGGCGAATGGAAGGGTGCGCACCGGATCGCCAAGGCTACCAAGCAGGCCGTGCGCGACTACGCGACCTTCGATCCTTCTGAGTATCTGGCGGAAAACACCACCGCCTACCTGGTGGCCGATGAGGCGCTGCACCCTCTGGTGGAAAAAGGGCTGCAAGAAGAGATCGCCATGGAGGGGATGTCGGTGCGTGAATATATACAGATGCACCAGAACTACAGCAACAGCCGGCTCCAACAGGTCGATCCCACAGGTTACGAGATGGTGGACAAGATGTTTAAGAATCTGGAGCAATTGCCTCCACCTCAGGTCAAGAAGGCCATGGACGAAGCTGAGTTTCAGGTGTTCCTGGACCAGCGCAAGGCCAGCTGAGGATCCACCCCTAGATCCTCTGTGGCCTGGTAGGAAACGACTCCCATCCAGGAACCCGGATTCCACTAGCCAACCTATTCAATTATGAATCGCCCGGCCGGTGAGGCTCCCAATGAGTGACGAGCACTCCGTCCAGCTTGAAGCATCGGTCCTCCTCCAGGAGGATTGCGGCCACTGCCTGGAGGAGTTGCAGCGGATGCTTTCGGTACGGACCGGAATTCAAAAGGTCCATCTCACCGAAACCCCCCCCAGGCTCTGTCTTCATTTCGATCCCAATTTGGTCACGGTCAGTTCGGTTGAGCGGATGGCTCGAGAGGTGGGTGGAGAGCTGGACGGGCGTTTCCAGCACCGGCGGTTTCAGATCCTCACCACCCACTCGGCCGACCTGGCCGGGGGCCTGGAACGCCGCCTCGGCGAACTCCAGGGTGTTCTGCACGCCAACGTCAACCTGGCCTCTTCCATCGTTTCGGTGGCCTACGATTCCGATAATCTGGATGCTGCTCGATTGGAGAAGATACTCCACGACAGCGGAGTGGAGGCTCGACAAGTCACGACCTGCGCGGGAACTTGCGGGCATCATCACGACCACCATCACCATCACCATCACCATGGTCATGATCACGACGAGCATCATCACAGCCACAGCCACAGTCACGGTCCGGGCTGTCAGCACGGCAAGGTACCGGAGTTTTTGCCCCCCTGGGTCAAAGAGCGATGGACCCTCATCCTGGTGGCCCTGGCCGGGCTGTTTTTTCTGTCCGGTTGGGTGGGGGAGACTTTCCTGGGGCTATCATCCAACGCAGCCCTAGTTTGCTACCTCCTGGCTTATCTGACCGGCGGCTACGATATTTCCACCCACGCGATTCCAGGTCTTCTCAAGGGGCGTTTCGATACCGATCTCTTGATGCTGGCGGCGGCAGCCGGCGCGGCGGCCCTGGGCAAATGGGCCGAGGGCGCTTTTTTGCTTTTCTTGTTTGCCCTGGGGCACGCCGGAGAGCATTACGCCCTGGATCGAGCCCGCAACGCCATCGATGCGCTGGGTGCGCTCATGCCCAGTCAGGCGGTGGTGCGCAGGGGCGAGGAATTGGTTACTCTCCCGGTTGCTCAACTGCAGTTGGGAGACACGGTGATGGTCCGGCCTGGAGACCGGATGCCGGTCGATGGCACGGTGGAGAAGGGCCGCTCCAGTGTGGACCAGAGCCCCATCAC
>JBAYRN010000088.1:0-23948 GCA_041676625.1 Vulcanimicrobiota bacterium
CTGTCAGGATGGAATAGTGGCTCGAGTATGGCCTCCAATTTCATCTTTACAGCAGCTTGGGCTATGCGGTCCTCAACAGTTGGAATCCCCAGAATTCTGGAGCCTCCATCTGCTTTGGTTATCACGAGCAGGTCCGTCCTCGTTCCAGGCATCGATACTCAGCATCTTGGCGGTGCTTCCGCCTTGATGTTCTCTCTTAGCATCCTGGCTACGAGTTCCCATAGTTCACATATAGAGCCTAGAGAAAGCTCAAGCCACCTCATACCGCCCACCTCGTCACCAGCAATTCGGACAGCCGTGACAACTTGCTCACCCTGTTGCTTACAGACAGGGATTTCGATGGGGAATTTACGCTATTTCGATACTTCACAGGTGGTTCACTGTACGTTCTTCTTCTTTCTCCTCACCTGATGGCTCATGGCCACCTTTTCTAGCTCGCTCACCACAATTCGATTTCTCTCCTCGCAGCAGCTAGTGGTTTGACTCTCCCTCCGATGGGCGAGCCGAGGGGACTACCCTCATCTCTATGTGTGCTTCTATGGCACAAGCAAGCGTTAGCGTTCCGCAGGCGCGTAGCGCCGAGGACACCCCGTACAGTCTTCTGTACGGCGTGTCGCTTAGAACGCAAGAAGCCTCGTACTTTCGCGAGGCTTCTCGTCTTGGTGGGCAGGGACGGATTCGAACCGCCGTACAGTCTCCTGAACAGATTTACAGTCTGTCGCCTTTAACCACTCGGCCACCTACCCAATGCCGCTATATTAAGGACCGTTTCTTGCCCTGTCAACCCCAAAAAAAAGTCCCGGCCGGATGAAGACCGGGACTTTTTTTGAGTTACTTTAGACCAGCGAAGGATGCTGCTCTCGTGGTATCCACTTTCACAGCAGGACCCATGGTGGATGAAAGGGCGATGGACCTCAAGTAGGCTCCTTTGGAAGAGGAAGGCTTGGCTTTAACCACGGCCTCCAGGAGTACTTTCAGATTCTCCACGATCTTTTCGGTTCCGAAACTAACTTTGCCTACGGGGCAGTGCACGATCCCGGTCTTGTCGGCACGATACTGGATCTTACCGGACTTCAATTCCGAGACGGCTTTCGCGGGGTCGGGAGCTACCGTGCCGGCACGTGGGTTCGGCATCTTCGGACCCAGGATACGACCCAGGTTCTTACCGATCTCACCCATCATATCGGGCGAAGCCACGGCGATGTCAAAGTCGGAAAATCCATCTTTGACCTTTTGGATCAGATCTTCAGCACCCGCCAAGTCTGCTCCGGCATCTTCGGCGGCTTTGATCTTATCACCCTTGGTAAACACGATCACCTTGGGGGTTTTGCCGGTACCATGCGGTAGAACCGTAGTACCCCGAACGGTCTGATCGCTTTTGCGGGGGTCGATGCCCAGGCGGATGTGAATCTCGACGGTTTCGTCAAACTTGGCGAAGGCGACTTTTCTTACGGTTTCCACCGCATCCGCCACATCGTGAGTCTCCTCACGATCAAACTGCTCTAAAGCAGATTTGTACTTCTTGTGTTTCTTTCCCATGTTATCTCCAGTGGTCGAACGGCTTGCTTAAAATCAAACCTTCCACCGTGTCGTGGAATCCGTAAAGGAAATTCCGAGTAATACTATCCTCTGACTACCAGCCCCATGCTGCGGGCGGTGCCTTCGATGATACGCATGGCGTTATCGATATCGGTGGCATTCAGGTCGGGCATTTTGATCTCGGCGACTCTACGGATCTGCTCTTTGGTGATTTTGCCAACTTTGCGAGTGTTGGGCTCACCGGAACCTTTGGCAAGACCGGCTTCTTTGAGAAGCAGAGTCTTGGCCGGCGGGGTCTTGGTGATGAAGGTGAAAGAGCGATCTTCGTAAACCGTGATCTCAACGGGAACGATCATGCCCATCTGGTCTGCAGTACGTTCGTTGTACTGCTTCACAAAGTCCATGATGTTTACGCCGTGCTGACCGAGTGCAGGACCTACCGGAGGGGCGGGGTTCGCTTTACCGGCGGGTACTTGCAGTTTAATAAGGGCTTTGACTTTCTTGGCCATCTGCTGTCCTTTCTACAAAAATCTAGATCTTCTCGACTTGTCCGAAGTCGAGTTCGACCGGGGTTTCCCGACCGAAGATACTGATAAGAACGCGAACTTTTTCTTTGTCGGGGGTGACCTCGTCAACCACTCCGTGGAAGTCCTGGAAAGGCCCGTGAGTCACCCGAATCTGTTGTCCAACCTCGAGGTGCAACTTGACCCTGGTGGGAGCTTCCATACCCATGATCTGCTTGATCCGCTTAACTTCGTCTTCTGGCAACGGAACGGGCTTCTGCCCTGGAGAGACAAAGCCGGTTACTCCCCTGGTGTTTCTCACTACGTACCAGGAGTCGTCTCCCATGATCATCTCTACGAAAACGTATCCCGGATAAACCCGGCGCTGTACGGTCTTTTTCTTACCGTCCTTAAACTCCAGCTCTTCCTCGGTGGGTACCAGGACCTGGAAAATCTTGTCCACCATATTCATGGACTTTACGCGTCGTAAAATATCGTCACGAACCTTGTTTTCATAACCTGAGTAGGTATGGATCACATACCAGGCGGTTCGTGGGTCGCGCTCGGCTTCCGTAGTAGCAACAGCGTCTTCACCCACTTGCTCGACGGCCTCTTCGGATATTTCAACTTCGTTTTCGTTTTGCACAGACATATCTCTCTCCGTTGCGTGGCTTAACCGAATAACTTCCTCAGTATGTAGTCGATACCACCAAGCCAGCTGGCGAAGACCATCAAAACAACCACGGACGTGATGGTACCGGCGATCAGTTCGGGTTTGCCGGGCCAGGAAACGCGCTTGGTCTCCGCCCAAACGCCGCGCCAATACCTCACAAGCCTTTCGATCAGGGTACCGCGAGGACCGGGGGAAACCGTAGCTCCCCCTCTGTCCGAACGGACCGCAACGGATTCGCCTGGATCAGTTTTTCTCTTCTCGCGACGCGCCTTAGCGTTTTTTCTAGCTTTTGTTGCGTCTTGGGCCGTCATCTATCGGGTCTCCTGTGAACTTTTTATTCCCACCGCATCCGGAATGGGCGGAACCATCCTTGCTCGTACCCTGTAGAGTTAATTTCAAAACCCTACCGAGGCGGGAACTTCAGACCTCGTCCAGTCGGGCCGGCTACCGTCACCGGTACACCTGCCTGACTGTCCGACATCTCCGTCGAGCCACTTGCAGTCACTCGACTTAACAATTACGACCCGCAGTGCGGGTCGTAATTTTGGAGCTGAGGAGCGGACTTGAACCGCCGACCTCGTCCTTACCAAGGACGTGCTCTACCAACTGAGCTACCTCAGCGAATGGAGCGGAGAACGAGGCTCGAACTCGCGACATCCAGCTTGGAAGGCTAGTGCTCTACCAACTGAGCTATCTCCGCATTAAAATGCACCGTCACTAGGGCTTCGGTGCAGACGGAGTATAGGCTAAGTGAAAGTTGCTTGTCAAGCTTTTTATTTCGCACGCCAGCACCTTATACGGGAACCTGCAAACATAAAAAAGTGGCTCGGCAACCTTTCAGCTTACAAGGCGACTATAACGTAAGAAAGGCCCTACCTTAACGACAGGACCTCTCTGGTTGTTCTTGGAGCCTCGGGCCGGACTCGAACCGGCAACCTTTCGCTTACAAGGCGAGTGCTCTACCAATTGAGCTACTGAGGCACGAGCGGGCGCAAAGCCCCGCTTACGAGAGTTGAATCAGGTTTCCCTGCTCGCCGCTCAGCCGCTTCTAGTGCCTTTTTTCACCCAATGTTTTCTCGATCTTACGCTTGACCCTTTGCAGAGCGTTGTCGATCGATTTCACGTGGCGGTTCAGCTCTTTGGCCATCTCTTGATAGCTCTTGCCTTCCAGGTAAGAGTGCAAGACCTGGGACTCCAGTTCACTGAGGTTCTGCTGGATCTTCTCGCGAAGATCGTCGCTCAACTCGTGAGAGATGAAAACCTCTTCGGGGTCGGTGACCTTGGTGCCGGACAGAATATCGAGCATCGTTCGGTCCGAGTCTTCATCGTAGATCGGCTTGTTCAGAGAGATGTAGGAGTTCAGCGGAATGTGCTTCTGGCGAGTCGCGGTTTTGATCGCGGTAATAATTTGGCGAGTGATACACAGTTCGGCAAAAGCCCGAAAAGAAGACAACTTGTCGGCACGGTAGTCACGAATACTCTTGTAGAGTCCGATCATTCCCTCCTGAATAATATCTTCCCGGTCTGCTCCTACCAGAAAGTAAGATTTCGCCTTTACGCGCACGAAATTCTTGTACTTACTGATCAGGTATTCGGTGGCAAACTCATCACCATTCTTGGCGAGCTTGACGATCTCTTCGTCCGGCTCGTTCTGCAAGTTCGCCATGTAGGAACTCTGTTGTAGCTTCAGCAAAAACGCATCCTCCGTTCGGCCTGTCCTACCCTGGAAACCCTAAAGCCTAAAAAGGGTTTCCCTCATAGTCAATAGAACTATCTGGACAAGCCAGGTTATGTGGGCAGAAAAAAGCCCTGGTACTTAGCTATTGTGTCAAGACGCCCAGGGATTCTTCTTCATCCCGGTGATCATATCATGCGTCTCTACTAAAGTAAACTTTCCTGCTATCTATTTTGACTAACTCTTTGCCGAACAGTCTCGTAGAGCAGAATCGCCCCTGAACTCGCTACGTTCAAGGACTGTACCTTACCCAACATAGGGAGGTTTACAACATGTGTCGACTCCCTTTTTAAGTGTGGTGGAAGACCTCTACCCTCTCCACCCAAGAGTAAAACCGTAGGGCCGGTATAATCTACCTGAAAATACTCTTCCGGGGCCCCGGGGACTGTAGCGACCACTTGAAATCCAGCCTGCCTAAAGCGCTCCAGTGCTACTCCGAGCTTAGCTGTACGGCCAATATTAAGGTGCTGGTCGGCACCGGCCGATGATTTCGAGACTACCGCGGTCAGCCCACAGGTCTTGGCGGTGGATAGCAAAACGTGGCGACACCCGGCCCCCTCAGCAGAGCGGAGTAGAGCACCCAGGTTCTGGGGATCCTGGACCTGGTCCAGAGCCAGGATGAGATCGGCCGATTCTCTATCGACGATCTCGTACCACTCTTCAAACGGAGTCAGGGAACGCTCCCCCAGCTGGGCCACCACACCCTGGTGGTTGGCGCCCCCGCTCAAGAAGTCCAACCGGTCTTTATCCGTGCGGACCACGGGGATCTCGAGAGCGGTTGCCATTTCAAAAAGCTCACGGGGTAGGCCCCGGGCGTCGCGCATTACGCTGATGCGCTGGACGGGTGCGCGAGCTTTCAGAGCCTCGGTTACCGGATGTCGGCCGAAGACAACCGGGCCTTTTTCTCCCATCTGGCTCCGTCGGGGGTGTCGACCACGGTGATCCCGCTTTCCAGCAGAAGATCCCTTAGTCGGTCCGCTTCGGCCCAATTTCTTTCCGCGCGAGCCCGGGTTCGAGCCTCCAGCCATTCTTTTTCCTCCGAGGTCAATTCTAGTTCCAGTTCCGATTCAAAAAGCTTGAGCCCCAGAACGGTGTCCCACCCTCTGAGGAGTTCAAGGCAGGAGAGGGCCAACTCCTGGCTGTCCTCCCCGTCTGCGTCGAAGCACTTGTTGGCCTCGGTCACCAGGGTAAAAACCGCGGCCAGGGCCAGGGAGATATTCAGGTCGGCATCCATGGCCTGCTTGAAGTCTTGCTCGGCTTTGGAAGCGAGGGAATGGGCTGCCTGGGGGGCTTGAGCGTCGGCGCCGATCTCCTCACACCGTCTGATGAAGCCCTTCAATCTCTCCAGGCTGGTTTCAGAAGCCCGCAGATCCGCGAAGGTGAAGTTCAAGCGCGAACCGTGATGAACTTTGAGCAGAGCCATCCGGATCGCCATGGGCTCCCAGGCTTGTCCGGAAGTGTTGCGGTCACCGTCTAGAAGGTCCCGAAGGGTATAGAAGTTTCCGAGACTCTTACTCATCTTCTCCCCTTCGACATAAAGATGTTGGGAATGAACCCAATAGTTGACAAAACGTTTGCCGGTGCAGCATTCGGACTGGGCGATCTCATTTTGGTGGTGAGGAAAGAGCAGGTCGATCCCCCCCAAATGGAGGTCGAAGGTTTCTCCCAGATAGAGGATCCCCATGGCCGAGCACTCCAGGTGCCAACCCGGTCGTCCTTTGCCTAACTCCGGATACTGATCCCAGAAGATGGGGCCGTCTTTTTCAGTCCAGGCCTTCCAGAGCACAAAATCGGCGGCCGAGCCTTTTTCATACTCGTCATCCTGCACCCGCTCCCCCGGTCTGAGGTCTTCGATCTCGATGCGAGCAAATTTCCCGTATTGATCCCAGGTCTTGATGGAAAAGTAGATGCCGTCGTCGGTGCGATAGGCGTGACCTTTTTCCAGAAGCTCTGAGATCATGGCTGCCATCTTGTCCATGACGTCGGGATCGGTGGCCCGGGGGTGGGCTTCCGAGGGTTCCACGTTGAGCGTTTCCAGATCCTCAAAAAACGCCTTCTCATAGATCTCAGTGAACTCGCGCAAGTTCTTGCCATGACTCTGGCACTTGGCGATGATCTTGTCTTCTACGTCGGTCAGGTTGGTCACTTGATAGACCTCGTAACCTGAGTATCGGAGATAGCGACGCATGAGGTCACCGAAGATGAAGGTGCGGAAATTACCGATGTGGGCAAAGTCGTGGATGGTAGGGCCGCAGCAGTACATCTTGACCTTGCCCTTCTCTATCGTCTGGAAGGGCTCGCGAGTTCTGGTCCGGGCGTTGAAGAGTTCGAGCACGACTAATTCACCACGAAATTCACGAGTCTTTGGGGCACCACGATGACTTTTTTCACCGTCTTGCCTTCCAAATATTTGGCGGCCGCTTCCCGAGCCCGGGCTTCCACTTGCTCCCGCCCTGCCGTGGCATCCAGGTTGATCTTCACCCGCAGCTTTCCGTTGATCTGAATGGGATAAACCAGTTCGTCGGCCCGGCAAAGCTCCTCGTTGTGAACGGGCCAGGTGCCGGCCGAGACTGAAGGGGAGTGACCCAGCATGTTCCAGAGTTCCTCGCCCAGGTGGGGGGCGAAGATGGACAACAACTGGGTATAACGAGTCAGCTGGCTGTGGCTCAGCTCCTCTTTGGCGGCGGTGGCGTCGTTGACAAAGATCATCATGGCCGAAACCGCGGTGTTGAAGGCCATGGCTTCCAGGTCTTCGGTCACCTTCTTGATGCAGCGATGAAGCGCTTTCTCCAGTTCCAGAGACCCCTGGGCCTCCCGGTCCAGCAGGTTCGAGCGCAGCCCATCGTCATCCACGTAGAGTCGATAGCTCCGCCCCAAAAAGCGTGTAACACCGTCCACCGCCCGGGTATTCCAGGGCTTGGAAGCCTCCAGCGGACCCATGAACATCTCGTAGATCCGCAGTGCATCGGCGCCGTGTTCCCGAATGACGTCGTCGGGATTGACCACGTTCTTCAGAGATTTACTCATCTTGGCGGTGGTTTGGCGCAGCTCTTTGTGAGTTTCGAGGTGCCGAAACTTACCGTCTTCATACTCCTCCACTTGATCGGAGGGGACCAAAAACCTGGTCTCGGGATCCTCATAGGCAAAAGCGGTGATCAGTCCCTGGTGAAACAGCTTTTTGAAGGGCTCGGGCGTGGACACGTAGCCCCGGTCAAAGAGTACCTTGTGCCAAAATCTGGCGTACAGCAAATGCAGCACGGCGTGCTCTTTTCCACCCACGTAGAGATCCACCGGCATCCAGTACTGCTCTTTCTCTTCGGCCCAGGCTTCCACGTCGTTGTGGGGGTCTAGATATCGCAGATAGTACCAGCATGAGCCGGCCCAGTTCGGCATGGTGTTGGTCTCCCGGGTCCAGGCCTTCCCATCCGAATCGGTCACCTTCATCCACTCTTCGGCTTTCGCCAACAGCGGCTCCGGTCGACCGGTGGGTTGGAAGTCCGGCAGATCGGGCAGGCTGACCGGAAGCTCATCCTCATCGACGGCCTTGAGTCGCCCCTCCTCATCGAAAAGGATCGGAAAGGGTTCGCCCCAGTATCGCTGGCGACTAAAGATCCAATCGCGCAAACGGTAGTTGACCCGGGCCTCACCTTTTCCGATCTTCTCCAGGTGCTCGGTGATGGCAGCTTTGGCCTCTTCCACGCTCTTGCCGTTGAGAAAGTCGCTGTTCTCGGATCGTCCCTCACCCGGCGTGCAAAGTAAAGTCTCGCCATCGCGAGTAAGCTCCCGAACGGGTGTTTCCTCACTCTTGTAGACACTGACGATGGGCAGGCTGTGCTCCACCGCGAAGTCGAAATCCCGCTCGTCGTGCCCCGGAACGGCCATGATGGCTCCGGTACCGTAGCTATCCAGCACATAGTCGGCTACGTAAATCGGGAGTTCATCGCCGTTGACCGGGTTGACCGCGTGACCTCCGGTAAACACTCCGGTTTTCTCTTTAGTGGCGGCGCGCTCTCGTTCGGAACGGCTGGCAGCCTGGCGGCGATACTCCTCAACTGCAGTTTGCCGCTCGGCTATGGTTACCGAACTGACCAGGGGGTGCTCAGGAGCCAGCACCATATAGGTTGCTCCGAACAGGGTGTCGGGCCGGGTGGTGAAGACCGAAAATTCCGTGACTCCGTTTTCGGAACGTCGGAACCGACTCTCCTTTTCTTGCTCCTGACTCAACTGCACTTCAGGAAGGGCAAACCAGACCTCCGCTCCCAGACTCTTTCCGATCCATTCGCCCTGCTGCTTCTTGGTTTCGTCCGGCCACTCCACCGTCTCCAGGTCTTCCAGGAGCCTCTCGGCGTAATCGGTGATGCGAAGCATCCACTGGCGCATGGGCTCCCGCCGGCAGGGGTAGCCCCCCCGCTCCGAGCGGCCGTCATTGACCTCTTCGTTGGCCAGCACCGTGCCCAGGTCCGGGCACCACCAGACGGCGATCTCGTCGAGATAGGCCAGACGCTTGGAGTTGATGTAATCGTGAGCTTCTTTTTCGTTCAGACCCGCAGGGACGGGCAGTTCACTGATGGGTCTCCCCCGACCCTGCTCGTGATCGTACCAGGTATCGAAAAGCAGCTTAAAGATCCACTGGGTCCAGCGGTAATAATCGGGATCGGCGGTGCTAACTTCCCGATTCCAGTCGTAGGCAAAACCGAGGGATTTGATCTGAGCCTTGAAGGTTTCGATGTTCTTCTTGGTGGTGATGGAGGGATGGGTGCCGGTGGCCACGGCGTACTGCTCGGCCGGTAGTCCAAAAGCGTCCCAGCCCATGGGATGCAGCACGTTGTATCCCGACATGCGACGCCAGCGGGCCAGAATATCGGTGGCCGTATAGCCCTCGGGATGGCCCACATGAAGTCCGGCTCCACTGGGGTACGGAAACATATCGAGCACGTAGTACTTGGGCCGGTCCGGCTGAAAATCCGGATCGCCGGGTCCAGGGGTACGAAAGCTGTCGTTCTCTTCCCAATATTTCTGCCACTTCGGCTCGATCAAAGCGGGATCGTATCGGTTGTTCATTCTCTCTCCTTAGGACCTAGTGCTCTGTCAAACTTCAAAATTCGGCCGAGGGCGGCCAGCCATCAATTCTATCGTCATCGATTTTCGCTTACGTATTCCCGATACGTGCACTCAAATCGATTTAGATAGAAATTGCGTCTGGCCTCCCTCAACCGAACTCCAAAGATTGACAGAGCACTAGCCCGGAAGAGGCAGTGTTAGCGAGGTTGGACCAGAATCCGCTTTTCTTCTTCCAGCCTGCGGAGAAACTCGTTGCCCTGCCCATCCGGTGAAGCGATATCTGTTCTGAGGGCGTGGTCAAAAAGCCTTTGCAGAAGTCCCAGAGCGCTGCGTTTTCCGATGCCCGGTAAAAAACTGGCGAACCGTTCCCAAATAGTGCTCGCTCTGCCCCGGCTCTGGGGATCGTAGGTAGAGAGCGCCTGGGTCAAAAGTTTACCAAGCTTTTCCATCAGAGGAAGTGGCGGACGGCCCTGGCAGAGGACCGAGCGGTCGAGCAACTCCTCCAGAAAAGCCCAATCGGCCGGCTTGTCATGACCCCCCGCTTGCCATCCGCTCAGGACATCGAGGGTCAATTCCAGTAACTCTGACCAGTCCTTTTGTTCTCGGGCCGGTCGCAGCCAGGTGAGGTCGAGCACCGGTTTGAGATGATCATCTCGAAGGGTGTTCAGCAAGCGGAAATGCTCTCGGAAAAAATCCAGTTCCAGCATGGCACCGTCCTTGGCCAGTCGAGTGACCAGCCTGCAGCACCGTCCACAGAGTGAGCTGAGCCCTTCGGTCTGCCCACTGATGGCCTGCATGGCCCTTAACAGATGGTGGACCGCCGCAGCCTGCAAGCCTCTGGACTGCAAAAACTCAGCCAGGCGGAGGTGAGCCCGCAGTCGTGTCTCCCCTCCCCCGTCGATGGCCCGCAAGAGATCGATGATGGCAAGGCCTCGGTCGCCTCGCATAAGTGCCATTTCTGAGCGGCGCAAGAGCAACCGGGCCGAATCCGGATCGAGTCGGATGGGCAACAGGTGTCCCATCAACAGTTCCGCCTCCAGGTCCCGGTTCTCCGATTCAAAGGCGCGATACTTGGCGGCCAGCAGTTTCTCCAATTCGGGATTTGACTCCGGGCGAGTATCCCGGTCGGGCTTACCAAAGGTGAGGATGAGATAGGTTTCCAGAATACGATCGATCCGACTGGAACTCATGATCATGCTGTCGAATTGGGGGTCGTTGACCAGCGATATTGCCAGTTCGCGGTACCATTGACCCAATGAGGTGCAGAGCAGCCAATCTCCAAGTTCGGAAAGCTGACCGAGGGTTTTGAGAAGCTCCATCCCCAGGGGTGAGTTCGCGCTCGACCAGGCCTTCACCCAATCGTCGGCCAGGCTCTCAACCTCGTGAGGCGTGCCCGGGCGTAGCGAAATCAAAGTGCGCAATTGATCGAGGGCCTGCCCCACTCGTCCGGCCCTCAGTTGGGCCACCGCCGAATGAAGCGCACAAAGGATTAAGAGTTCACGATTCTCCTCTCCTTCAGCAAAGACCGAATCGTTGGCCTTACGGGCCGCTGCCTCGAGTTTGGCGAGAGCCTCGTCATGGTTTCCCTGAAGCGAAAGTACCCGGCCCAGGTCCAGCAAAGCCTCACTCTCCAGCGACCGCTGGCGGGGGTGCTCCCGCAAGTGCTTCACCATCTCCAAGGCGTCCCCGAAGAACCGCAAGCTCTCCTTGAGATCGCCCCGGTGCTGAGCGGTATAGCCGGCCCAGCGCTTGAATCGATAGATGTCGAAATCGGTCAACTGGGAAGGCGCCAGATCGGCCAGTTGTTCGACCCATCTTCCCAATTCTTCCATGTCGTTGTCGGAAAAAGCCGACTGGGCGGCACTCTTCAAGACCAGGGCGTACTCCACGAGGAGAGCCTCGGGCACCTCCTGAAAGCTACCGCAAGCCTGGGAAAAGGCCCGAGCCGAACGCTCAAAATAGACCCTCCCGTCAGTTTTGAGCCCCACCCGCCGGGCCGCTTCGCCCAGATGAAAGTAGAGCTTGCCCACTTGAAAGAGCCGCACCTCGGAGAGCGTGTCAGCCCCCGCCGAAGCCCCCGGTACGCTGCTTATGGGGAGTTCAAGCTCCTCGGATGATTCCTGGGAGTGACGCCTTCCAATATCCAGGGCGCGACGTCCGCAGATCAGAGCCAGGTGCGGTTCGTCGAGACTGAGGTAGAGTGCGGTGAGGTTTCGAAAGCTCTGCTTTAGGGCCGACCAAACCGGGTCATCCCGGTCTTGAGCCACTTCCCGGCTGAGCAGGTCATACTGCTCGGTGGCTCGCCTCAGGTCCGAGGCGGCCTGGTTGAAATGCCCGATCTCCTTCCAGCGGGCACCCCGGGTGAGTAGTAGGAATGCCAACAACCCACGCAGGTCGCTCCGGCCCTCGTGGCGGATCCTCTTACCGGCCCAGGAGATGTATTCACTCAGACCGTGGCCACCGAAGCTGCGGTCGGCACTCACCAGGCTTGACTGAGCGGCGGTGTAGGCGAGCAGCGGCTCCAGGTCCAAGCGACCAAGAGCGATCTGGAAGCGTATGATCGAAAGAGCCCGCTGATAATCCTTTTCGGCTTCCGGAAAGCGCCCCAGTTTCTGAAAAAGGCGACCTCGCTTGATCAGCGCTTGTAAGCCCAGTTCAGCGGTGGAACCTGCCATGAGAAGCTCCAGAGCAGTACTGAATTGCTCCAGAGCCCGGATATCGAAACCCTGACCACTCAAAGCCTGCCCGGCTACCAAAAAGCATTCTCCTTGCAACCGACGAGCCCGCTCTGGCTTGATCTGCTCCAGGGCCTCCATGGCCGCCGACAGAAGGCTTAGTACCTGCTCGTAGGAGCCGCACGCGAGATGGGAGCGGGCCGATTGTAAAAGAACTCGGCTGTGCAATTCACTGAGCCCCGGGTCTGGTCGGTGAGAATGCAAGCGCTCTTCGATCAAACCCAGGGCGTTGACGGAACTTTCCACCGCTGTCGTTAGTTCGCTGCTTTCCAAGGCTGCTTCGCTGCGCCTGCTGTAGGCCGAAGCCATGGCCTCCAGTACGCCCAGGTCGCCTTGCTGAAAGAGGGTCGAGAAAAGCGCGATCGCCTGCTCGAAATCCTCGGCGGCTTCGCTGACCAAACCTAACTCCAGCAGTGACAAACCCCGAGCATTATACACCCAGGCCAGCTCCTCCCGAAGACTGCCCGCCCCTTCGGCCACGGCCAAGGCGAGCGGTTCGGAGATGGCATCCAGCAGAGCCACCCGTTGAAAGAAAAGGCCCCGGTCCTGCAGTCGGGCAAGTTCAGCCCGCCACAGAGACAGTGGCCCATCTTCGGAAAAAAAGCGGTCCATCAGACTGGCGGCGTGCTCGCTCAGACCGATCCAGCGAAGGGCTGCCATCAAGTCTCCTCGTTTGGGGTTGTCGAGGAACCTCTCCGAAAGATCGTGGGCGACCCACTCGACCTCCAGGGAGTTCTGGCGGACCCACTCGAGCACACTGCGATGCCCCAGAGCCAGGGCGGGTTTTGGCTCATCCCAGAAGGAGAATAGGCTCGGATACAACTCCACGGCCCGCAGCACCACTCTGGCGTCTTCGATCCTGGTCTGCAGGGTACTCAACGGAACAGGCCGCTCGTATAAGCCCAGCACGGCGAGGAGGCGCAAGAAGGTGACAAACTTTGATTGGTCCGGAAATTTGGCCCTGGCCGAAGCGAAGATATGGTCGAGCACGTCGTTGTTGGGAGGGACCGACTCGTCCAATACCCTTAAATCACGGAAGACTCGTCCCAAAAAGAGAGAGCCACCGAATCGTTTCCAGGCTTGCGCTCTCTCCGATTCATCCAGGTGCAACCCCTGGAGTTGGCGAGCGAAGGTTGCTTCACCGGCAGTACTGTGCATCTCCCATTTGCGAAACTCCAGATAGCTGTGGGCCGGCCACACGATCTCAGGGAAGCTGCATCCGGTGATCAACACGTGGACGCCGGGCGGTAAAGAGGAAGGTATGATGGAGGCCGGTACCTCCTCGAAGCCATCCAAAATGAGCAAGAAGTTTCGGTCTTCGTTGAGCTTCTTGAGATGCCTGAGGTAACTCGCCAGGCGATTGGCCAGAGCCTCGGAGGTCACCCCGAGTTCGGCCAATTCACTGGAGATGCGCGTCACTTCACCGCCCAGCGCTTTCAAGCTCTGCACCGGGACGGAGGTCCACTCGAATCGCTGCAAGTTTTTCTCGGAGGCGATGTGGTCGTTGAGTCGTTCCACCACGGTGGCCAACCTGGTCCGGGGAAATCGATCGACCCGCAGATAGAGGACCGGATAGTCATCGGGCAGAGGGGTGCAAGCTGGATTGGCCAGGGTTCGACAAAGGTTGGTCTTGCCGGTCCCGGGATCTCCCTGGCAAAACAGCACGCTGGCCGCGTCCGGCGAGCCCCGAAGAACCACCGAAGCGATCTCCTCGGCGATCTGGCGAGGCCGGGCGTCGGGGCCGGAAAAAGAACGGGCCTGGCAGACCCTGCTGATGGCATCGCTCTTGGCGGTATCCCAGGGCTCCACGTCACTGTCCGATTCCTCAAAAAAGCTGGGCCAGATGGGCTCTTCTGCCTCTTGAGACTCGACCGGTTCAAGGGTCGAAAAGCCGTACTCCTCCCCTTCCCAATCGGAGAACTGTTCTCGCTCTTCGGCGTCTCTTACCACCACCACGTTACGGCGACCGGGCTCCATCCTTGGACCGGTGACTACGTCCGGCACTCCTCGGATCCGCAAACCGGAAGGAAACCTCATAACCACGGCCTCGGTCCCTTCTCCGGTGGCATCGGTTTGAAGGTTGGCCGTCTTGAACAGATTGCGACTCTGCTCAAGAAAGTCGGCGAACAGGCCACTGAGTCGCTCCACCTGGCCCCGAACTTCGTCTAACCGGGTCTTGGCATCAGGCCTCATCAAGGAGAGACTCCATCCCAGAAGTCCCTGCAACGGACCGGGAATACCACCGTCGACTCCCAGCCACACCGTAAAATCACGAGGCTTGTCCCGATGAAAGAAAACGTCGCGCAACAGTTCAGCGTCGGTGGAGCGGGTTCGCCCTAAGAGACGCTGGCTATAGGAGAGAAAAAAAATGATGTGTTCGAGGGAGCCACCGGGTTCGGAAACCGGATCTAACAAGGACGTTTCATCGAAACAGTGGCGCAAGAAGCCGCCGGCCAGGCTGGCGTGCAGCCTGACCAGATACTCCAGGCCGAAAAACAGGGCTCGGCCCAGGGGAAGGATCTGGCCTTGTCCGTGGGCTCTAACCAGGGCGGTCAGTTGCTCCTTGAGATAGAAGGGGTCTTCCGGGTGCACCGAAATCCGGGGGTCCAGAGATTCCACCGGTTCCAGGCCGTCCTTCAAGTCCCGCAGAGAGCCACCTTTATTGACCAGCGTCAGTTCGCTGCGGTCCAACCAAACCGAATAGCGAGTGGGGTCGATCAGCGGTTTACAGCTAAACCAAACCGGGCCTCGACCGAGACTGATCTGGAGGTAGCCATCCTGCCGCACGTGGGTGACCAGATCCCAGGAAGAGCAGAGCAGGGTGAGTTCCGCCACCCAGGAGTTGAAAAGTTCCATGACTTCGGCCAGCAAAGCAGCGGCCCGGGCCGGATTGTCCTGGCGGATGGTTTCCTCGGCTTCTTTCATCCAGCCGAGAAGTCTCTGGTCGGTGCCAACCCCACCCCATTTCAAGAACGGATGGACTTGCGAGCCTTGAAAAAGGAGATGAGTGGCGGCGTGACAGCGGGGGTCTTCCCAGTGGGCGGGCAAGGCCTTCAAGACCTCCTCTAGATCCCGAATGATCTGCTGGGTGGTGGGGTTAAAATCACCAGCGAAGTCACTCGTCTGAACCAGTGCGAGTGCGCCCTGTCCAACTCCCGTGGCAAACCGGATAGAAAAATCCACCGCTTCTAAAGTGGCCAGGAGGGAGGTCACGAGGTCGCCGCTATGCTGAGACCGGACCAGACGGTGGAGAATGACTCTCAGGTGGGCCGGCAGTTGGGCCGTTGATGGAAACGCCTTCTGCAAGTGCCCTTTGCCAAAAAGCGGTACAATGGGTGTCAAGACTTCGGGTGGCCCCTCTCTGGGAATAGTTTCTAGTACGTGGTGCTTCAGCAGTTCGTTGTCCATCCCGAAAAGGGGTGACTCCAGGGGTGCAAAGTACGAACGGACCCGGTCAATGGCTTCACTAAGTCGAGAGGAATCTTCGATCCTGGTAGCGGGCGCACGGTCGCAAAGTCGGCGGATCACCTGGGTCCACTCGAAATCGGGAAGAGGCTTGCTAAAGAGCGCTTCTCCTCCGTTTCTCGAGGCAGACAGGCGATCGACCCCGATCGACCACTCTTGATCAAACTTCTCGAACCCCCGCAGGGCGCTGGACTGAAGCTCGGAGGCTCGCCAGCGCCGGGCCAGGCTCAGCGGCAGCAAGGGGTCGATCTGCGACTTGGAGCCGAACGTGGGAAAGGAGTCGTCGTTTCCTACCCACCAGCAAAGAAAGGGCGCCCCCACGCTCCCTTTCCCGAAGTGACGCACCATGGCACCCAGTGGCTTTTCCGAGTCGGCTAGCGGATGCTCGGTCTGCAGCAGGTCTTCGACCTGATAAAACGGGTCCAACACTTGCACCAGGGTAGAAAGTAGTTTGCCCCAGCCGAGCAGATCCAGTAAGACACACTCATCCGTCTCCACGTCAGGGGTCAACGATTTTCCCTGATTTGGACCAAGCGGCTGACTCATACTGGCGCCTTCGTCAACTGCCGAAGGCCTCCTATCAAAAGACCCTTAGGACTGAGGTTGAGTCATGGAGATGGGATCGAGAAGATCTTGAAGCTGGGCTTCGGTGAGCTCAGAATCGCGCAAAGCGATCTCCCGAATCGTCTTGCCTTCCCCGGCTGCCGTCTTGGCGATGGCGGCGGCCTTGTCGTATCCAACTACGGGAGCCAGGGCCGTACCCAGCATAAGCCCCCGCTCCACTCCATCGGGTCCGGCGGTGGTTGCTTGCAGACCCTGCAGACAATCGACGGTAAAAGCACCGACCGCGTTGGTCAGTAAGTCGATACTCTCATTGAGGTTGCGGGAGGTGACCGGGAACATGGTGTTCAGCTCGAAATTGCTGCCGTACAGCCCATGCAAGACGGTGGTGTCGTTGCCCAGGACCTGGGCCACCACCATGAGCAGCGCTTCGGCCATGACCGGATTCACCTTGCCCGGCATGATGGAGGAGCCGGGCTGCACTGCAGGCAGGGAGAGCTCTCCCAACCCGGCCCGGGGCCCACAGCCCATAAAACGAATGTCGTTGGCGATCTTATAGAGGCTGGCGGCAACGGTCCGGACGCATCCCGAGGCGGAGATCATGGCGTCGATGTTGTTCTGACCACAGAAGTGGTTGTCGGTCTCGACGAGCTTGACCCCTAGCTGTTCTGACATCAGGGCGATGGTCTTGCCGGGAAAGCTACGATGGGTGTTGACTCCCGTACCCACCGCGGTGCCGCCCAGGGGCAGTTCCGACAGTTCGGAGACGGCAAACTCCAATCTCTTGATCCCCCGTTGGATCTGACCTGAAAAACCTTTGAAGACCTGGCCCAGGGTGATGGGGGTGGCGTCTTGCAGGTGGGTTCGTCCGGTCTTTACGATGTCGGCGAAATCGATCGATTTTTGCTCCAGCACCGTCTGCAGACCCTGCAGAGCCGGAATGAGATCGCTATTGAGCCCCAGTAGAGCGGAGACTTGCATGGCAGTGGGCATGGTGTCGTTGGACGACTGGCCCATGTTTACGTGATCGTTGGGGTGGACCGCCCGACTCCCCATTCCTTTGCCCAGAATCTGGCCGGCTCGGTTAGCGATCACCTCGTTGGCGTTCATGTTGGTACTGGTACCCGAACCGGTTTGAAACACGTCCACCACGAAGTGGTCATCCCATTGCCCCTGAGCCACCTCTTCGGAGGCTTTCACGATGGCATCCGTGAGGGTCTTATCCAGGCTCCCCAGGGACTCATTGGCCCGAGCCGCGGCACCCTTCAGGACTCCTACTGCCTGAATAAATCGGCGGCTCATGCCGGTACCGGAGATGGGAAAATTCTTGACCGCTCTGGCGGTGCTGGCACCGTAGAGGGCGTCGCTCGGCACCTCCATCTCGCCCATGGAATCTTTTTCTGTTCTGGTACTCATAACAAATCCTACTCCTTTTTGCGAGCGTATTTCCGAGCCTCCCAAGAGATCCTCCAAGGCAGCGATCGGGTTCGACAGGGGATCAAGAGGATGCGGTCAATCTCTCCTTATGAGAAAATCATCCCATCGGCGGAGAATGGCACTCCTGCTGAGTGCGCTTTTCCTTTCCACCCTCTGGTCCGTACAGGCCCAACCGTTATTGGAGAAAAATCAGCACATCTCCCGGCGGGCCGAGCACGCCATGGTGGTCAGTGGCGAACCCCTGGCCACCCAGGTCGGAAACACCATTCTCCAGGGCGGAGGCAACGCCGTGGACGCGGCCGTGGCGGTGGCCCTATCTCTGGCTGTGACCCTGCCGCGAGCGGGCAATCTGGGAGGTGGGGGATTTGCCATGATCCTGGACCAGGAGGGTCAGGTACACGCCCTGGATTTTCGTGAGACCGCTCCCGGCGCCACCCACCGGGAATTTTATCTGGATCAGCGCCACACCTCTCGCCGGGGTGCCTCAGCCGTGGGAGTCCCCGGCACGGTGGCTGGTTTGTGGGAGATGCACCAGAAGTTTGGAGTCATTCCCTGGAACAAGCTCGTGGAGCCGGCCCGGCGATTGGCTCAAGAGGGTTTCCCAACTTCTGCCTGGCTTGCCGACGGAGTCACCTCCAGCCAGGAACTTCTGGGTGCGTACCCGGCCACCAGGAAGATCTTCATGCCCGCTGGTGAGCCCCCCAAAATCGGCTCTCTTTTTCGACAAAGAGACCTGGGTGCGACCTTGAAACGGCTGTCCCGTGGGCCGAGCGACTTCTATACCGGCAAAACGGCCGAGCTGCTGGTCGAAGGAGTGCAAGCCGCCGGGGGAGTGTTGTCCAGGGAAGATCTGGCCGGCTATAAAGCGGTCTGGCGCAAACCGCTGAGCGGCGACTTCCGGGGTTATCAGGTCTGGTCTATGCCGCCGCCCAGCTCCGGCGGGCTGCACCTGCTCCAGATGTTGGAGTTGACCGAACGGCTGGACTCCAAGCCGGCCACTCACAACAGCGCGGCTCACCTGCATCTGGTAGCCGAGGCGATGCGGCTGGCCTACCGCGACCGGGCACGCCATCTTGGGGATCCCGATTTTGTGGACGTCCCGGTGGAGGAACTGCTCTCGCCCGAGTACTTGCAAACCCAGTACGAATTGATCCCGCAAGAGAAAGCCGGAGACAGCGAAGAGCTTGCCCCCGAACTTTTTCACAATCCAGTTCCCGAATCGCCCGACACCACCCACTTCAATGTGGTCGACAAAGATGGGATGGCGGTCAGCTTTACCTACACTCTGAATTTTTCTTACGGCTCCGGCTTTATGGCACCGGGAACGGGTGTTTTACTCAACAACGAAATGGACGACTTCAACGCCCGACCAGGCGAACCCAACGCCTACGGCTTGATCGGCTCTTCCGCCAACGACGTGGAAGCCGGCAAGCGACCTCTGAGTTCCATGACCCCCACCTTGATCACCAAAGACGGGCGCTTTTTCGCCGCGATCGGGGCCCCCGGTGGTTCCCGGATCATCACCGGAGTGTTCCAGGCTGTCTTTAATCTACTGGCCTACGGATTGAACGCCCAGACTTCGGTCAGCGCACCTCGCATTCACCACCAGTGGTATCCCGATGAGATCTGTTATGAGTTCGGGATCTCGGCGGATTCCATCAAGCTCCTCGAATCTTGGGGGCACAAGTGTGAGCCGATCTACGCCGTGGCTCACGTGCTTTCCATCGTCCGGGACCCCGAGGGCCACCTGGAAGCCGGGCTGGATCCTCGGCGCCCGGCTTACGTCGAGGGGTATTGAGCATGTCCAGACCGCCCACAGCCGCCCTTCTGGTGATCGGCAACGAGATACTTTCCGGAAAAGTCGCCGACCTGAACATCCATTTTCTGGCCGGAGAACTGTTCGCCCTGGGCTGGGAACTCAAGGAAGTTTCGGTGGTAGGAGACGTTCAGGACCATATCGTGGAGACTCTGAGAAGGTTCCACGCATCGTACGACCACGTTTTCACCTCCGGGGGGGTGGGTCCGACCCACGACGACATCACCCTGGAGTCGGTGGCCCTGGCGCTCGAACGAAAGATCGTAAACTCACCCATGCTGGAAAAGATCCTGAAGAAGCACTACAAGACCGACCACCTGACGCCCGCCCAGCAGCGGCTCGCCTGGATCTGCGAAGGCTCCACCCTCCACTACGGCCCGGACTCTCTGTATCCCCAACTCGTGGTGGACAGGGTCTATCCTCTGCCCGGAATTCCGGAGCTTTTTCGTAAAAAGTTTCTGGAACTCAAGACCCTGTGGCCGGCGGTGGACAGACCGGGTCGGCGCTGTTTTGAGTTTATCGCGGTGGAGACGGAGTTGGCGGCAGCCCTGGGGGCGATCGCCGAGGAGTATCCGGCGGTGAGCCTGGGCTCGTATCCCAAAGAACTGGCCGAAGTCTGGCACCTGGAGCTGGTCCTGGAATCGCGAGACCACGAAGCTCTGGATGCCGCCAGCGACGCGCTGAGAAAGGTCCTCAAGAGTCGGGAACTGAGCTGGAAGGAAGAGTTCGTGCCTCCGCAAGCTGCCGAATGACTTTTCCGCAACCTCTCCTATCCTTTCCCCGGTTGGTGACGGCTCGATTTTTGAGGCGCTACAAGCGCTTTCTGACCGACGTTCGGTTGGAAGACGGGACCGAGGTGACCGTGCACTGTCCCAATCCCGGGCGGATGTCCTCCATCTTGCCCCACGCCGAAACGGTCTATCTCTCCGACCTCCGGGAGTTACCCGGAAAGCGTAAACTGGATTATCGCTGGGAGTTGGCCAAGGTGCGGGGCGAACTGGTGGTGGTCAATACCCAACTGGCCAACCGAGTAGCCGGGCGACTGCTGGGGTTGCCGGCGATCCGCGAGGACCTGCTCCTACCTCTGGAATCCCCCCTGCGTAGCGAACTGCGTATTCCCGGGCGAAAGTCCAGATTCGACTTCGGTCTTTCTGATACCAGCGGCCGAGATTACGTGATCGAGGTCAAGCAGGTCAGCATGCGGGTGGCCGATCAGGGAACCACCCGCTGGGCGGCTTTCCCCGACGCGGTGACGGCCCGGGGCAAGCGCCATCTCGAGGAACTGGCCGAGCTTAGCCGCTCCGGGGCTACGGCCATTCTCCTTTATGTGGTGGGCCGCTCCGACGTAAACCTGCTACGCCCGGCTTACGAGGTAGACCCTCACTACAGCGAGGCCTTCGAGCGCGCCCTGGAAGCCGGGGTCACGGCTCGGGCCTGTCGGCTAAGCGCTACCCTGGACGGGCTCTACTGGGATGGGTGGTTATCAATCAGAATTGGCGCGACCACTCCGAGGGCCAGCGCTCCACCACCACCTTAGTCTGGGTATAAAACTCGATACCGTGGCGGCCCTGGGCGTGAAGATCTCCGAAAAAGCTATCTTTCCAACCGGAAAATGGGAAGAATGCCATGGGGGCGGCCACTCCGATATTGATACCGATATTACCCACGATCGCTTCGTGTCGAAAGCGCCTGGCGTTGGCCCCGCTGGTGGTGAAAAGACAAGCCATGTTGCCGTAGCGGCCGGCATTCACGAACTCCAACACCTGATCCATGGTGTCGAAGTTCAGCATGGTCAATACCGGTCCAAAAATTTCCGTACCCAACAGTTGAGATTCAGGAGTCAAGCCCTCCAAAATCGTGGGCTTGACGAAACTGCCCTTCTCGCAGCCGGAGATGGTAAAGTTTCGCCCGTCGAGCACCAGTCTGCCACCTTCCGATACTCCTTGCTCGATCAGGCCCTCGATCCTTTCTCGGCTCTGGTGGTTGATAACGGGCCCCATGTGCACGCCTTCCTTGAGTCCGTTGCCCACCACCCGGGAGAGAGCCGCCTCTTTGAGCAGTTCGGGGAAGTTCTTTCCGGCCGGTCCCACAGTGATGGCTAAAGAAGCGGCCAGGCAGCGCTGCCCGGCACAGCCGAAGGCGCTATCGCTCACGATCTTGACAGTCATCTCGGGGTCAGCGTCGGGCAGAATGATGATGGGGTTCTTGGCCCCACCCTGAGCCTGGACGCGCTTACCGTGGGCTGAGGCCTTGGCGTAAATCGCCCGGGCCACCGGGGTGGACCCCACGAAGCTGACCGCCTTGACTTCAGGATGCTCCAGCAGTCGGTCTACGGCCTGACGATCCCCGTGCACCATATTGACCACCCCGGGGGGCAGGCCGGTCTCTTCGAGCAGAGCCACGATCCGCTGCATGGTTCGGGGTACCTTCTCGGAGGGCTTGCAGACTACGGTATTGCCGCAAGCGATGGCGTAGGGCAAAAACCAGAACGGTATCATGGCGGGGAAGTTGAAGGGAGTGATGATGGCGCACACCCCCACGGGCTGGCGAAACATCAATTCGTCGATCCCCCGAGCGATGTCTTCGTTAGTGTGGCCCTGGATCAAGATGGGAGTGCCGCAGGCGACTTCCACGTTCTCGATGCCACGGCGCAACTCTCCTCGAGATTCAGCCAGGGTCTTCCCGCACTCCTCGGTGATGATGACCGCGATCTCCTCGAAGTGCTCCTCCAGCAAGGCTTTCAAGCGAAAGAGATACTGAATCCGGTCGGTCACCGGGGTCTCACTCCAGCCCTTCAAGGCGGTGGCCGCCGCTTCCACGGCCTGGTCCACGATCTCCGTTCCGGTTAAGGGAACCCTATCCAGCAGTTCGGCCGTGGCCGGGTTACGCAATTCCAGGGAATCTCCAGCGGGGACCGCCCAGGTATTGTTGATGAAGTTTGCGAGCATTCCATACCCTCCTGGCTAACAATTCGCCCACCGAAGTGAGGAAACCCCTTGTCGTTTGCCGGAAATGCACCTCGCCGCAATGGCATTGAAGGATGCCTGATACCATGGTATTCTACCATTATGAACTACCACGTGCCGATTGATGGGGCTGGCAGGGTTGTTATTCCCAAGCCTGTCCGAGAGTTGATGCATCTGAGCAAGGGGACGATCCTCGAGTTAAGCTTGGACGGGGACAGCTTAGTTCTGAGAGTTCCTCGCACCCAGGGTGGGGGTCTCGCCCTAGAGGATGGGATGCTTATCGTCGGCAGTCAACTCCCGGGAGTTCCTCTGAGTGTGGATGACCTGAGGCAGAGTCGCATCGACAACCTTATGGGGCTATGAAGGTACTTCTCGACACCTCGACGTTGGTGGCAGGCATGCTCCGGGACCATCCCCACAAGGTCGCCTGTCGTCCTTGGATATTAGCGGTGCGCGACGGCTTGCACGAAGGGGTACTCTGTAGCCATTCGCTAGCGGAGTTCTATGCGACGATGACCGCTATGCCCCTGAAGCCGCAGCTTTCACCCTCTGAAACTCGCCAAACGTTAGAAGAACTGCTGACCCATTTTGAGATCGTTCCACTGTTGGAAGCCGACTATTTAGCGGCCCTGGATTTGGTGACTTCCCGTCTACTTCGGAGTGGGGCCATCTTTGATGCCCTGCATGAAATCGCAGCCAGAAAAGCCGCCGCCGATCGATTGGTAACAGTCAATGTGGCCCACTTCGAGCGCTTTCGCGATGACGTCGATTCCTGGATTATCGACCCGAGAAGAACAGCTCCCTGAAGGAAACCTTTGTTCGCTTTACAGGCATGCCGGGAGAGGTTATAGTTCGCCAAATCGCAACTAACCCCTCAATGTTCGGTTGAGTGCATCAGTGAGGTACTTTATGAAATTTTTAAGCTATGGAACCGGTCTTCTTTCGATCGTTTTGACTCTGTTGGCAGCAGTACTGCTGGGCCAACCAGCGATCGCTCGGGACAACCCCTCGGATCACCCCATCAAGGTCTTGAAGGCCAAGATTGACGGACAGTCCCGGGGATTTGATCGGGGTGGGCGGGGAACCTTGAGCATCTGGCTCAAGAACGCCGCCGAAGTGACGGTGGACGGTATCGTGGTGAGCGTGGACCTGTACGACAACCGTCGTCGCAAGATCAACACCTTGACCAAAGAAGTCGAACCCCTGGCCGGTGGTGAGAAAACCATCGTGGTAGTGAAGTGGGACGAATTCGAGGAAGTCAAACCCCGTTTTTATATCGAGTACTTCAGCCGCGGCAACCAGAAGACCAAGTTCGAGGGCGACACCCCCAGCTGGAACTAGGGCCTGTGGACATTCAGCCTTCGGTCACCAAACTTGTTCATTTTCCACCTCCTGAAGCGAAATTTTCCTCAAATAGGTCCACTATTCCACAGAAAATTCCACTCCAGGAGGAGAAA
>JBAYRN010000089.1:0-23600 GCA_041676625.1 Vulcanimicrobiota bacterium
ACCGGCAAGCCCGCTCAGGTGGTGGTGGGGCTCGACACCTCGGGCGTTGATACCACCGGGCTGACCAAAGCGAGCCTGGTCTTGAATATCGACTCCACCCAAAACGTGACCGGCTGGGGAAACGGTAGGCCGATTCGAGCTCAGTGCCTTTTAACGGCATGGACGGAAGGCAATGGGAAGAAGCTGGGCTTGCCCGGCAACCAGCAAAGCTCCGGTAGCGGTAACGGAGTGACCTGGTTCAGCCCCATCGACGGCAACATCTCCAACAGCCAGGCGGACTCCGCGGTAAACTGGAACGGAGGCGCGAGCTACGCCGCCCCCTCCACAGCCCCCACGGTGACCATCAAGAACCACCAGAGCGGAGAAGTGATCTTCGACGTGACTCAAGACCTGCTCAACGGCGCCAACTACGGCTGGCTGATCACCCGCGACCAGGATGCAGGCTCTCAGGTAACCTTTCTCTCCAAAGAATCCGGGGACCCGGAGCTTGCCCCAAAGCTCGTTTTGGAATACGGAGCTTCGACGGCTGCTCTTGATTTCCCCAGCAGCGACCTTCTGGCCACTCTAGGCTTCTTCGAAGCTCCCAAACTCGCAAGAATTCCCTCGGGAAGCGAACTCCGAGCGGTCCGTGAAATCCTTCAAGACAGCCCGGTCGCCTCGATGCTCACCGAACAACTCCTCACCGAGACCACCCGCACCAACCCGGTGCTCGGCCTGGCAACTCGAGCAGCTTATCGCTCCTGGGTTGGGTTGAGTTAAAAAAAATCACGATTCATCTGGCTTTAAGCCGCTGGAGCAATTGGGTCAGCGGTTCGGTCTCCAGACTGATCCGGGCTTGCTCTGCGTTGAGTTCCGTCTTTCCCAACAGGATGGCTACCGGTACGCTGCCCTCGGCTTTGTCGAGTAGTTCAGCGGCTTGCTCCCGTTCGCACTCCACGGCTTTAGAGACGATGCGGATCGAGCGGTCTACCAATTTTTCGCAGGTGGGGGTGAGGGAGACCATCAGATTGCCCAGAACCCGACCGGAGCGGATCATCGCGCCGGTGGTGATCTGGTTCAAGACCAGCTTGGTGGCGGTCCCGGCCTTCAGGCGGGTGGATCCGGTGACCACCTCCGGGCCGGTGGCCAGCAGGATGGGCTGCTCGCAGGCTGTGCTCATGGGAGCCCCCGGGTTGCAGAAGACCCCGGCGGTAAAGGCTCCCACCCGTCGAGCCTCTTCCAGCCCTCCCAGCACAAACGGGGTTCGCCCGGAGGCCGAGATCCCCACCACGCAGTCGGCAGCGGTGAGTTCCCGGCACCGCAGCTCCCGAGCCCCATCTTCGGCGCGGTCTTCGGCCTCTTCCACGGCCCGCTCAAAGGCCTTCAGACCACCGGCCAGGATACCCTGGACCTGCTCGGGTGGGGAGCCGAAGGTGGGGGGGCATTCGGAGGCGTCCAGCAAGCCCAATCGGCCACTGGTTCCGGCGCCGATATAAAAGAGCCGGCCTCCCCCCAAAAACGCCTCGGCGACCTTATCCACCACCACCGCCACGGCTTCAGCCGCCGAGTCCAGGGCCCGGCGTACCTTCTCTTCCTCGGCGTTCATCAACTGCACGATCTCGAGCGCTGTCATCTGATCCAGGTTGGAGGAGGCTTCCAGGTAACCCTCAGTGGCTACCTCTCCCAGGTTGAGTTCGGTCATTCCGGGCGCACCCACAGCAGGGCCACCCCGTGAGGGGGCAGAGTCACATACTCTTTGCGGCGTCGGCGGTCTTCGCTGTGGCCCAGTTTGGCGGGCTGGCCCTGGCCGTCCACCACCAACTGGTCCAGGGGAGGCCAGGAAGCGAAATGCTCCCGATCGGTACGTCCCGCTTCTCCGGTCACGTTGCGCAGCAGGTAGAGCCGCTCTCCACCGGGCAGGGCAAACTCACGTCGCTCCACCGCCGGCTGTACGACCACCGAATCCAGCAGCGCCGGCTTGGTCATCAGCAGCCCCGAAAAACGGATCCCGAAGGAGTGAGGTCCCGCCCTCAACGGTCTCGGACCGTCCACGAAAGCCCGACGCAAGATAGGCTTGCCATCCACATCGCCCAGGGGGACCTGAAAGATCTTGTCTCCATCGATCCTCATCATCACCGAGACCAGTCCTCCCCCCACATCGCTCTGCAGATACGAAAGATCGAAGACGTAGTCGTCCTCGGTGGGCACGTCGAAGCGCATCCAGAAGGTGTTTTCCCGACCCATGACCGCGAGGGTCCCCTGCTCCCCGGCAGGCGAACGAAAGTCGAGGGTGTCGATCGCTTTATTGACGACCTTTCCTTCCTCGGCTTCCATGTATTGAAAAGTGATCGGCTCTCCGACCGGTTCAGCTCGCAGCAGGCTCGCCGACGGAGAGGCCTCGATCTTTTTTTTCAACTCTTCCCAGCGAGGGCCACTGAAACCCGAAGCGGGCTGGTCCCACCTGGTGGAGAGGGCTGCCAAATCGGAATACAGCTTGTTTCCGGTGCTCTCGTACAGGGCCACGAAGCCTTCCACGATCGGTAGGGCGTCTGCCAGGTCATTGGAATACTCGGGCTGGGGGGAAAACGAGCTGATCAGTTTGCCGTGCACCACCAGGTGGGTGGCCATGCCCAGCGCCTCTTTGATCGCGCTCTCCACAAAAGCCGGTTCACCCAGTACCCGGCCGGCTTCGGCCAGCGCTTCCACGGCATAAGCCCGATCAGTGCGGTAGTAAGTGGTGGGGGCCGAGGTGCCGTCATCCAGGTAGGCAAACGGCTCTTCGTCCTGCCAACTAATGTGGGCCCCGAAAGGGTACTCGTACCGCTCCTTGCGCTGCAGATACCGCAGCCCCTGGGCCAGCTTTCGCAAGGTTTCCCGGCGGGGCTGCGAGGGTGCTACCTCCTGGAGTGCGACCAGCGCGAGGATGGCCTGGGAGGTGAGATCACCGCGATCGGACAGCCACATGGGCTCCTCGTGGCCATGCACCCGCCCCAAATTGGGATAGTTATCCAACTCCCCCAGGACCGTGGAAACCGCTTGCTCTACCTCGCGCATCTGGGCTGAACCCGTCCCTGCCTTGATCTCTCGGGCCAAATCCACCGATTTCTTGAGTTTCTGAAACTGGGCCGGAGGGCTCATCTTGGCCGTACTGATCACCGGCTTTCGGACCCCCTGGGCGATGGGCGAATCGGGTTCCCCGGCGGCGGGCATCATCAATGCGGCAAAAAGTAGAGCAGAGAGTGATAATGCTCGAAGACCAGACATGGGAGAATATTCAAGGCGCATCTCGTCGGATTCAAAGTCCGCTCAGAGGCTCCTTCCGGACCCTTCCTCTTTGTCCAGCCAGGGCAGAGGGACCGACGGCAGCCGCCGCATGGGCAAAAATTGGTAGGAAGGCTCCTCCAGCATCGGTTCGGGTAGAGCGGCTCGGGCCGGTGCGGTCTGAGCCTCCCCCTCTTCCTGGCCTTGCTCCAGGCTGGTCTTGGCTACCACCCCACCTTCGGCCCTCACGGTCTGCCGCTCGGTATCGTAGATGGCACGCTGGGCAGTCAGCCAATCACCGCCTCCTTGCTCCACCCGAACGTTTCCGATCAGCAGGATCTCGTTGCGCTGCTGATGGATCTCGGCCCGGTCGGCAAAGGCCCGTTTGTTGCCCTGGCGAACCTTGACGCCTCCGGTGGCCACGCCCTCTTCCTTCTGCCAGTTGTAATCGAGCTGCTGGGCCAGCACCACGGTCGGCTCCTTGGAATCGCCGTCACCCTGCTGGCTGATCAGCCGGACATCTCCCTCGAATCGGGCGCGGCTTTCGGCGTACCAGACTCGCATCTCTTTACCGGTAGCGGTGGACTGCTCCCCCACCATCTTCACCCCGCCCAGGAACTCGGCGTAGGCTTTCTCTGTATGATACTCGGCGTAAGGAGCGCTGAGCTTAGCCCCCTCGGAGGTGATCACCACGTTTCCCACCAGGCGCACCTTGCCGGAGGCCTCGTCGTAATCAGCCGAATCCGAGCGGAACTGAATGTCCCTGTTTTTTTGCTGGGCCAGGGTCGAAACGCTCAAAAAAAGGAGCGTGAAACTCAAAGTCAGGATCAATGTTTTGTACATGGAAGAAACTCTCGTGACATAAAAAAACCCCTCCGTTTGAGAGGGGCTTTCTTTATTTACGTTTTTACTCGGCTTTGTCCTGCGAATCCTTGTAGAGGAGGTACGCGTCGGGTGACCCGCTCTTTCTGAAAATATCCCAAAAAAGATCGAACTGACTCATGTTAACGCCTCCAAAAGGTATTCGTATTTCAGTGCCTTGCAAACAGTTTCTCAAGCTTCACCTCTCGAGCGACCGGTGGTACTTCGACCACGGCACGGGCGCAGTATATCACACCTCCCCTATCTCCTGCAACAGTGAATCAAAATGGCTTATTTCCTGCATTTAGCGGTATTTTTTGAAAATTAATCACTGGCCTGGTGTAGCACATTTCTCTTATCCTGCTAGGAGCCCGTGTGAGTAATCGGACCGAGCCAGACGAAGTACATTTTGTTCAGGCGGATAGTGAAATTTCGCCCTAATATCAGGTCATATTCGGGTGAAATGAGATATTCGCATGGACAATAATGAACGAGTCTGGCGAAGGGAGATTACTCACACGGGCTCCTAGTCCTTAACTCTGGTGTGGATCAGAGACGATACCAGCCGCGCGGTGACCTCGCCGTAGGTCAGGCCGGACTCGCTCTCGGCGAACCCGAAATAGTCGCACTTACCCACGTGGCAGTGCTCTCCCGACACCCGTGTCTGAAAGCGAACACTTCGGCGGTAGCGATTCCAGGCAGACCAGAACTGCCAGCTCCACAACCCCGGAAAGAGCAGCCAGCCCAACCAGGGAACCCAGCGGTCTTTCGCTCCCAGGAGCTGGGTCACGCTGTCGAACGCCTTGATCCCGGGATCGTCGGTAAACACGCCCCCCAGGGCGATCAGGTGCAGGGGAGCCTCGAATCGCAACAGTTGCTTGAGTTCGTCGGCTGCTCCCACGGCCATCTGAGCTCCCCCGGAGTACGCCAAAAACACCGTGGGGGTGTGGGGATGAAGAGCGGTCTTGAGCTGTTCAGCCAGACCCTGATTGAAGACTGGTCCGTAGCGCGGGTCAGAGGAGACCAGCAGTTGGCCGATATTGCGAATCACGATCAGCGCATCGAAGACATTGTTGGGAACTTTCAAGCGCCACTTGTGAAGCCATATCCATAGCCGTCGAAAAACTCGTTCCCCATCCAGCGGCAGATTGTAAGAAGAGTAAGGAAAGATCTCGTGGTGCACCCTCATCCCAGGAAACTCACGGGCGATCGAATCCAGCAGGGCCTTCTCTCGCCGGGCCAGGAACTCGCCCGAATATCCGGCCACTCCGGTGAAATAGACCAGTTGGATCCGGGGTCTGGGCCCCATCGGCTCCCGGGGTTCGTCCATCCTGGGGATAGGAGCGCTCCGGCGCCTGCTCCACCAACCCGCCGTCTCCAGGGGGGCCAGCAGAATGGGCAAAAATAGCAGCAGCAGGAGAATCCCGATCACGACCGGGCCTTTCTCAGGAGTCGAGCTTCCTGGGTCAGGAAATGGAACAGCCAACCTGGCAGACAGATCAAAGCGGCCACCACTGGAGAGGTGTCGACCACCAGGACCAAAGCCGAAACGAAGACCGCGTAAACCGCCATTCGCAGTATCTGCTCCAGGCGAAATCCCAGGGTGGGGACGATGGTCAGGGGATAGGCCAGCAGGGGAAAATGAGCAGCCCCCAGGATCTCCACCAGCAGCCTCAGCGTCACCCCGTCGGCCAGCCAGGTCAACCCCAACCAGACGGTGACGGCCCAGAAGTAGGCCGAAGCGATGAAAAGCCCCGTCTGCACGAAAAACTCCCGAAAGGCGTCACGGACCGTACCCCCGATGGCAAAGTGGGTAAAAGAAGCGGTGACCACGGTCAGGAACCCCGCTACGAACAGAATCGAGAGACAGACAAGTAGGGGTATCACGAAACTAGGAGTTGGCCCGAGCCCCAAATTAGCCTGCCGGGGAGAGTTTGCGTAGCACAAAGCGCATTCGGGTAAGTACACACCATGAGTAAAAAAAGCTTATCCAAGAAACAACAGAACGAACTGCTATCGACCCTGAAAGAGAGGTTCGAAGGCCATCCGGAGCGTCACCCCGACCTCACCTGGGAAAAAGTGGAATCCAAACTCCAGGACAACTCGGCCGCCCTGTGGTCGGTGGCCCAGATGGAGAAAAGCGGGGGCGAGCCCGACGCGGTGAACCTTGAATCCACCGGATTGGCCTACTGCGACTGCTCCCCGGAGAGCCCCTCGGAGCGCCGCAGCCTCTGCTACGACGCCCAGGCCCTGGAGGCCCGAAAGAAGCACAAGCCCGAAGACAGCGCCCTGAACGTAGCCGACTCTATGGGAATAGAGCTATTGACCGAAGAGCAGTATCGGCAACTGCAAGAGGTTGGAGAGTTCGACCTGAAGACCTCCAGTTGGCTCCGCACCCCTCCGGAGATTCGGAAAAGGGGCGGAGCCATCTTCGGAGATCGCCGCTACGGCAGAGTCTTCATCTACCACAACGGAGCCGAGTCGTACTATGCCGCGCGGGGGTTTCGCGGTTATCTAGCGCTCTAGGAGGCCGACCGGCCTCCTAACGTCCCACGGGTTGCCCCAGTAGCTTGGTGACCTCTTCGATCAGACCGCCCATGGTCTCGGGCACGGCTACACCGATATCCTCGAAAGCCTTCACCTTGGCCGCAGCGGTCCCGGCCGAGCCGGAAACGATGGCTCCGGCGTGACCCATCCGCTTACCGGGAGGGGCAGTGCGACCGGCGATCATGGCGACCGCCGGGATCCCCAGTTCTTTGACCAGGGCCGCAGCCTCTTCTTCCGCCGAGCCGCCGATCTCGCCGATCAAGACGACCATTTTGGTCTTCTCATCCCGGGCGAAGTAGGGCAGGCAATCCTTGAAGTAGGTCCCCAGGATGGGGTCTCCACCGATGCCCACGCAGGTAGACTGTCCGAACCCGGCCCGGGTCAGGGCGTCGACCGCCTGGTAGGTCAGGGTTCCGCTACGGCTGATCAAGCCCACCGGTCCGGAGCTGAATATGTTCGCCGGCATAATACCGATCTTGCACTCCCCCGGGGTGACCAGTCCGGGGCAGTTCGGCCCGATCAGCCGTACCCCGGCCCGGATTGCCTGCTCGCGCACCGGTACCATATCGTTGATGGGAACTCCCTCGGTGATACAGACCACAGTTTTCAGGCCCGCGTCGATGGCTTCCGAGACCGCGTCGGCGGCAAAGGGGGCCGGTACGAAGATGATTGAGGCATCGGCTCCGGTCTGTTGCACCGCTTTTTTCACGGTATTGAAGACCGGACGGTCCAGATGGCTCTGGCCACCTTTGCCGGGGGTCACCCCACCCACCACCTGGGTGCCGTAATCGATCATCTGTTGGGCGTGGAAGGATCCTTCCTTGCCGGTGATTCCTTGAACCAGGACTTTGGTGTTCTTGTCTATCAAAATGCTCATCGTTCTTGCCTCCTAGTTTCTGGTCAGGGCCACGATCTTCTCGGCCGCTTCTTCCATGGTCGCTGCGGTTTCGATACCGTTGTCGGCGAGGATCTGTCGTCCCTCTTCCTCGTTGGTGCCGGAAAGGCGGATCACCAACGGCTTATCGAGTTTGAGAACTCTGGTTCCTTCGATGATGCCTCGGGCCACTTCGTCGCCCCGGGTGATCCCACCGAAGATATTGAAGAGCACCCCTTTGACGTTGGGGTCCGAGAGCACCAGGCCCAGGGAATCGGTCACCACTTTGGCCGAGGCGCCGCCGCCCACGTCCAGGAAGTTAGCCGGTTTGCCTCCCACCCGGTTGACCTCGTCCAGGGTACCCATCACCAGACCGGCACCGTTTCCGATGATCCCCACTTCGCCGTCAAGGCGAACGTAGGCCAAGCCCATCTCCTTGGCCTTGACCTCCAGCGGGTCTTCCTCGGCGATCTCGGACATCTCTTCCAATTCAGGATGGCGAAACAGCGCGTTGGCGTCAAAATTCACCTTGGCGTCGGCCGCCAGCATGCGACCGTCTTTGGTCACCACCAGCGGGTTGATCTCGGCGATGGTGCAATCCTTGGCGATGTACAACTCAAAGAGTTTTTTCACGAATTTGCCCAGGGCTTTCTGATGTTCCTTGGGCATGTCAAAGGCGTAGCACACTTCTCGTATATGGTAGTCCTGCAGGCCGCGAATCGGGTCCACGTGCACCTTGGCGATGGCACCGGGGTTTCTTTCCGCCACTTCTTCGATGTCTACCCCGCCTTCCGGAGAAAACATGATCACGTGGGTACCCTGGGAGCGGTCCAGAGTGATACCGAGATACAGTTCGGTCTCGATGTCGATGCACTCCTCCACCAGGACCTTGTGCACGGTCAAGCCCTTGATGTCCATCCCGATGATCTCTTTGGCTTTGGCCACCGCTTCGTCAGCGGTGTCGGCCAGTTTGATGCCGCCGGCCTTGCCGCGCCCCCCCACGTGGACCTGGGCCTTCACCGCCACCTTCTTGCCCAACTCAGCGGCGATCTTGCCTGCTTCTTCGGGTGTGGTGGCCACGCTACCACCGGGGATCGGCACTCCCATGTCTCTGAGCAACTCCTTGCCCTGATACTCGTGAATAACCATAAATTCTGCTCCTTTTAGCTCAAGCTCTCTCTCCGATGAGGGGACGCGCGCTTTCTTCTCCAAACAGGTACGCTCCTGCAGCAGATGTTGACAAAGCGCCGTTCGGGACGTTACCAGGCTATTGGAAGAAAACCTAAGGCTTCATTGCACCTTAAACTGAAAGGCGTACGGCAAAAACTCCGTCGCAAGCTTCGAGATCGGCTATGAGAGCCGCCTCCGGACGCTTGTCACAGACGATCCGGGCAGAGGCTGCTCTGGCTCCCTCGAAGATCGTGTTCTCCATCTCCTGAACGGAGATCCCGGCTTCCTTGAGTTTCTTAAAGACCCCGGCCAGCACACCCACCCGGTCTTCGTGGCGAACCACCACGCCGGGGCTGTCCTGGGGAGCATTCCGAACATTCACGCAGTTCGGTAGGGGTGCCCCGGTGCCGAATGCTTCCACGATTCGAAAGGCTTCCATACCGGTATCCAGCTCCGACTGGGTGGTGGAAGCTCCGATGTGGTGGGTTCCGTAGAGATTCGGGTGTTGTGCGATCTCGTCCACGAACTCACCGCTCTTACCGGCGGGCTCTCCGTGAAACACATCCGTGCCCACCAGGATACCTTTATTGAGAGCACTCAGCAGCGCCTCTCGCTCTACCACTTCAGCCCGGCAGGTGTTGATAAAAATGTCACCCGGCTCCATGCAGTTAAAAAACGCCTCGCCCAGCATGTCCCGGGTGTCGGCGGTCAGGGCCACGTGCACCGAAACGATCGAACTCTGGCGAGCCACCGCTTCAGGGGTGGCGCAGTACGTCACCCCCAGCAGGCCGGCTCGTTCAGGAGTGAGGGAGCGCGACCAGGCGAGCACCTCCACGTTAAAGCCTCTGAGTCGCTCGATCACGGCCTCTCCAATAGAGCCGAGACCCAGAATGCCGACCTTGCGACCCTGAAAACCGGTGGCCTTGGAGTACTCTCCTTTATCCCAACGCTCTTCGCGCAGCGCCGATACTCCGCCAGGGATGCGCCTATCCCAGCAAAGCATCAGGGCGACGGCAAGCTCGGCCACCGCAACGGCGTTCTTTCCGGGGCAGTTGCAAACCGAAACCCCGCGACCGGAAGCAGCTTCCAGGTCGATAGTATTCACCCCGGCTCCAGCCCGGATGATCAAGGAAAGTCTCTTGCCAGCCTGGATCGTCTCCGCACTCACTTTGGTGGAACGAACGATCAAGACCTCGGCGTCACCGATTGCTCCAGGTAGGTCTTCGGCCTTAAGAGAGGGTTCGTAAACACACTCCCGGGCCAGACCCTTCAACTTTTCTACAACATCGGCGTGCAGTTTATCGGCGACCAAGACTTTCATAAGGTATCCTCTACTCTATTTAAATCGATAAGTAATACGACCGCGAGTCAGGTCGTAGGGGCTGAGTTCCACGGTCACTTTGTCACCGGGCAAGATACGGATAAAGTGTCGACGGATCTTTCCCGAAACGTGGGCCAGAACTTCGTGACCGTTTTCCAACTCCACTTTAAACTTGGCGTTGGGAAACGCTTCCATCACGGTCCCTTCTACTTCGATGCCTTCTTCTTTCTCAGACAATCTCAGGTCCTTCCTCAAATAGCCCATGGCGGGCAGATGACCGCTAGTCTAGCTAAAATGATATGGCATGGCAACCCGCAGAAAACCGCCGAAGTATACCATACCCTGGTATGCCCCACAAACCCCTTTCTTGATATACTCCGCTAACATTGACAATGTTAACTTTACCCAGCGGGACGTACACACTAAGGAGTGCCCATGACTTATCTGCAGAAGATTGAAAACGAACTGGTAACCGCCAGACTTCTCTCCCCGATTATCGTTGCTTCCGATAGCTGTGAGCGCCTGGCCGAAAAGGTCCGACAGCTCATCCCCCAGGCCGATGTGGGAAGCGCCGGCGACTCAGGCTTGATGGGCAGGGACGTGGTCTTGATCCACCAGGGCGAGATGGGCTGGGATGATGCCCTGGAGTTGGTCTGTCAGCAGAGCCCCGGACGACTCTTCGTACTGGCCCCCGAACTGCCCCGAACCGAAGCCCTTCGATTGGAGTGGGTGGCCGACGGGGTGGTCGTGGGAGAAGAAACCTTCCAATACGAAGTTCACGAATTGGGTCTTTCAGCGTAACTTTTCTGCCGCTACCCGGTCAAACTCGCAAAGTTCCGTTATAAAGTGTGTAGCCCTTCCCTCTTTTGGGGTAAGAGCGCCGCACAGAGGATACCTTCGCCGAAATGACCACCGCTACGACCGAACGAGAAGCCAAAAAATTCCAGCTGACTGAAGAGCTCGCCCAGGAAGCCAGAGAGGCCACTGAACGCCTCACCGAGGAGATCCAGACCATCATCGTGGGCCAAAAATCCGCGGTGAGGAGGGTCCTGGTGGGGCTGCTGGCCCGGGGGCACATCCTGCTCGAGGGGGTTCCGGGTCTGGCCAAGACTCTTCTACTCAAGACCCTGGCCGATACCCTGAAAGCCACCTTTCATCGCATCCAGTTTACCCCCGACCTGCTACCCGCAGACCTCACCGGAACCAGTGTGTACAACCCCGGTAGCGGTGAGTTCTCCATAAAGAAAGGCCCCCTGTTCGCCAACCTCATCCTGGCCGATGAGGTCAACCGGGCTCCGGCCAAGGTGCAGAGTGCGCTGCTGGAGGCCATGGAAGAACAACAGGTGACCATCGGAGACGAAACCCTGATCTTGCCCCAGCCGTTCCTGGTCATGGCGACCCAGAACCCGATCGAACAGGAGGGAACCTACCCCCTGCCGGAGGCTCAGGTGGACCGCTTCATGCTGAAAGTCCTGGTGGATTTTCCCCGGCGCTCCGAGGAGGCTGCCATCATCGACCGGATGACCGCGCCCACCCCACCGGAAGCCAGTTCGATCCTCAAGCCCGAAGAGATCATGACGCTACAGGCTATGGTGCCCCACGTGTACCTGGATGAACTGGTCAAAGAGTATATCCTGGACCTAGTTTTTGCCACTCGAGAGCCCGAGACGGTAGGTCTTGAAAAACTCATCGAAACCGGGGTCTCCCCCCGGGCCAGTCTGGCCCTGGTGAAGTCGGCCCGCGCCCACGCCTTGATCGAAGGACGTCCCTTCGTCACTCCCGATGATGTGAAGGCCCTGGTCCACGAAGTTTTCCGCCACCGGATTCTCCTGTCTTACGAAGCCCTGGCCGATGGCTGGACCCCCGACCGGGTGATCGACTCCATTCTGAAGAAGGTCAACGTGCCGTAGTGTATGCTCGGGCAATTTTTTAAGAAGAAGCTGAGCCGATCGAGCGAGCGGGGGGACCACGACGTCTCCCCGGTGGATCAAATGATCCGCAAACTGGAGATCAAAGCCCAGCGATTGGCTCAGCAACGACTGCTGGGCCGCTACCGCAGCCGCTTCAAAGGCCGGGGCCTGGACTTCCGAGATTTTCGAGAATACTTCCCCGGAGACGACACCCGCACCATCGACTGGAACGTGACCGCTCGATTCGGTCGACCATTCGTGAAAAACTCCGAAGAGGAGCGAGAGCTTTCGGTCATCATCATTCTGGACTGCAGCCCCTCTCAAAATTTCGGAAGCGGCACCGAGACCAAAGAAGAATTGGCCCAGCAGTTGGCCTCGCTCATGACCTTGACCGCGGTAGCCAGCGGAGACAAGGTGGGCCTACTGAAGCTGGATGGCAAGCGGGCCCACTACATCCCCCGGGGCAAAGGCCGTCACCAGAAGCAACGGATTCTCAAGAGCATCTGGACTCCTCTTTGCGAGCAATCTCAAACCGTCGAGGCCGATCTCTACCAGAGCCTGGAAGATCTGAGTTACCAACTCCGAAGGCGAGGCTTTCTGTGTTTCATCTCCGATTTTCTCCGGCCCGAGTTCCTGGAACCGGAGAGTTCGGCAAAATCCGAGCGCCTGCTGGCCGCCCTGCGCAAGCTTTCTTTCAGGCACGAAGTGATCGCTTTGCGCACCCTGGATAATCGCGAGCGCGACTTCCCCCGGGTGGGCAGCCTGGTCCTGCGAGATCAGACCGATGGACGCACGGTGCGGATCGATACCAACCACCCGGACTGGAAAAAAACCTTTCAAGAGCGCTGGCAGCGGTGGAACAGCGCTTTTTCAGACCTCTTCAAGCGGGCCCGCTGGGACTGGCAGGAGTTCTTGACCGACGCCGATCCGCTGCCTCCGCTGGCTGCCTTCTTAGACGCCCGGGGGCGCCGATGAACCGCCTTATCCTCCTCTTTCTTTTGCTTTTTTTGGGGGGAAGCGCGGTGGCTGCCCCGCCCATGGGCCTCGAACAGCGGATCGTGCCCGACGGCGAGCCGGTTCCCTTCGGCCAGTCGGTGGAACTCATCCTGACCCTGCGCTACCCTCCCGAGGCTCAGGCGCCGGGCCCCGATACCCTGGATATCCCCGGGGCCCATATCCTGGATCGGTTTCAGGTCCAGGCTCCGCCGGAGGGAAGCAGCAACCGCATGGAGTATCACCTGGTGTTTACCCGGCTGGAGCCAGGAACTTTCAAGGTTCCAGCACTGCAGATCGCCGGGGCTGTATCCAACCCGGTGGAAGTGGAGTTTGTAGGAGCCAAACCTCTGGAAACCGACCGCGACGGAGAGATTCGTGGTCCCAAGGCGGTGGAAGAACTCTCCACCACAGACTTCTGGAAGCGGGCCGCGCTCTGGGTTGTGGGCCTGCTCTGCCTGGCCGGAGTGCTGGTCTGGTCGGTCAATCGGCTGGGCCTGCTGGACCGCTGGCGCTCCCCCCGGGGCCGGGCCCTGAAGCGGGTCAAGCGACTCCGCAAACAGAGCGGTACTCCGGAAAGCCTGCTCCTGGGCAGCGTGGAGGTGGCGCGCAGCTACCTGCACGAGGCGTACGGCTTAACGACTGCTGAGAGCACGTCTCGGGAGATTCTGAACCAGATGACCATGGACAACCGCTGCCGAGAACTCAAACAGACCATGCAAAACCTTCTGGAGACCGGAGACGGGGTCAAGTTCGCCCGTCAAACCGTGAGTGAATCGGAAGCCTCGGATCATTATGAAAACTTGTTCAGCACTTTAAGGGAGGAGCCCCGATGAGATTTCTGCATCCCGAGGTCCTGCTGGCCATTCCAGCGGTTCTTCTGTTTTTGTGGTGGTCTCGCAGCGGACGAGTCGCCCGCCGCAAGAGCCTCGGTTTCAGCAGCCTCTACCTGGTGGAGTGGTCGACTGCGGTCACACCACTGCGCTTGAGCAGACGTCTCGATCTCATTCACCTGCTGTTCTGGGTACTGCTCCTGCTGGGGCTGGCCAGACCCCAGCAGTCCCTGGGGGAAAAGCCGGAGCCCAAAAAAGGCATCGACATCCTCCTCTGTCTCGACACCTCCACCAGCATGGATGCTCCGGATCTTCGCCCCAACCGACTGGAGGCGGCCAAAGTGGTGAGCAAGGCCTTCGTGAAGTCTCGGCCCGACGATCGCCTGGGTCTGGTGGTCTACGCGGGGATCGCCCTCACTCAATGCCCCCTCACCACCGATCACACCACCCTGGATCTCTTGCTCGGCCGTATCTTTACCGGCATCACCCAGCAAGACGGAACGGCCATCGGCAACGCCATCGCCACCTGCGTCAACCGCCTCAAGGATCTTCCGGGTCAATCCAAGGTCGTGATCCTACTGACCGACGGGCGCTCCAACGCCGGTGAGATCGAACCCCTTAAAGCTGCCGAACTGGCCGCGGAATACGGCATCAGGATCTACGCCATCGGGGTAGGAACCGACAGCAACTCCGGCTTTTTGATGGGGGTGGGCATCGACATGGAGACCCTGACCGAGGTCGCTCGCACCACCGGAGGCAAGGCGTTTCGCGCCACCAACAACCAGGGCCTGGAAGAGATCTATTCCGAGATCGACCGTCTGGAGAAAGTGGAAAGGCAAGAAAAGCCCGAGATCCTCTACCGGGAGTTGATGGTCTACCCCACCTCGGCAGCCTTTCTACTCCTCTGCTACTTGCTCTGGCGAAGGCACCGGAGGGACCTGGTATGATGCCCCTCAGTTGGGATGAAGTCTACTTCGCTCAGCCCTGGGCCTTTGGCCTGGCCGGCCTGGTGGTCTTGCTCCCCTTGCTTTTCACGGCTTTCCACACCCTCACCCACCGCCACCCGGAAGGGGAGTTCGTGTCCCCCGATATGCACGAGTGGCTGCTGCGCGATGGGGTCGACAAGGCCCGCCTCCAGCCCTGGGCTACCTTCTTGATGTGGCTCTGTGCACTTTGCGTTTCCCTGGCTCTGACTCGTCCGCAGTGGGGAATGCTGGAGCAGACGGTGCAGCAGGAAGGGTTGGATATTGTGATCGCGGTGGACCTCTCGAGTTCCATGCGGGCCACCGATCTGACCCCCTCGCGGATCGAAAACGCCCGGCGAGAGCTAGCCTTTCTGGTGGAGGAGCTGTCCGGCAACCGGATCGGGTTGGTGGGCTTTGCCGGCTCGGCTTTCCTGTTTTGCCCTCTCACCCTCGATAGCGACGCGGTGGAAATGTTTCTGGGTGAGATGACCATCGAGGCGGTACCTGTTCCCGGGACCTCCCTGGGGGAAGCCATGCGGGTGGCCATGGAGACCTTCCAATTGAGTGAGGATGCCCAGGGGGGGAGTAAAATCATCCTGCTCCTGACCGACGGCGAAGATCACGAGAGCCGACCGCTGGAGCTTGCCGAACAGGCCGCTCAGGCCGGGATCATCATCGACACCATCGGCATCGGTACCCCAGAGGGCGCCCTGGTCCCCGACGCCTACGGCGGGGTGCTCGATGACGATCGAGGGGAGCAGGTGCTGTCCAAACTCGACGGCGCCACTCTGAAAAAGATCTCCGAAATCACGGGCGGTATGTTTCTGCGGATGGACTCTGAGAGCGACGGGCTCAATAGCTACCTCTCCCGACTTCAGATGCGGCAGACCCGTCACTTCGGGAGCAAGACCGAGGTCCTCAGACAAGAGCGCTTTCCTCTCTTTCTAGGGCTCGCCGCCCTAATTTTTATGCTAGCGTTGGTAGTGGAAGAGGTCGACAAGAGGCGATGAAATTACGAATTCTTTTGCTGATTCTTTTGCTCTCGGGGGCTGCCCAGGCGATCACCCCCTGGGAGAAGTACAGTATCACCCGGGCCCTTGGCCAGAGCGCCTGGGAAACCAGTGAGCAACTCTTTCGAAAGCTCCAAGAGACCGAACTTCCCCCCGAGCAGGCCGCCCAGGTGGAGTACAATCTCGGCCTTTCCCTCTACCATCAAGAAAAGTTCGAAGAGGCTCTCCCTTATTTTGAAACCGCCGCCTCGACCGAAGACGAAGCCCTGAAGGCCAAAGCCTTTTACAATCAAGGAAACTCTTTGTACAACCTGGAGCGACTACCGGAGGCCCGTTCTGCCTTCGAGAAAGCGCTGCTTCTCAACCCCGAGGATGATGACGCCCGCTACAATATCGAGCTCATCTTGGACCAACAGCAACAAAACCAGAAGAACGGTGAATCAGAGGACCCGGAGGAGAGTGAAAAAGAGCAGGACTCGCAGCCGGAGAATGGGTCGGGCGAAAACTCCGAAGAACAGCAGCAACAAGAGAATCAAGATCAGCAACAGCAGCAGCAGCAATCCCAAAATGGCAAGGAGCAGAACCAGGAAAGCTCCCAGGAGATGACCCCTGAAGAGAAACGTCAGGCCCAGGAAGAAGCGGAGAAAGCCCGTTTACTCGACTACTTCAAACAACAGGAGCGGGAGGGGAGACCGGCCACTCGAGTCCGGGCCCAGAGCCCTCCGGTGAGCGGTAAAACCTGGTGAGACGTCCGATCCTACTCCTCCTATTACTGCTTCTTGGACAGCCGCTAGCGGCCCAGGTCCTGGGCAACAACCGGGTGTCCTCAACTCTGAGCCATGATCAGATCGGTTTGGACGAGACTGCCACCTTGTCGGTCGTCGTCAAGGGGGTCAACGACGTGATGGACGTCAATCCTCCCACGGTGCGACCCTCCACCGGCCTGCAGATCGTACCGGTCGGTCGACAGGTCAGTATGACTTCCATCAACGGGGTCACCACCACCGCCACTCAATTCAATTTTCTCCTGACCCCGCTGGAAAAGGGCCGCTACGTCATCGATCCGGTGACGGTCACGGTCAACGGGCTGACCCATGAAACCACCCCTCATCGGATCGAAGTGACCGATATCGTGAGTCGCAACAGCAGCAACTCCACCAATCCTTACAATCCCTGGGGCCGATACAATACCACTTCACCCGCCATGGACGCGCTGGACCCATTTAACCGACCCCGGGGAAAAGACTTCATTCTGGAGTCGGAACTGGAGCCGGAAACGGTGTACAAGAATCAGCCGACGGTCTACAACCTCCGGCTGATGGCCGCCGCCCGCCTGATGCGAGACCCCCGCTACGCTCCGATTCTTCCTACCGGTCTGGTCTCCGTGCCTTTCCCCCAGGAAAACTCCCAGCAACAACGAGATGGCCGGAACTACTCGGTGACCGAAGCCCGGACCGCGTTCTTCCCCATGACCGAGGGAGAGTATGAGTTTCCCGCCTCGGAGGTCTTGCTGAGTGCCGGTATTTTTGGTCGTGACCAGACCCTCGCTACCGAGCCGCATGTCTTGAAGGTCTTGCCGCTACCCAGGGAAGACCAACCCGCCAGTTTCACCGGTGCGGTGGGAGAGTACTTCGAACTCTCAGCCAGCCTGGACAAGACCCGAGTCTCTGCTGGAGAAACAGTAGAACTCCGGGTGGCCACTTACAGCGAAGAGGGCAACCTGGAGTTGGTTCCTTATCCGTATCTGCCGGATTGGCAGGGCGTGGAGAAGAAACAGGCCAAGGGAAGTTCCAAGGTGGAGGCCGACAACGGCGCCATCACGAGCCGACGCAAGTATGTTTTCAGACTGCGCATGAAAGAGCCCGGGCACTACGACCTGAGCGGCATCACCCTGGCTTATTTCCGCCCCTCCGAAGAGCGTTACGAAGTGCTCAGGGCCCCCGACCTGACGGTGGAAGTCCTCCCCGGGAAGGCTACCCAGGGCCCGGAGTCGACCCTACTGGAACAGTCTGAACTACCGGAGGACGAGTCCCCAGAGAAGGAAGAAGGGTCCCGCACTTCCTCGGCCGGCCGCGTGGAGACGGTCCATCTGTTGAGTCTATCAGGGATAGCGCTACTGGGACTGCTGGCGGGACTGCTCAAGCCAGGTTTTAAAGGGCCGAAGTTCTCCTGGAGTCCAACCCATCGACCCCAAGACTTGAGCGGGCTGGAAAAAGCCCTGAGTGCCCTGGCTCCGGGAGCCGACCGGTTGGCCCGGGAAGAGCAGTTGAGTCAGAAAGGGTGGGGTTCGGCTGAGATCATGGACTTTGAAAGGTTGAAGTCGGCGGTGGCTGCCCTGCGATACGGCGACGGCGGCCGCGAGGAAGCAAAAGTCGGCGATCTCCTGGAGAGCTTTCAATCCCTGTTGAGGAGGGCCGAAAAGTGACCCGCTGCTTTTTGAGGGTGGTTCTGCTTTTTGTACTACTCAGCAATTTCGGCCTGGCCCAGAGCCCCTTCGACAAGGTCGTGCAATCTTTGCTGCAGCAAGACGACGCTCGAGCCGTGCGGATCAGCGAGACCCTGGTGGCCGAAAACCAGGGTTCCTTCGGACTGTTTTACAATCAGGGTCTGGCCTACCGCAATCTGGGGCAGCCCGCCCGGGCCCGCGCCTCCTTTGAACAGGCCCTGCAGTTTGAACCCCGAGATCTCTCCACTCGAAGAAGACTGCGAGAAGTCAAAGTGCGTCTTTCTCCTGAGATCACCCAGCACGACGTAGCGGCCACTCCCTGGTGGAGCGTGGCCGAAGCGCAAACAGCACTCCTCCTGGCGGCTCTGCTGGTGCTGGGGCTGGGTCTGGCTAGAGCCTCCGGTCGTACAATCTCCAAGCGCCCTCTGCTGGTCGCTGGTAGTGGCTTTGTGGTTCTGCTCGCTCTGGTCGCCTACACAAACCCCCCGGCTTCCAGAGGGGTGCTGATAAGCCCCACGGTGCGCCTTCTGGAGAAGCCTCAGGGAGGAGACAAGGGCGTGGTGGTCCCGGAAGGTATCCTGGTCGAGGTGCTGGGAAGTAAGGGCCACTTCGTGGAGGTCAGGACTCGAGAATCCATGCGAGGATGGGTGCGAGCGGCCGAAATCGTCTTAATAAATGGCGAAGGCGCACAGGTGCAAACAAATACAGAGCTGCAACAAGAAAAGAAACAGCCCTGAGGTGTCTCGGGAATAGGGCTCGGCTTGGTGCTGCTCGCGCTCCTGGCGGTCATGGCTCATGGCCTGGGCGATCTGCTCACTTCTGTTTGCATAGGTCATAATCATGGGACCCTGGAACTTGCTCATCTCCCCTTCAGGTTAATGCACAACGGGCCGCCCATCATGGAAACAATGTTGATTTTCTGTTAAAACTGTTTCTGTTTTGTAAACAGTTTTTGTAGAATCAACGATAACCGGCAGCCTGCATCTCAAAGAGTTGGGCGTAGCGACCTCCCAAGGCCACCAACTCCTCATGACTCCCCTTCTCGATGATCTTACCGTTCTGCAGCACCACGATGGTGTCGGCGATCCGCACCGTGGAAAAGCGATGGGAGATCAGGATGGCCATCTGGTCGGCGGTGGCGTCTCGGAAGTGCTCAAAAATCTTGGTTTCGGCTTCCGCATCGATGGCCGAGGTGGGCTCGTCCAGCACCACGATGTCGCTCTTCTGGCGCATAAAGGCCCTGGACAAGGCGACCTTCTGCCATTGCCCTCCGGAGAGTTCGCGCCCGTCTTTGAACCAGCGACCCAATTGAGTCTGATAGCCCAGGGGAAGCTCCGGGATAAACTCTTCGGCCAGCCCCTTTTCGGCCGCGGTCTTCCAGCGCTCCTCGTCCTCGAAGTGCTCCACATCACCAGCCCCGATGTTCTCCCCCACTAGAAACTGGTAGCGCACGAAGTCCTGGAAGATCACCCCAACCCGCTCCCGGAGAGTGTCCAGGTCCCACTCATTGAGAGGTGTTCCGTCCAATAAAATTTGCCCTTCGGTGGGCTCATAAAGACGGGTAAGGAGCTTGATCAGGGTCGTCTTGCCGGATCCGTTCTCCCCTACCAGGGCAAGCTTCTCCCCGGGTTTGAGATGAAGGTCTATGCCTTCCAGCGCCCACCCATCGGCCCCCGGATAGCGATACTTCACCCCTTCAAAGCGAACCCCGTCGCCGGGTTTAACCCCTTGAGTCGCGGTGCCCGTATCGGGCTCCACCGGTTCGTCCAAGAACTCATAGAGGTTGGAGACGTAAAGGTTGTCCTCGTACATAAATCCGATGGCGGTGAGCGACGCAGTGACGGCGGCCTGGCCTTGCTTGAAGACCATCAGGTACATGGTCATGTCGCCCAAGGTCAGCCCCCCCTGCACCGTCTCGTACACCACCCAGAGATAAGCGCCGTAAAGAGCTACCGTGCCCAACAAGCCCATGGCAAAGCCCCAGAACGAACGGCGCAGAGTCAAGTCTCGGTCCTGCTTATAAAGCTTATGAAAGATGGTGTTAAACCTATCCAGCAGAAGCGGGCCGAGATTGAAGAGTTTGACCTCCTTCACGTAATCTTCCCGCGCCATCAGCATTTCCAAATAGGCGCGCTGGCGAGTTTCCTGGGACTGCCACTTAAAAAGCCTGAAGGCTTCTCCCGAAAAAGCCGTCTCCACGGCAAAGGATGGAAGCCCCGCCAAAACCAGCAGCAGAACCGCCCAGGGACTAAAGCTCAAGAGCAAGCCACCGTAGGTGAGTAGACTGATGCAGTTCTGAAATAAACCGAACGTCCTCTCCACCAATGAAAGCGGCTTGGAAGAGGCTCTCCGCCTAGCCTGGCTCAATTTGTCGTAGGTCTTGGCGTCTTCGAAATGAGTCAGGCTCAGGGCCAGAGCCTTTTCCAGAATGATCTGATTGACCCGCTGACTCAAGAGAGCCCGAAGCAAGGCGCTGCAGGTTGCAAGGCCCCGTTGAAAGGCGGCCATAGTCATCACCAGGATCAGTTCCAGGCCCACCACCTGAAAGGCATAGTTTCGAAGGTCCTGGCTGCCCGGCTCCTGGGAAGCTTGCAACACTGCGTCCACCAATAGCTTTGAAACATAGGCGATACCGCCCGGCAGCACCCCCGCGAAGACTGTCAAAAAGCAGAACCAAAAGGCGAGCTTCGGGCTGGTCTCCCAAACCAACCGCATGGCTTGTTTGGAATAGCTGAAGACCTTGATAAACTCTGAAGGACTGAGCTTTGGGGTCGTCTTTTCCGGCGGCGGGGTCACGCCGAAACTGTTGGATACCGAAGTAAAACCGCCTGCTACCGGCCTCGGGGCCTGGGTAGCACCAGATTAAACAAGAGCCCTCCGAGCAGGCCGCCCAAATGGCCCCAATTGTCCAGAAAAATAATACCTCCGGCCTCCAGGCAAAAACCCAAGACCAGTAATCCACCGGTCCAGCGGACCAGAGAGTTCAGGTTGATGGTGGTCACCATCCGCCAGCGATACTGCAGGGCGATATAAGCTCCCACCATACCGAAAAGCGGGCCGGACGCTCCGGCCCCGGCAAAGTACGAACCCGCCAGCCATACATTCCCCAGAAACGAGGCGAGCCCGGCGGTCAGGGCCGCGAACAGATAGCAAGCTGCGAAACGCCCCTTCCCCAGCAGACCCTCCAGGGGTGGTCCGTAGCTGACCAAAAAGCCCATATTCAAGAAGAGATGGAGAAAGGTCCAATGGATAAACGAGGAGGTCAGAAAAGCCCAGTATTGCCCGCGCTCCAACGAATCGATGCTGAGGTACAGAAAGTAGACCTGCTCCCGGGGGAAGTAGGTCACCAGCACGTAGACCAACACGTTCAAGGCCAGCAGCGGCCAGACCACCGCCGAGTCGGGGCTATAGTTGGCGAATTTGGGGGTGTACTTCTCTCGAGTCTCTTTCTGAAACTCCTCGGTGATCTCACCGGTCCCGTTGCAAGAACTGCACTGGGGAGAGCACTCCAAACGGCCGCTTCCGGCACAGGCTTTGCAGGAGTAGGTGGCACCCCGAGAAGTGCTCTTGCTCCCCTTGCCGCCACAGTTCGGACACTCCAAGGAACCGGTACCTTCGCACTCGGCGCACTGGCCACTACCCTGACATCTGGGACAACTCATCTCAGAAGGTTTTGAGAGGTCGCACCGCGGTCCTTCTAGCGAGTATAGTCGGGAATGGGTTAAACGATGTTGGCCAGTTGCTCCGGAGCCAGATTCTCGTCGGCCACCTGGTCGATGAAGGCGATGATCGCGTTGGATCCCCGGTTGGTGATGTCGTCTATCTTGTCCGGGTGAGGCTGAAACGAGGTTCCGATCTCAAGGCCCATGGAGAGCAATCCGTTCTTCTCTCCGTAGGCGGTCATATCGCCGGTGGTGGGGTACAGTTCCGGGATGGCCAGCGGAGTGTACTTGTGCTCATCCAGGGCGGAATTGATCTTATCGGCTACCTTGCGGTAGTGGGCCTCCCGCTCTTTATTCTCGACCCCGGGAAAGAGGATCATGCGGCCAAATCCGTGCACGTCCAGGGCTCCCTTCAGGTTAGGGCGGGTGTCGATGAAATCGGTGATGGCCTGAGTCTCTTTTTCCGACAGGGCGTGAGGGCCCCGAAAGGTCAGGTGAGAGGGATCGTCCGAAGCACCGGCATCATCGCCCTGGCGCTTGGGTACGTCGCCGTGAAAGCGGAAATCAGCCCGGTAGTTGCGGTTGAGGTCGGTACCCACGCCTTCGTATCCCACGTGACGGGAGCGGTTTTTGCGCCAGTCGGGGTCGGCGTTTCGGGAGTACTCGTAGCCGTCCGGGTTGGCCATCGGCACGAACCACATCTCCAAGCCGTCGACCTTCTCTTTGGCTTCCGGGTCGTTGTTCTTGTAACCGGTCAACAGCTTCTCGATCGCTTCGGTCACGGCGCCGTTGCCGGCCCACTCCCGAGCGTGTTGCCCCCCGGTCACCAGGACCCCTGGCTTCTCTCCTTCTGTACCTGTACCGATGCGATAGGCGTTGATGGCACGTCCCTCGGCGGTCTCGGCCAGTTTTACCTTGTGGACCAGCCCGGGGTTTGCCTCGGCCAGCTCATCCATGTTTTGCTCGATCTGAGCGGCACTCGGATAGTGATCGGCCCAGGGGTTGGACCAGCCCGCCATTTTGTGCTTGAAGCTAAAGGTAAAGTCTGGTTGATCGACTTGGGCGTGGCCGATCTTGGAGACGGGAGGCAGGATCTCTTCGTTGGAGATGATGCCGTTATTATTCTTATCCATGGCTCTAGCCATCTCGTGATACTCATCCATGACCGGGGTGTAGCGGTCGCCCAGCTTGACCTTGTACTGATCAAACTGAGGAGCGTTCGGGTCCTCGGACTTGAAGATGTTTTTCTGAATGCGGTGTTCGATTCCGCAACCGCAGTGGTGATGGCTAACAATGTTCATACGCATAACTTAAAGAAAACTGAAACGCTAAGTGTTAGAAAAATGTAAACGAGGAGGCGCGATGGTAAAGACGGAAGGAACCCGAACAACTAAGGAGCGCACGCAAGATGAAAAGTTATACCGGCAAAGTCAAACCCATGGGAATGTCGATCTTCATGCAGGGCACCCACCAACTGCTCGATGATTCCGGCGATATGGTGGTCATACTGCAGGCCGAAGACGGCAAGATCGATCTCAACAAATTTCTGAATAAGACCGTAAAGGTAACCGGCAACGAAGAGCCCACGGTGGAAGCCGGCGGTAGTATCCTGACTGTGACCGCGGTAGACGAAGTCTAAAACCCTATCTAAGGCCTGTGGACATTTGGCATTCCGAGCCAAACGCAGGACATTTTTCTCCTCCTGGAGTGGAATTTTCTGTGGAATAGTGGACCTATTTGAGGAAAATTTCGCTTCAGGAGGTGGAAA
>JBAYRN010000090.1:0-22837 GCA_041676625.1 Vulcanimicrobiota bacterium
CGGGAAAGGGAACCTTTAAGGCATCGCCCGAACCGCAAGCTATTATGCCAGACATGCTAAGAGTAAAACAGGACGGTTCCGTGCGCGAGTTGATCATGAACCGCCCGGAGAAACACAACGCCTTTCATCCCGATCTGATCGAGGAACTGAGCCAGGCTTTTCGCGCTCTACGAAAAGACGACTCGGTCCGGGTGGTCCTACTCCGGGGTGAGGGTCGCTCCTTTTCGGCCGGTGCAGATCTGGACTGGATGAAGTCTCAGGGCGAGGCCACGGACGAAGAGAATTATGAATCCTCGGTGAGAATGGGGCAGCTCTTTCGCGACATCGATCAATGCCCGAAGCCGGTGGTGGCGGTGGTGCAGGGGGCCGCTCTGGGAGGGGGCGCCGGACTGGTCTGTACCGCCGACATCGCCCTGGCCGGACCCGAGGCCCTGTTCGGATTCACGGAAGCCCGCCTGGGCCTGGTGGCCGCGGTGATCAGCCCGTTTGTTCTGCGCCGACTGGGTTACTCGGTGACCCGAGAAAAGCTTTTGACGGGCGAGCGGTTCGGACCTCAGGAAGCGCTACGCATCGGTTTGGTGCATCAGGTTCACGAAGATCTAGAGGAGGCCACCGGGCGGTTGGTGGGGGAGCTTGTGAAGTGCTCACCCCAGGCCCAGGCAGCCAGTAAACGCCTGCTCTCGGAGATCTGGGATCTGCCGGAGACCGATCAATTGCACCACGCAGCCCGGTTCATCGCCGATGCCCGAGCCTCCACCGACGGTCGCGAGGGGCTCTCCGCCTTCCTCAACAAACGCCCTCCCCAGTGGGCGTCTCAATCCTAAACCCAAACCCCGGATAACCAGTTGAGGGCAAAGCCCGCCGCATCTAGAAAGCTTACCTCGGTCTGGCGGGCTACTTCGGTCAGGCCGATTCTCAGGGATAGAGAAAATAGGACGAAGGATAACACGATTTTGGAGCTGCGTTGAAGCTTGAGCATGAAGGATCAATTATCTTAGATTGAACCGGTCCCTCGATATTTAAAGAAAATTTTTCAAACCTCTGCCTTGAGGTCCACCAGGCGATCGCCGGCGTCGACCTGCTCTCCCACCGAAAAATGAACCCGGGTTACTATCCCTTTGGCGGGAGAGGCGATGACCTGTTCCATTTTCATGGCTTCGAGCTTCAACAGAGGCTGGCCACGCTCCACCGGGTCTCCCTCGCTTACCAGGACTTCCACCACGCAGCCGGGCATGGGGGCGGTCAGGCCGCCACCGCCGGCCGCCGTCCCGGGTACGGGAAGACGGGACTTTTCCTGAAAACAAGCAGTCCCCTGGTGGTTGTGCACCCACCAGCGGCCCTGGTGGTAGGCCGAGGTTACTTTGAAGCGATGACCGTCAACTTCCAGGGCGTCGGCCGAGATCCGAACCTCGTGCTCCTCTCCACCCACGCAGAAACGCTGCTCCTTCACCGTTATCTCGGGGTGCTCCTCGAACTCAAAGCTAAAGGGAAGAGGGTTCAAGGCTCTGCGGCCGCCCAGGGGCACCAGGTGGGCCCAGCGGCTGGCTGCCGCGGCCAGCAGTTGCTCCCTGGTGGTGTCGCCCGCTTTCCACTCCTCGGACTCCACCAACTCGGTATGGAGCTTCCCCTCCATCACCTCGGGGTGAGTCAGTAGCTCCCGTAAGAAGTCGATATTGCTCCGGACTCCCAGCAGCACCGTGGAGTCCAGGGCGCTCTGCAAGAGTCGGAGCGCTCCCGGCCGGTCGTCGGCCCAGGCCACCACCTTGGCCACCATGGAGTCGTAGTGGGGAGTGATGAGGGCACCCACCTCCAGGGTGCTGTCGTAGCGGACCCCGGGGGCGGTGCTCCAGGCCAGCACCAGGCCTGTCTGGGGCGAAAACCCCGAAGCAGGTTCCTCGCACAAAATTCGAGCCTCCACCGCGTGACCCAGAAAAGGTATGGCTTGCTGGGCGAAACGGATCGACTTCCCTTCGGCGATCTGCAACTGGAGTTGCACCAGATCGAGCCCTGTCACCATTTCGGTCACCGGGTGCTCCACCTGAAGCCTGGTGTTCATCTCCAGGAAGTAGAACTCTTCATCGTGGACCAGAAACTCCACCGTGCCCAGGCTGGTGTAGCCTACAGCCTCGGCCAGTCGGACCGCCGCCTCGGTGAGAGCTTTCTGCAACTCCTGGGAGAGCCCGGCCGGGGGGGTCTCTTCCACCAGCTTCTGATGGCGCCGCTGCAAGGAGCACTCCCGCAGCCCCAGGTGTCGGATCTCACCCTGCTGATCGCCCAGGATCTGAACTTCTAGATGGCGAGGTCTCTCCAGCACCTTCTCCAGGTAGAGCTCATCGTTTCCGAAGGATCTCAGGGCCTCTCGTCTGCTGGAGGTGAGGACCTCTCGCAGGGCGGCCGGGTCGTGCAGGCGGCGCATACCCTTGCCTCCGCCCCCGGCCGAGGCTTTCAGCATGACCGGATAGCCGTGTTCTTCGGCCCAGGCCGTCAGCCCCTCGTCGTCCAGAGCCAAAGAGCCTGGCACGATAGGAACTCCGGCTTTTGCACAGGCTTCCCGGGCAGCCGTTTTGGATCCCATCTGCTCGATCACCTCGGTGGCGGGTCCCACGAACACCAAACCTGCGTCCCGTACTCGCCGGGCAAACTCCGCGCTTTCAGCCAGAAAGCCGTAACCCGGGTGCACGGCGTCGGCACCGGTGCGAGCGGCGGCTTGCAAAACGGCGTCGATATTTAGATAGGAGTCTGCGGGTGGGGAAGGACCGAGGTAGACGGCCTCGTCGGCCAATCGCACGAACAGCGCATCCTGGTCGGCCTGGGAAAAGACCGCCACCGCCTTGATCCCCATGGACCGGCAGGTGGAGATGATGCGCCCGGCGATCTCGCCCCGGTTGGCGATCAACAGTTTGCGGATCACGCGGGACCGAAGCCTTCCAGTTTGGCGATGATCTCGAGCATGACTTCGTCGGCTCCCGCTCCGATGGATAGCAGTCGGGCGTCGCGATACATGCGGGCCAGGGGATACTCTTCGGCGTAGCCCATGCCTCCGTGAAACTGGACGCAGATATCGGTGACCCGTCGCACTAGACGCCCGGCCTGCAGCTTGGCCATGGATATCTCTCGGGTGATGTCCTCACCTCTACTCAGGCGTTCGGCGCAGTGGTAGACGAACTGGCGCAAGATGGTGAGCTCGGTTCGCAACTCGGCCAGATGAAAATAGACCCACTGCTTGCTCAAAAGAGGCTCCCCGAAGACCTTGCGATCCCGGCAGTACTCCACCGTCCGCCGAACCGCGTCGTCGGCCATGGAGACCCCCAGCATGGAGCCCAGCAGTCGCTCCTTTTGAAACTGCTCCATCTGGTAGTAGAAGCCGCGCCCCTCTTCACCCACGCAGTAGGAGCGGGGTACCCGCACCTCATCGTAAACCAAAAGGCCGGTGTCGGAACTGTGGTTTCCCATCTTCTCGATCTTCTTGCCCACCTCAAACCCAGGGCTTTCGGTGGGCACCACGATCAGCGACATGCCTCGATATCCGCCCTCTTCCGAGGTGCGGCAGAGGGTGACCACAAAGTCTGCCTGGGCGCCGTTGGTGATCCACATTTTGGAGCCGTTGATCAGGTAGTCGTCTCCCTCCACGCGGGCACGGGTGGAGAGGGCAGCCACATCGGACCCTATGTCCGGCTCGCTCACCCCCAGCGCTCCCACCATCCGGCCCGCCACCGCCGGGGCCAGGAACTTCTCCTTGAGTTCGTGGGATCCGTACTGGGCCAATCCGCTGACCGCTATGTCGGATTGAACCAGGGTGGCCATGGGCACGCCCATGCACCCGCAGCGGCCCATTTCGTCGGCCACGATCACGTGAAACAGATAGTCGCCACCGGCTCCTCCGTACTCTTCGGGGTAGGATGCTCCCAGCATCCCCAGCTCTCCCATTTTGGGGAAGAGTCGGTGAGCCGGAAACTCCCGGGCGGCCTCCCAGCGATCCACGTTAGGAGTTATCTCCTCTTTGATGAACCGCCGGATGGTCTGGCGGAACTGCTCGTGTTCGGTACTAAACATGGTCTCTCCTAAAAGCGGAATACTCCCTGGGTGGGCATGCCTTCAGATACGAAGTCTCGGTTGTGGGCCACCGAAAGGGCGACCGCCAGGGCTTCGCGGGTGTGGCGGGGGTCCAGGATCCCGTCGTCCCATAAACGAGCGGTGGCAAAGTACGGCGAGGATTCGGCTTCAAACCTGGTCTCGGTGGCCTGGCGCAGGGTCTCGAGCTTGGCCTGGTCAGGTTCCTGACCTCGCGCCCGGGACTGGGCCTCGGCTACCAGGGCAAGCACCCCGGCCGCCTGTTCGCCCCCCATGACCGCGATCCGGCTGTTGGGCCAGCTGAATAGAAAACGAGGATCGTAGGCGCGTCCGCACATGCCGTAGTTGCCGGCCCCGTAAGAGCCCCCCACGATCACGGTGAACTGAGGTACGGTGGAGGTGGCCACGGCTTTCACCATTTGTGAGCCGTGCTTCACGATACCGCCCTGCTCGTACTTCTTTCCCACCATAAACCCCGTGATGTTTTGCAGATACAGGATCGGGGTGCGCGACTGGTTGCAGAGACTGATGAAGTGAGCGGCCTTATTCGCCGATTCGGAAAAGAGGACCCCGTTATTGGCCAGGATTCCGAGAGGGTAGCCGTCCAGGTAGGTCTGCAGGGTGACCAGAGTGGGTCCGTAGTCGGGCTTGAACTCCAGCCATTCAGAACCATCCGCCATCCTCGCGATCACCTCCCGGATGTCGTACTGGCGCCGGGGATCGGCCGGGATCACACCCAACAGCTCGTCGGGATCGTAGTGGGGTGAGCGGGCCGCGATTCGGCGATGGGCCAGGGCCTTGCCTGCCGGATAGCGAGCCAGGATCTCCCGGGCCAGGCGAATGGCGTCACGGTCGTCCTGGGCCAGAAAGTCACTGACTCCACTGACCGTTGAATGCATGTGGGCACCCCCCAGGGTCTCGTCATCGACCTCTTCCCCAGTGGCCATCTTCACCAGGGGTGGCCCGCCCAAAAAAACCTTGGCCTTGTCCTTGACCATCACCGTGTAGTCGCTCATCCCGGGCATATAGGCACCACCCGCCGTGGAGCTTCCGAAGACCAGGGCCAGTTGGGGCAGACCGGCCGCCGACATGCGGGCCTGATTGGCGAACACCCGCCCTCCTCCGTCGGCGAAGAATTCGGCCTGCAGAGTGAGGTTGGCTCCGGCCGACTCCACCAGCATGATGGTGGGCAGACGGTTTTCCAGAGCGATGGTCTGGGCTCGCAGGATCTTCTGGACCGTCAGGGGGTAGATCGCACCCCCCTTCACGGTGGGATCGGAGGCACAGATCACGCACTCAACTCCGCTCACTGTACCTATACCGCAGATCTGAGACGCTCCGGGCGACTCGTCGTTGTACATTCCGAAGGCGGCCAGGGGAGAGAGTTCCAGAAAGCAGCTTCCGGGGTCTACCAAGAGGGCGATGCGCTCGCGGGGGAGGAGCTTTCCTCGCTGGAGGTGCCGCTCCTGAGCTTTCTTTCCTCCGCCGTTATACACGCCCTGCAGTCGCTCTTGCAGTTCGCCAAGTAAGCCCTCCATGGCTCGACAGTTGGCCAGATATTCGGGGTCTTTGGTGGAGAGCCGGGAGTCAAACCTGGGCACTAGTGAGCCTCAACCTTTCCCGGACCTCGGCGGGGCTTGCCAACTCTCCCCCGATATCCCGCACCATTCGAGCCGCCTTTTCCACCAACTCTCCGTTGCTGCGAGCCATCTCTGCGGGGTTTAGATAAAAGTTGTCTTCCAGCCCCACCCGGATATTGCCGCCCAGGGTCACCGCGGCGGCCACCAGGGGCCACTGGGTTCGGCCGATGCCAATGACCTGCCACAAGGCGCCAGCGGGTAGGCAAGCTGCCATGTGCACCAGGTTTCGGGTGCTGGCGGGGATGCCACCCAGCACGCCCATGACCAGGGAGTAGCAGGCGTTTTCAGGCACTAGGCCCAGATCCCGCAACGGTTCGACGTTGTTGATCTGGCCCAGGTCGAAGCACTCCATCTCCGGGATGGTCCCGGCCTCGTTCATGGCTTCGAGGTAAAAGCGAATGTCTTCGAATCGGTTTTCGAAGATGTGGTCGTGATGGAAGCGCTTCTTTGGTGAGGAATAGATGGCGTAGTTCATGGAGCCCATGTTGAGGGCTGCCATGGCCGGCCGGAGGGCCCTGATGTGGCCGATCCGAGTCTCCCGATCGATACCCACCGCCCCGGTTGAGTAGTTTATGATAGCCTCTGGGCACTCTCGCTTGACCGCTTCGTCGATGCGCCGGTAGCTCTCCACGTCGAAGGCGGGTTTTCCGTCTTCTCGACGGGCGTGGATGTGCACGATGGAGGCACCGGCATCCACACTGCGGCGGGCTTCCTGGGCGATCTCTTGGGCGCTGTAAGGGATGGCGGGACACTGCTCGCGGGTGGCCAGCACACCGGTCAGAGCGGCGGTAAGAATGGTCTTCACCCTTAAATCAGTTTGTCAGCAGCAGGTGGAGTCCTGGGAGTTTCTAGACCAAACTGTTTACATGCCAACCGGCTCAGTAACAGCTTGAGTATTGATGGAAACCGTATAGTGAAACTGCAAGTCAACGATTCGAAGGAGAATAGTCCCATGAACCAGATCAATAACACCAACATTTCTGCCAGCAAAAGACGGCGCGACCGCCGCCATGGCCATACCCACCAGGAGCCCGTTCGCAACCCTCCCAAGACCAGATTGGGTAACGGCCGGGTATTGTCCAACGGCGCCGGCTTGGGCTCGGATGTAGCCGGAAAGTTCATGAAATCCGATATTTGAACGTCGATATAAATTTCGAGAGAAGGCTTCTTCCGGGGGTCTTTTTTTGTTTTACCATTCAAGAGGTTTAAGATTCATGCTATACTGCCTGAGTGATGAAGCGTTTTGGGTTTTCGTTAGATGAAGAATTGCATGCTGCTCTCCAGGCTCGGGCTGAATCCGAGGGCACCAGTATGGCGGCGGTTTGCCGCACGGCACTCTTTCTACATCTCCAGGCCTCTGATTACGAATACGCTTTCCCTCCGGATGTTACGAGCGTCCCGGATCAGAGCAAATCCACGGAAGCGACGAGTCAGGTTTTCCAGGAGTTGGATGACTTTCTGGATGAATGGACCCCTGAATTTTCCGGGGACCTCGACATCCCGGAGCTTCTCTGGGATGAACCGGCTCTGGCCGCACCGTTTAGCCCCGAGCAGGTTCCCGACTTATTCTTCAAGACAAAAGCCCCCGCCGACCCGAAGTGTTATACCCTGCCAGTAAAGTTTGGTCCGGGGGGGCTGGTCTTGCGAGGCTTTCATCACCCTGGTATCGAGCGGTGTGAAAGACCTTTCAACCGCGTGGTCAGAACTTACGATCCCGATATTTTTCAGTGGGACTAATCTAAAAATTTCTGAGCCAGGGAGGACCGTGTGCGCCTTGCGTAAAGGCAATTAAATGCACACAGCCGAGTCATTATTATTAATTTTATTGGTCGTTGCCCTATCTGACATCGTCAATCGGATGGTGGCCCAGCGCGCACCGGTTCCGATTTTGCAGATCGTCGGTGGAATCTTGTTGGCCGGCCTGGGGGTGGACTCACAGGTCCCTTTGAGTCCGGAACTGTTCTTCTTCTTAATTCTCTCGCCACTGCTTTATGCGGAAGCTTTGCGATTGTCGCCCCACGACATGTACCGGGACCGCAAGCGACTGTTCGGCATGGCGGTGGGCCTGGTCTTCGTGACAGTCTTCGGAGTTGGGTTCTTTATTCACTGGCTGTTACCAGAGATACCTCTTGCGGTGGCCTGCGCCCTGGGGGCGGTTCTGGCCCCCACCGACGCGGTTGCAGTGGCGGCGTTCACCGGTAAACTGGCGGTCCCCGATCGGCTCTCCAAGCTTCTGAGCTCCGAGTCTCTGCTCAACGATGCTTCCGGTGTGGCCGCTCTGAGCGTGGCCGTGGCGGCGGTCATGACCGGCCATTTTTCGGTGGGTTCGGCCACCCTCTCGTTTTTGAGGCTGGCCATAGGCGGCGTATTTTTCGGAGTCGTGGTGGGACTGCTGGGAGCCAAACTCATCGTTCGATTGACCCAACAGTGCGATGAAGATCCGGCAAGTCAGGTGGTACTGGGGCTTATGCTACCGTTTGCTTCCTTTATGGCAGCCGAGGTGTTTCATACTTCGGGGATCCTGGCCGCCGTGGCCACCGGATTGATTTTCAACACCATGGCCCAATCCCGCCTCTCCAGCCGGCGTAGCGAATGGGGTAAGACGTCCTGGCATATGGTGGAGTTTTCCCTCAACGGGCTGATCTTCGTGATGCTCGGTCTGCAACTGCCGGGCCAACTGGGGCGGGTGCCGGAAGGCCTCGAGCCTTCCTTCTTGCACCTGTTTCTCTACCCCGTATTCATCGTACTCTTGCTGATGACCATCCGCTTTGTATGGTCGGAGATCTTGCTGCGGCTCACGGTGTTTCGTTCGCGGGTTGCGGGCAAACCGGCCAAACACCCGGGATTGCATTGGTTGACGGTCAATACCCTGGCCGGAGCGCGAGGAACGATCAGTTTGGCGGCGGCTCTGTCCATCCCGGTGGCCTTGGACAACGGCAGCGCCTTTCCGGGGCGTGAAGTGATCCTGTACTACTCCACCGCGGTGGTCTTTTTAACTCTGGGAGCAGCCGCCATCGGGCTACCCTTGCTGGTGCCCAAGATGGAGCCCCCGCCCCCTCCTTCCCCGGAAGAACTCGATATACCGGAAGAGTTCGATAGGCCCGAAGAAAAACTCGAATCTTCCCCGGACGAGCCCGCCGTTTCGTCGGAAGAGCTCGAGGAGCCGGAAGAGCTCGATTCGCCGCAGGAGAAGGAAGTATGAAGCGCTTTTCCCTTTGTCTGGTCTTCCTACTCTCTGCTGCCGCACTGGCCCGACCGGTCACCGTCGAGGAACTGGAGGCCCACATTCGGTTTCTGGCCCATCCGCTGACCGAGGGCCGGGGCCTGGGCTCGGAAGGTCTAGAGATCGCCTCGTTGTACATCGAGTCTCAGTTTCGAGAGGCCGGGCTTCAGCCCGTCTTTGACGGCAGTTACCGCCAGGAGTTCGAACTCCTGGGCAGCACGCCGGACCCCGAAGCTGCATTACAACTCCCCGGCAACTCCGAACTCTCCTACGGAGAGGATTTCTTGGTTTTCACCTCTCACCGGGATTTACCTGAAGAGTTGCGGGGAGAGCTGGTCTATTGTGGTTATCTCATCAGCGCTCCAGAGCGAGAGTGGGACGATATAAAAGGGGCCGACCTTAAAGACAAGATCTTGCTAGTGGAGGTGAATGAGCCGGGCAACGAAGAGGGTGGCCTCTTCGAAGGGCCGGTGATGACCTACTACGGGCGTTGGACCTACAAGTATGAGCAGGCGGCCCGGCTGGGCGCCCGGGGGGTGCTCCTGATTCACAACGACAAACGGGCCACTTACGGGTGGAGCGTGGTAAGAAATTCCTGGACTTCGGAAGGCTTCACCATCCCCGAAGAGTTTCTGGGTAGCCCTTTCCAGGGTTGGATCAGCGAAGAGGTCGCGGGGCAAGTTTTTGCCGAGGCCGGATTGGATCACGATCAACTGCTGGCCCGAGCCGAGACGCCGGGGTTCAAGCCGGTGGCCTTGAACCAGACCGCCGCTTTGCGCTTTTCACCCACCTTCCGTACCGTGAAGACGAGCAACATCGGGGCTCTCTTAGCGGCTGAGAATCCCGCTGAAGCCCCCACCGTGGTGCTGACCGCCCACCACGATCACATCGGAACGGCGGACGGCAAAGTGTACAGCGGGGTGGTGGACAACAGCTCGGCGAGTTCCGTTCTGCTGGCTCTGGCTCGCTACTTTTCCGAGCAGGAGAAGCTGCCCATCAATCTCCTCTTCGTGTCGGTGAGCGCCGAAGAGCAGGGGCTCTGGGGCTCTCGCTATCTGATCGCAAACCCCCCGGTACCTCGGCAAAAGATCTGGGCCAACATCAATCTGGAGATGACCAACATCTGGGGACCGACCGAAGACGTCTACGCCATCGGGGCCGCCAATTCCGACCTCGATCAGGTGGCTCGGGAGGCCGCTGACAAGATCGGGGTACGTTACATCGAGGAGTTGGACAAGGAGAACGGGTTCTTCTTTCGCAGCGATCAGTTCAGCTTTGCTCGGGCCGGTATTCCCGGTCTCTGGCCCCACGAAGGCCCCAGTTCGGATAGCGGGGTTGCGGAAAAGCGCAAGAATTATCGGGCCACCCATTATCACCAGACCTCCGACTCTCTGGCTGAGCAGAGCAAGGAGTGGAACCTGGAGGGGACCCTCCAAATCACGGATTGGGTGGTGGCCATGATCGAGGTCCTGGCGAGTCGCTCGGAGGCCCCGGAGTGGGTGGAAGGGAGTGCCTTTAGCCGATGAGACGCCGCTCGTTTCTGAAGGGTTGTGGAGTGGTAGGGGCCACCCTGGTGGCCGGGAGTTTTGCCTGCGCCCAGCCGGGTGACCCAATCGGGCTTTCGGTGGGCGAGTTGAAAGCTGGTTTGGCCGACGGCAGGCTGACCCCGGGGTCTGTTCTGGATGCCTTTCTGGGGCGAATCGAAGAATGGGATCCCCGATTGGGATCCATCATAGAGCTAAATCCGCAGCTTGCCCCACGCGAGGGCAGTGGATCGTTGGCCGGGATCCCGGTGCTCCTGAAAGACAACATCGCCACAGCCGACGCGATGACCACCAGCGCCGGGTCGGCTGCACTGGAGGGCTCCCGCTATCCTCACGATTCAGGGATCGCCCGCAGGCTGCGCGAGGCGGGCGCTGTGCTCCTGGGCAAGACCAACATGAGTGAATGGGCCAACTTCCGTTCCGACAACAGCACCAGCGGGTGGAGCGCCAGAGGAGGCCAGTGCCGAAACCCCTACGTCCTGGATCGCAGCCCCTGCGGTTCGAGTTCGGGATCGGCTGTGGCTGTGGCCGCCGGTCTGGCCCCGCTGGCGGTGGGCACCGAGACCGTGGGGTCGATCGTGTGCCCCAGCGGCACCTGCGGTATCGTGGGGTTGAAACCCACCGTGGGGCTGCTACCTGCTGACCACATCATTCCCATCGCCACCACCTGGGATACCGCAGGGCCCATGGCCCGGACCGTTTCCGACGCAGCCGCCCTGTTGGGGGCCCTGGCGAACCAGGAGTACTCCCTGAACCGAGGAGCCCTGGAGGGAGTCCGATTGGGGGTGGCACGAGACTACTTCGGCTTTGATTGGAGGGTGGACCAACTCCTGGAAAGAGAGCTTCAGGTGCTGGAAAGCCTGGGGGCGACCATCGTGGACCCGGTGGGTATGCCCTCCTGGGGGGAACTCGGGCCGGTGGCCTTCGAGGTGATGCTCTACGAGTTCAAAGCCGGAGTCAACCAATACCTGGCCGACCAGAGCGAGGAGATGGAGATCCGTACTCTGGCCCAGGTGATCGCCTTCAACCAGAGACACCCGGAGCTTGAAAAGCTGGACTTTCTGGGACAGCACGTACTGCTGCAGGCCCAGGCCAAAGGGCCCTTAAGGGAGCAGACCTATCGAGACGCCCTGGCCGCCTCCCGGAGACTCTCGGACTTCGATCAGGTTTTTCTGGAGCACAAACTGGATGCAGTGCTGGGCCCGACCAACGGGATGGCCTGGACCATCGACCTGGTCAACGGGGACCACTTCGAAGGCGGCAGCGCGGGGGCCGCGGCGGTGGGAGGCTATCCCCACCTCACCGTGCCGGCGGGCTACCTTCACGAGCTTCCCATCGGACTTTCCATGATCGGGCCCAGGGGAAGCGACGAGCAGCTTCTGAACCTGGGCTTCGATTACGAACAGGCTACCCAACACCGAAAAGAGCCTCGTTTTCTCCCCACCCTGTCGGCTTCTTAAAGAGGGAGCGGCTCATCTGCCACAAATGGAGCGAAGTGGAGGATAGTAAGCGCGTGGAGTCCGCCGGACTCGCCGAAATGATGCCCGATAACCCCACGGTCAAGGACGTGTCGGAACGCGTTTTATGGCTGGCCAGGCAGATCGATTGGTGCGACAGCGCTGCCATATTTCTGCTGCAGGGCTCGAAGCTGGTGGCTGAAGTCGTCCGTTCTCCGTATCAAGCTTCCATCTGGCAGGCTTCGTCCGGCGGTCTCGGCATCCAGGAGCCCTTCCTCGTCCGAGCATTAAAAGAGCGGCGCGTGGTAAGGCTGGAGGAAGACGGCTCGGCCCAGCTCTTCGCCGAAGAGCGGGCCGGGATAGCGATCCCGATCCACGACAGCGGGGTCCTCTATCTGGGTCGCCGCACCGCCGAGCCGTTTTCGGAAGAATCCCGAGTAGCTCTGGTCGCTCTTTGCCGGCAGGCTTACTTCGCCCTGGCGGTGGCCAGGCTTTCCAGTTCCCAGGACGACCTGGAGCGAGAGGAAGCAAGCTCGCGACGGATCGCCGAAAGCTTGTTGGCCAGCGTGACCGGCATGGTGGAGGTTATGAGTGAGATCCTGGCCTTGACCGACCCCCTTGAGGTACTCCAATGCGCTGGGGACAACCTGGCCCGCTGGGCCGACTTCGAGTTCTGGGCGATTCTGGCCGGAGAGATGGAAGTGGCGGGCGAGCCTGACTACTTTCTCCTGGAAGTACCTGGCCAGATCGAGCTGGATCGTGAAGCCACCCTCAAGATCTCGAAGCTGGGCCTCCAATCCGGGCGCACTGTGTCGTTTATGAACATGGAGCGACTGACACTGCCCCAGCCTTCGCCCCAGATTCGCTCGGTGCTTATTTGTCCCATGCAGGCCGAAGGAAAGGCCATCGGCTGCCTGTCCCTGGGGAGTGTCAGAGCATGCTTTTCCAAGCACGAGCGGGAGTTGCTCTCCACTCTGGCGCTTCAGGTGGGCTCGCATTTTTGGAATTTACACCTGCGCGAACAAGTGTCGGAGGCGCACCGCTCCTTACAACTTTCCCAGGCCCAGTTGATCCAGTCCAGCAAGATGGCCGCGGTGGGGCAGTTGGCGGCGGGAGTAGCTCATGAGCTGAACACCCCGCTGGGGGCCATGAATCTGGCCATCGAGGGAGCCATGCGGATCCTTGAGACAAAACCGGATCGGGCTCTTTCACGGCTGGAGCGGGCCCTCAAGAGCGGGAACCAACTACGGGACATCGTGGCTAAACTGCTTCATTACTCCAAAAAGACGGAGGACGAACATCAGGAGACTCGGCTGGACGAGGTGGTGAGAGATGCCTTGGAGCTGATCGGTCGGCAGTTGCAACTCGACGGCGTGGAGGTTCGGTCTGAGTTGGTGGAAGTGCCTTCCGTTTTGGCCAATCACAACGAACTTCAGCAAGTGATCATCAATCTGCTCACCAATGCCCGCGACGCTGTTTTGTCCCGAGGGCCGGAAGAGCCGTTGATCATGGCCCAGGTTTATTCCACCGAAAGCACGGTGGAGTTGTCGATAAGCGACAACGGCACCGGCATGGACGACAAGACCCTGGAACGAGCCTTCGAGCCCTTCTTCACCACCAAAGAGGTGGGGCGGGGAACCGGCCTGGGGCTCTCGGTGACCCGAGAGATCGTGGAGCGTAATCACGGCCTGATCGAGGTGCTGAGCACGCCCGGGGAAGGTACCACGGTCCTATTGAAGTTTAAGGAGCCTTGACTCGTCGATGGTCTATTCGATCCTGGTTGTAGAAGACGACCCGAATATGCAACAACTCATCGTAGAGTTTCTCGAGGAGGAGGGTTTTCACGCTCGGGGTGCGGGCTCCAGTGAAGAGGCCTTGAAACTGGCCGGACGGTTCGACTTCGACCTGGTGGTCACCGACGTTCGAATGGCCGGGGTCGATGGGGTGGACGGATTCGTCCTGTTGAAAAAGCTGCGGCCGGAGTTGAAGTGTATCGTGATCACCGGCTACGCCGATGAGACCGCGACCGCCCGGGCTGTGCAGATTCAAGTAGACGACTACCTGTACAAGCCGTTCAAGCTGGACGACTTGTTGGAGGCGGTGGATCGGGTACGCAACTCCGGTACCCGGGTCGTCCACTACTACGAACTGCTGGAGAAATTGCCCGGCAAACTCCTTTCGGCCGCTCGACGACTTTTCCAACGAGATAAGCCTGCGGCTCTGGACGAGGTGCGGCTGAGGGTCTTTAAGGGCTACTACGTGGCTATCCGCTCAAACCTGGTTTCGGTGAACTCGGCCAACGGGGTTTTTGTGAGGCTTCTCGACCTGGACCAGGAGTATCGAGAGTATCTGTCCTCCTCCCAGGACGCATCCGAGGCCCAAACTCTGCAGGGTCAGTACGATGAACTGTTTCAGTTTCTGACGGCCCTGGCCCGCTCCAAGGCTCAAATGTTGGGCGGAGAGCGCCTACCGGCCGCCGAGTTCCGACCCATCTACAATGCGGTGCAAAAAGGAACAATCACATCCGAACAACTTCAACTAGCCCCCACCCTGAAGCTGGTAAACCCGGAGGAACTGGTTTCGTCGCCTGAGTTGAGGGAGCTACGCGAAAAGCTCTGGGGGTAGGAAAGCTGGGGAGTGAGGAGACTGCATCCGATTTAACAACAGACGGGGTGAACGCCGTTGTGGCCAGGAGCTTCGTGCTGGAGTTCACGGCCAAGCTTGCCAGGACATCGGAAATTGTTGAAAGTTTGTTCGAATCCCAAAAATCCGTCGAGCCAAAGTGGCCACATGGTCAAAGGCTATGTACTTTTCAATGTCGCATCTGTGGCACCTGGGAAATCGTTAATTCACACAACTAAGCTCTGCAGGTAAACCTTCCCAATGGGCGATACCCCCAATGAAGTTGTCCCTCGTTGCAACGGCTTGGACTGGCAGGTGCTGCTCTAGAAATATTCTGACCGATTCAAACTTCTTCAAAGGGTTTGCATCGTGCCAGCACACCGCACCGCGTTGCGGATTTAAAATCTGACTTGCTAAGGTCGTATCCTGGGCGACGCCCAGCGCACTGTGATCGCCATCTATTAGGACAAAATCGAAATACCCGAAATCGCTCAGTAAGTCTACTGCAGATAACTTATGGGAATCTCCGTAGAGTTGCTTGAAACGGCTTTGATTCTCGGCTCGGACAGTGGATCCGATCTCACCTTTTCGCTTATGATAGTTGTTGTATTTGGGCCCCAGAATACCAAAAAGGGGCGCCACATAAGCGATGGATACGACTTGTAAATTCGGTAAGAGCGTTAGGCAGAAATCTGCGGAATTTCCGCGAAACGTTCCAATTTCAAATAGCTTCTCCGGTTGAAGATGTACGAGAGCAGCCCCCAGCGCCTTTAAATCTTCGAGATGCATCATGCCTTGGGAGCGCTCGGCGTAAATCATCGCCATTTCCAGAATTCTCTTCGCCTTTTCAGGCGGCGTTTCTAGCTCATCAAAGAAGGAATCGATCCGGTGAATTGACACGAACGGCGCGGTTCGTTGCAGCCTTTGCATCTCCTACCGTTAGTCAATGGCTCTCTTGGGGTCAAGCTCCGGGGCTAAAGCTGATGTCGGTTTCGCTCCAGCATCTCTTCTTCTAGCTCGACCCGGTCTTTTCGCCGCAGGGCGCGGCGCAAGGCCGGTAAGAAGACCAGCGAGCCCACGAAGTTGACCACCACGCCCACGGAGATGATGAACCCGAGAGAGCTCATCCCCCGGTGCTGGGCGGTCATGAGGCTGGCGAAGCCCACCAGGGTGGTCATTCCGCTCAAGAGCAAGGCTGGACCGGTGGAGCTGGTCAGGATGTTTTCGTCGTTGAGTTCTCTCATCCGGTGCAGCGAGTGCACCCCGTAGATGGCGCCAATCCCCACGCTCATCGGTAGGGCCACGAAATTGGCCACGTTGAAATCGATCCCCACGAACCCCATGGCAGCGAAGATGACCAGCACTCCGGTGGCGGTCGGCAGCAGCGAGAGGAAGATGGAGCGGAAGCTCCGCAGGTAGATCACCACCACCAGGAGGACTCCGGCCAGGGTGTACCAGGGCGTCACTTTGAAGGTGCGGTTGAAGGCCGACAAAATGTGCTCCTGCACCACCGGGTGTCCTAGAACGTCCTGCTCCACGGATTTGACCTGGGCCAGGAACTGCTCCAGGTTGTCCTTTTCCCAGATGTTCTTTTGCGCCGAGATGGAGAGTTTGTAGTAGCCGTCCGGGCTCAGGTAGCGGATCTTTAAGCTGTAGGGAAGATCATCCAAAGATGGCGGAACGGCGGTTTGGGACTTGAGAAAATCGAGAACGTTGCCCAAATCGGCCCGGACTTTGTCCTGGAAATCGATAAGTCCATCCTGCACCGGGCCGGGGTCCATCTGCTGGACCTGGGATTTCACTTCTTCGATGGCCCGATCCACGTCGGGATCGCGAGCCACCGAATCGGGTGTCTCTTGATCCATTTGAGAGACTCGACGCTGGAGCGCCAGTAGATCGGCGGCACTTTCCAGGCGTACCTCTTCGGGCAAGTGGAGCCGGGGCATGAGGGCGACAACTTTTTCGACCAGGGCCTGGCGCTCGGGGCTCACCTCCGGGATCATTTTTAGCACCGAACCGACATCCGAGACTGTGGGAAGCTTTTCCAGTTCAGCGGTCAAACGGCGAGCCTCTTGCTCACCTTTCACGATCAACTGTCCGGAAAGGACCGAGCGCTTCAACTGGTTGACCATCTCGATCTCGGTCTTGACGGACTCGATTTCCTTGGCCTGAATCTGAAGGAGGTTATAGTTGAAGCCCACTTGAGTTGCCCAGGCCCCGCAAAACAGCAGCATAAACAGACCGATCACCGAGAGACGACGAGCGTTGCCCAGCAGGTTCCCTTCCAGCCAGGCCATAAAGCCATCCGGTGGAGCGGGCGGACGGGGACGGCCGGGGTAGAGGGCGAGTAGAGCCGGCAGTACGATCACGGTGCTGAAGTAGATGAGTAACACTCCTCCCGCAGCGATCACCCCGAAATCTGAGATTCCTCGAAAATCAGCCATAGTAAGGGAGAAGAACGAGACCGAGGTGGCCACCGCCCCTACCAGGTTGTCGACCCCGGTGCCGGCCATGGTGATCTCCAGCGCTTCCACGGGAGCATGACCATGACTGAGTTCTTCGTCGTATCGAAAAAGGATATGGATCCCGAAGTCGATTCCCATACCCATGAGCATGGTCACCAGGCTCACCGTGATGAAGTTGAGATGCCCCACGGCCAGGGTGGTGTAGCCCATGGTCCAACCGAGTCCGCAACTGAGAGCAGTGACGGCGAAAGTCGGTCGAGAGAACTCACCGAATCCAACGGCAAAAACGATGACGATCATCAAAAGGCTGATGACGCTTGAGCGATAGCCGTCTTCGGTCACGGTTTCTCGCTCGTCGTTGAGCATCACCGGCAGCCCGGTCAAGCGCACCCTGATGTCCTGATTGGCTGGTGCCATCTCGGCCAGAATCTCTCGAATGTGTCCCACGGCCGCACCCTTGGGGGCCGTGGCATTGCCCCAGGGGCCGGTATGGAAGAGTAGGGCGTTGACCTGTCCGTTGCCCACGGTGGGATAGACGTAGCGCTCCCCGTTTAGCAGGCGCTTGAGGTACTGGATGGCATCGCCTTGTTGGTCGCGGGCCACAAATTCCCACACCGGCTCATACTCCGTGCGCCCTCGAGTCTCCAGAGAACGGTCGAGGTCGTCGAGCAACTTGAGGATGACCTTCTTGGTGGTGCCCCCGGTGGGGCTGGAGGTGGAAGAGGCGGTGCCGTCGGCCAGGCTTTTCAGCCCTTTGGCCAGTTCTTGCAGTGATTTGTCGTCCAGGTAGTAGAGTGCTTTGGAGGCCAGCGGCTGCAGGTCCACCCGATAGAAGACCTGGTAAAAAATTTCCGGTTCTTGCTCCAGCCTCTCCCCCAACTTGTCGAGAAAATTTTCCCGTTGTTCGGGAGTACCCTGGTCCACCAGAACCGCGATGTCGCCGGGGAGGGGGAAGAGATCTCGCGCGCGGTCCACTGATTGCACCACGGGATCGTTGTCCTCGAACAGATAGGTCCAGTCCATTTCCAGGGTCAGCCTGGTTGATGAAAGGTAGACCCCTCCCAGGAAAAGCAGCAGACAGAAAAAAAGCGAGGAGCGGGGATGCTTGAAGCTGTGGCCGGAAAGAGCTATTAAGGCCCGGGCTAAGATCCCTTTATCGCTGCTCTCTGCGCTCAATGCTCTCCATCCGTTCGCTGCTTCTAACCTGCCCGGTAGGCTGTGGTTTCCGATATTCTTGCTCGGACGGCCCCGGGCTCAATCGGAAAACCTGGTTAAATTTCTTCAACTTCGTTTGACTTTAGGCTTCCCAGAGGAATATAAAGGGAAACACTCTCACCCGAACAGGGTTGAAAAGTGAATCGCCGGGGTCGGCGACCTTTCAAGAGGAGAACCATACCATGAGAATCGCATTCGCCAAAAGACTTGTGACTGTCCTTGTCACCCTCGGACTTTTGGCCGTCCCCGCGCTGTCCCAGGCCCACTCACCGGAGCTTGAGGCCGGCATGCAGGCGTTTTACCAGGAAGACTGGGACGGCGCCCAGGCCCATTTCGAGGACGCCCTCAAGAAGAACCCCCAGGACTCGCTGGCCATGGCGTTTATGCTTCATGCTGCTTACAAGAAGAAAGAGATCAATGAGATCATCAATCGGATCGAGCAGAAGGCGGTTTCCCGGGGGGAGGACCCCACTGCTCTGGCTCACCTGGGGATGGGCTACTTTCTCCGGGGGATGATCATCCCCAACCAGATGGAAGAGTCGGTGACCGAGTTCAAGCAGGCCATCAAAGACGATCCCAATGTGGCTATAGCCTACACCGGCCTGGGCATGGTGTACTTCCAGAAGCGGATGATGCCGCGCGCCAAAGGCTATTTCGTACGGGCCCTGCGGATCAATCCCCACGACATCATGGCCATGGAACTCCTGGCCAACATCATGCTGGTGGATGAGAAGAAGCCCGAAGACGCTCGCCAGCTCTTTGAGCGCATCACCGCCGAACTGCCCACTTATCCCGATGGATTCTACTACCTGGGATCTTCGCTTTACGACCTGGATAGAGCGGGCGAAGCCATCCCTTATCTGATCCGAGCCCGGGAGCTGGATCCCAAGGGACTGACCAAAGGGTTTGACGCAGCGAGTCTCCTGGGAGATGCGCTGATGAAAGAGAATCGGGTCAACGAAGCTATTCAGGCCTACGAAAAAGCCCTCTCGATTCGCCCTGACTCTCAGTATGTGGACACCAGATTGCGGCAGGCCCGCGGGGAGAGCGTTTAGAGCTACTACTCCCGTCCTTTGACTCGTTGCCGATAGGAGAGGGCCCGTCCCAGGGTGACGTCGTCGGTGTATTCGAAGTCGGTGCCGACGGGTATCCCGAGAGCCAGCCGACTCACCGTTCCTGAAAACCCCTCCAGCAACTGCTCGAGGTAAAGCGCGGTGGCCTCCCCGGCAACGGTGGGATCGGTGGCCAGGACCACTTCCTGGAAGTTCTCGCTTTCGATCCGCTTGAGCAAAGCCTCGAGGTTGAGTTGGTCGGGGCCCCGGCCGTCCATAGGTGAGAGCAAGCCCCCCAGGACGTGGTAGAGACCTCGATACTCCCCCGTGCGCTCAAAGGCCACGATATCTCTGGCCTGAGCGACGACGCATAAGAGCGAACGGTCGCGGCGCTCCGAGGTGCAGAGTGCGCAGGATTCTGCTTGCGAGAAGTTTCCGCAAGTGCGGCAGCGACCCACGTCCTGGCGCAGGCTCTGCAGGCACGCCACCATCTCCTGGACCTCTCCCAGGGGGGCGTCGAGCAGATGGTAAGCCAATCGCTGGGCGGTCTTGGGGCCGATGCCGGGCAGGCGCATGAGAGATTCGCAGAGGCGTTGAATGGGGGCGGGATGCTGGTACACTGACCTCACTTTCTGCGCCGTCATAAGACCTCCTCGCGAAGGGAATCCTCGATCCGGCCCAAACTCTCCAGGCATGAAACGTAGAGAATTTCTGATCTTGAGCGCCGCCGCCCTGGCTGCTCCAGCCTTCGCGGTCGGCCGCAAACCATTGAAAATCTTAATCCTGGGCGGGACCGGTTTTATCGGGCCTCATCAGGTGGAAACAGCCCTGGGCCGGGGTCATGAAGTGACAATTTTCAACCGGGGCAAGACCGCACCCAATATGTTTCCCCAGATAGAGAACCTGCTGGGAGACCGAAACGACAACCTGGAAGCGTTGAAGGGCCGGAAATGGGACGCCGTGATCGACAACTCCGGCTTCTTGCCTCGCTGGGTACGCCAGTCGGCTGAACTGTTGCAAGACAACGTGGGGCACTACCTCTTTATGTCCTCTCTCTCGATCTACGTGGACAACACGGTGATCGGGCAGACCGAAGACGGCAAATTGCAGAAGCTGGACGACCCTACCACCGAAGATGCCAGCGCCAAGAATTACGGAGGGATGAAGGCGCTCTCGGAGGAGTTTGTGCGAGCGTCCTTCCCTACCAACTACACGCTGCTCCGGACCGGCCTGGTGGTGGGGCCCGGCGATCCCACCGCTCGTTTTACTTACTGGCCGGTCCGGCTTCACCGGGGAGGCGAGACCCTGGCACCCGGTACTCCCGGCGATCCGATCCAGTGCATCGACGTCCGGGATCTCGCCCGCTGGACCATCCACGCCATTGAAAATAGTCACTACGGTCCTTACAACTTGACCGGACCGTATCACCAACTGACCATGGGGCAGTTTCTAGACATCACCGCCAACACCATCAACTCCACCTCCACTCTCACCTGGGTACCGGCCGACTTTTTGTTGGCCCACAAGGTGACTCCCTGGACCGACCTCCCGCTGTGGGTGCCGCCCAACTCGGGAATGGAAGGTTTCGTGCAGGTGGATATCAGCCGGGCCGTGGAGGCCGGTCTCACCTTTCGTCCGATGTCAGAGACGGTCCAGGACTCCCTGGCCTGGTACCGCACCGTGGACGGAGAGACTCCCCTGTCCGCCGGGCTTACCCCCGAACGCGAGGCCGAGTTATTGAAGAAGTGGCATGAGTCGAATTAGGTACAGACTATTTAGCCAGTTTGCTGACCAAGGGCCTGGAGTGGAATTTTCTGTGGACTAGTGGATCTATTTGAGGAAAATTTTGCTTCAGGAGGCCGGGTATCCGCGAAGGGGGTGATGGACAAGTTTGGCGACTGAAGGTTGATTGTCAACAGGCCCTCTAGGTATTTTTTTTGGTAGTTCGTTACTAATTGTGAACCAGCTCACAATTCTGTGAGTCAATCTTCCTGTAAGGTGTCTTTATAGACCAAACTAGGAGGCTCCCCCACAATGCCTGCGACAGACACGAACAACCATTTCTCACTAGCTCAAGAACTCCAAGTCGCGGTGACCACGGCCAGTCTGGGAGACAAAGGTAAAACCCGCCGGGTGATGCTGGTGGAGAGCAATCTACCCTCGATCATCCCTTCCCAGTCTCTCCTGAAGGTTCGCTCTCTCAAGTTTCAGGAATTGAAAAAAGGCGACATCATCTGCGTGAGAATCGGCTCCGGGTTCTGGGTTCGCCGATTTATCAAGTCCAAAATGACTCGGGACAACACTCTGCTTTTGGTGGCTCAGGAAGGCTTCGACAAAAAGGAATCCATCCCCATGAACGCCCTGCTTGGCAAGGTGGACGAAGTCGAGCACAACGGCCGGGCCTTCGATCCGTTGGCCGGTGAGAACTTCCTAAAATCGTTTTGGGGCAAGCTCACCGAATACGGCACCCACAAAGCGTTCGGTTTTATCGGCTAAGGTCCTAAAACATTCCCGGAGGTAGCGGCAGACCCGCCGTGAGAGAGGACATCTTTTTACTGGATTCCTCTTTGCTCTTGCCGATGGCGTCACGAACAGCCGCTAGCACCAGGTCTTCCAGCATTTCCACTTCTTCCGGGTCGACCACCTCGGGGTCGATCTTGATGGAGAGGATGTCTTGGTGGCCGTTGACTTTGGCCACCACTTTTCCGCCCCCTGCGGTTCCTTCGACTTCGATTTTTGCAAGTTCCACCTGCATGGTGGCCATCGATTGCTGCATCTGCTGCTGCATCTCTTGCATCTTTTTCATCATATTTTTGCCCAGCATAAAGGGGTGCCTCTTTCTTTTCAGTCAGCGGTCTATTCAGACTTGCTCTTACTGCGTTCCAAAGTTTGATTGATCGTTTCCACCAGTTCGTCCAGGTTGAACGGCTTGACCAGGTACGAAGTGGCTCCGGATTGGTAACCCTTGAGCACGTCGGACGATTGGTCCTTGGCGGTTAGCATGATCACTGGGGTGTCACTGTGTCCGGGCTTCTCTTTGACCTTGTCCAGGACCTCAAAGCCATCCATGCCCGGCATCATGACATCCAGTAAAATAAGCTCGGGGTTGAAGCTGTCCACTTTTTCCAGAGCTTCTTGCCCATTGCTCGCGGTCTCCACGGTAAACTCTTCGATGGTGAGATACTGCACCAGAGAACGCAGAACATTGGGCTCGTCGTCGACGACTAGAACTTTTGCTGATTGTGCCAAGAGTGGACACTCCTTTTTCGTGATTTTCGCTTCTTTGGGCGAGAGGGTGTTTTCTCCTTTGGACTCGTGCCCCACTCAGTCCACGACCACCGACCCACCGAAGACCCCGGAAGCTCGCTTGACCAGCTCGTCGTGCTCGCTTTCCCTGGGTGGCGCGGCCTTTTCGCCGCCTATGCTGCATTCCAGCTTGAGGTCGCAGCCGGGCGCTAGAGATCTCGCTACCGACTCCAAAAGACTGCGCCCTTCTTGAATCTTTCCAAAGTGCCAGTCGTATCCTTCGGGAAGAGCGAGCTCAAACA
>JBAYRN010000091.1:0-22809 GCA_041676625.1 Vulcanimicrobiota bacterium
GTTCGTTACCCAGGCGTGTCTTTCGCTCTCCTTCTGCGGACAACTCACCGCCTGGCTGGCCTTCGCCTTCACCCACGACAACGCGGAGACCGCCCTCTTTATGGCGGGGCTTCAACTGGCGGTCGTGCTCTTTTATCCCAGCGTGTTCGGAAAGTTCCTGGCGGTGAACCTCAGCGGAATGTTCTTTGCGTTGTGGCTCACCCTGACCGCTCCCCCGATCGCCATCGACCTGCTAGTGGTCGCGGTGGCCTGTCAGGTCGTCTTTTTGTGGGTCAACCAGCACGAGATTTTGGCGGGTCCCTACGCCAGGGCTCACGCGCCGGTAGCCATGGGCTCGGTGACGCTGCTCTTTTTGCTCTTGATTTCCACCATCGTGCCTGACCACACCCTGCCGGCCATCGGACTCACCGGGGCCCTGGGTCTAACCGCGCTGGTGGTGCTGGCCGCCAACGGGATCAGTGGAAACCCCAGGATTTCCCTGCAACTGGCCCTGGTGGGTCTTCTCTCCTGTTCGGCCCCGGGCGTGATGGGGGCCGTCCTGGTCCTGCTCTTAGGCTTTTACCGCCGCAGTCAGACCCTGCGCGGGCTGGCCATCACCTTTCTACTCGCCTTTGGCTCGGCCTATTACTATCATCTTGACTTGAGCCTTCTGGTGAAATCGGTCGTTCTGATGGTCAGTGGACTCGCCTTTTTGTATACGGCTAGAAGCACCGAATAAACCCGGGTAATGGCAAATTTTTTCCAGAAGATTAAGCGGTGCTTCCAGGGCTTTGTAGCCGACGAAGCCCCTCAGTCGGCTGCAGCCATCTCTTTTTACGCGGTTCTTGCCATGCCACCCCTTATCGTCTTGATGGTAAGTTCGGCCGGACTTCTGGTTTCAGACGCAAGTTTTCAGAGCTACCTTATCGTCCAGGCGGGACAACTTTTCGGCCCATCGGGAGCCGAGATCGTCTCCATGATCATCGTGCAGTCCCAGCAACAGCAGCACGGCTGGGCGGCCCTGATGGGTCTACTGGTGCTGGTGGTGACCTCCGGGGGGCTCCACGCCCAGATCCAGATGGCCTTGAACAAGATGTGGAATCTCGAAAGGGGTGAAACTGGGGCCTTCAAAAGGTTCTTCGGGGATCGCCTGCTCGCCACGCTGGCGGTAGCAGCCACCGGCCTGATCCTGGTGCTGAGCCTGGTCCTGAGTACGGCCTTAAGAACCGCCTCGATCTGGCTAAACGAGCGCTTCCAAATGGATCTTATCTCCATCCAGAGAACCCAATCCATCGGAACCTTTCTCCTCATCACCGTGCTGATCGCCTTGATTTACCGGCTGCTACCCGACGCCCGGGTGGCCTGGAGCGACGTCTGGCGAGGCGCCTTCATCACTTCGACCCTGTTCGCCATCACCCGTCACTTTTTCGCCATCTATCTCTCTCGCACCACCCTGACTCTCAGTTACGGGCAGGCCGGAGCGCTGGTGCTGCTGCTCCTCTGGATCTACTTCAGCTCCCTCATCCTCTTGTTCGGCGCGGAATGGACCTCCATCGAGGCAGAGCAAAGGGGGCGACGCATCGTGGCCAAGAGCCTGCCCTACCAGCAGGAGTTGATTCAAAACATGCCGGAAGTACAACCTCACTTGACCACTCACACGATTTCTCCGGTCTTGGGGCAGATGACCCTCCCGGAGCCGGGCGGGGGCTCTTAGACTGAAATCATGGATCTTTGTTTTAGTCATACGCGCTTTCGGGGCATGTTCTGGGCCCAATTCTTGGGGGCCCTGAACGACAACGTTTTTAAGCACGCCCTGGTGATTCTGGTGCTCTACGGAGGATGGACCATCGGGACCCTCGCCCCGGACCAGTTCGCGGTGGTGGCGGGGGCGATCTTCATCACCCCTTTTCTTCTTTTTTCCGCCTGGGGCGGCCAGTTGGCCGATGGCATGGACAAAGCCCGTCTGGTGAAACTCCTGAAAAGCGTGGAGATTGTGATCGCTCTTATTGCGGTGGTGGGACTGCTCACCCACCAACCTGGACTGTTGCTGTTGACACTTTTCGGGCTGGCCACCCATTCGGCATTTTTTGGACCAGTGAAGTATGGCATTCTACCTCAACTCCTGGAGCCTGATGAACTTCTGGGGGGAAACGCCCTGGTAGAGACCGGAACCAGTCTGGCCATTTTGCTGGGAACCATCCTGGGAGGGTTTCTGGCCTACTACGACGCCCGAGCGGTAGCCGCCGCGGTGCTCCTGTTCGCGATCCTGGGTCAACTTTTCGCGGCCCTGGTGCCGGCCGCGCCTCCCTCGGGAAGCCCCAGCCGAAAGAGCTGGTTCAAAGCCAATTGGCAGGCCCTGTCTCTCACCTGGCAGACCATCCCGATGCTGCTCACTATTCTCGGGATCAGTTGGTTCTGGCTGTTCGGCAGCGCCTGCCTGACCCTGATACCCCTCTACGCCAAGAACGTCTTAAACGGTACTGAGGGCGTCACCACGATGTTGCTCGCGGCCTTCTCCATCGGGATCGGGGTGGGCTCTCAAGCCTGTGAAAAGCTCTCCAGCGGTCGAATGGAGTTGGGCTGGGTGCCCATCGGGAGTCTGGGGATGACCGTCTTCGCCTTTGATTTCAGTCTGCTGAAGTTTGACGCCAGCGTGCAGCGCACCGCCATGGACCTGTTCTCCTCGCCTCAAACCGTACGGATGCTTCTGGACCTGACCGGCATCGCGATTAGCGGCGGGCTGTTCATTGTGCCTCTCTACACCTTCATCCAAAAGCGCAGCGCCGATGAGACCCGCTCCCGTTTATTAGCCGGAAACAGCCTCTGGAACTCCGCCTTTATCATTCTTTCGACCCTGGCCATCTTAGCTTGCATCAGCCATCAGGTTCCGATCCCCCAGATCTTCGGCGGGCTGGCCATGATCAACATCGTGATCGCGCTACTTGCCTACCGCAAGTTGCCTGAATTTACCTTACGCCTCTTCGTCGTCTTGATCTGCAAGGTGTGTTATAGCCTGAGAGTTTACGGGCGCGAGCGAGTGCCGGAAGAAGGCGCCTGCGTGATCGTGGCCAACCACGTGACCCTGGTGGACTGGCTCTTTCTGGCTTCCGGCACCGACCGCCCGGTGCGCTTCGTGATGTTTCACACCTACTACAACATGCCCATGGCGCATTATATCTTTCGCGACGGCGGGGCCATCCCCATCAGTTCGGGTCGTTCCCATCCGGAGATCTTGAAACAGGCTTTCGAAAGCATTCACGAGGCGCTGCAGAACGGTGAAATGGTGATCATCTTTCCCGAGGGCAAGCTGACCAGCGATGGCGAGGTGGATACCTTCAAGCGGGGAGTGGAGCGCATCTTAAAGCGCGACCCCGTGCCCGTTTTGCCGATGGCCCTGAAGGGGCTGTGGGGCACCAGATGGTCGCGAGCCGAAGGACGGCGTTTCCATTGGAGACCACCCATCGATCTGGTGGTCGGGCATATGCTAAAACCAGAAGAGGTCACGGCCGAAAAACTGCAAGAGGCGGTCTTGGAGCTGCTTGCTACGCCCTCCGAAAACTAGGGCATACCCGGCAGGCCTGGAAGGTACTTCCATGAAAACCTTATTGCTTCTGCTTCTCCTCACCGCAACGGCCATGGCCGAGCACACAGTGAGTCACGGGGGGCGCTCCATCGTGACCTTCGACGCCCCACAAGTTGAGTACCGAGGGGAGAGGGTCGGTAAAGAGACCCGGACGTTTTTTTCTAACCCGGTGGGCAACGGCGACCTGAAAATCACAGTGCGCAGCAAAGGCTGGATGGACGAACTCAAGGCCAAGCAACGCTTTCAGGATGACCGCATCGATAAGCGGCACAGTCCCAACACCCGCCTGACCGGAGAGCCGGAAATAGCGGGAACCTTGAAAACCCTGACCTACTCCATGTCGTCGCCCTACGAGGGTAGAGCGATCATCCTCTACACCAAGGACTTTCGATGCGAGCTTCTGGTCACCGGCACAGGAGACGCCGCCCCACAGATCGAGCCCACTTACGAGCAGTTGGTGAAAACCCTGAAGGTCATTCCCCGCACCAAGATCGGAGAGATCAAGATCGGTGACTGAGCAGCCGCCAAAACCACCCGGGAAGGGGCAGCTCGTTTTCGATCTGCTGGTGAACGGCTTCTTGCCCTGGGCCGGGTACGTGTGGCTGCAATCGCAGTACGGATGGTCGGACTACAAGGCCTTGCTGGCAGTCACCGTCATTCCCGCTTTCTTCGCCCTGGTGGGCATTATTCGGAAAGGGCGCCCGGATTTGATTGCTAGCATTTCGTTGGTGACGATCTTGCTGAGTCTGGGGCTGGCGGCGGCGTCCGATGACACTCGGGTTTTGCAGATACGGGAATCCTACATCACTTTGATCATGGGCGTTGTTTTCGTGGTCTCGTCGATGGTCCGCAAGCCGATCTTGTGGCTGTTGGCCAAGCACCAGGCGAAGTCCGAGGAGCACCGGGCAGCTCTCGAGCACCCTCAACGTCGAAAGATGCTGGGCACGGTGAACGCGGTCTGGGGCTGGAGCTTCGTGCTGGAGTTCGCGGCCAAGCTCTGGATGATTGAGAATTTGCCGATTTCGCGGGTGCTGGCTTTGAGTCCGATCATGTTCTACGGAGTCACGGCGCTCACGTTTCTGTGGACCTTGTGGTGGTTGCGGAGGCAGACGCGGAAGACGGCGGAGGGTAAAGCCTAAATCTCTTTTCTCAAGAGCGGTTCAAGATAGATGAGATCCTGTAAATCCTTCGGGCGGCCCGCGGCTCTCTTTGCATTCACGAGATCCACCAGGCTTAGATACGGAAGTTCAGCCTCTCCGTGAAAAATGACGGCCTCGCCACCAATAAGTAGAAAGCGAACCTCAAATTCGTCATCGTTCACCGCCCTGTATTTTTAACGGGCTTGTAACGCCGGAAAGATTTAATCAGGGTCTACACTATGCTTTCTGGAGCCAAACTATGACCGACATGCTTAGACCTGCCACCCACTCCCATCGAACCCTCGTCTACGACGGGCCGAGAGCTTTGCAGAGCGCCTCACGGGCCTACCGTCTCGAAGAAAAAGGGGAAGTCGAAACCGACCGGGAGCAACTCAACTTCCGGAATGGTGCGGTCATCAGAGACTCCCTGGACAGGCGTTATTCCCGCGACGCCGGATGCGAGTACTACCTTCCCTACCTCCAGATCATCTCTCCGACGGGAGAAAAGCGCCACGCCGTCGGTAACATTTTGGAGCCTATCCCAGGAAACGCCGCGCCCGAGATCAGCTACACAGCCTTCGATACGGCGGCCGGTGTGGACCGCGGAGATTGGATTCAAGCACTCCTGCCAGATGGAAGCTGTGAATTCTTCCAGGACGGGGAATGGCAACAACGATACCTCCTCATCAGTCCGGATGGGGCCCTCACCAGCAGTGGCTTTTCCGCCTGTGAGGCACCGGAAGGGTTTGAGACACCACGCCTGGTGGATGGCAAGATCCTCTACAACCATTACGGTGAAAAGGCCACTCTTGAACCGGCGGTTCCGCTGGAATGGTTGATGGCGTAGGCTAAATTCTTTTAAAGTCGGCCCGCTTAAAATCGCCCCGGGGAAAGTCTTCCTCTTTCTTTTCCAGGTCAATGACTTCCACTTTCGTCTCTCCGTCGATGCGCGGGAGAGTGATGGCGGTGTAGACCGCCCAGCCGTACGGGTAGGTTTCAGCCTGGCGAGGAGGGAGCACGAAGCGGACGATCCTGGTACCGTCTTCTCCGCTCTCTACCCTTTCCAATCGCGGAGGGTCCGCGGTGCGGTCCCGCCCTGTCGCCACCACCAAGAGTTCGTGCTCAAAGTTGGGAGCGTGGCCCTGGAGAAAGGGGTCCGGATTAGGGGGCGCAGGCAGGTTTTTGTAGGGTGTGACTTTGGGAAGAAAAATGACGAACGACTGAAACTCTTGCGCGTTACTGATCAGATAGCTCTCCGGTGTGGCAGCGGTCTGAACGAGATAACCGTTCACGGACTTGGACGCCCCGCCGTCCTGAGCCGCCCCAGGCACCGACAGAAGTACGACGATTATAAGAATCCACCAAATTTTCACAAACTACTCAGATCGTGCAGCCGAATGACTCGGAAGGTCTGAGCGTCCAACTCAATCCGCAACGTGCGTTCCGAGCGCGGTGGTGCACCGCGTTCCCCTACCTTACCGGTACAAGTGATGAGATAAAAACCCACCGGTACATTGACCAGAGAGTCAGTTCCCAGGGTAAGCCCCTGATCCCTCTGGGAGCGGATATAGCGCGTATCGATCACCACCGAATAGGTTCCGTAAAAAACCGGCTGGCCAGCTTCGTCTTGATTGTACACATCCTCGCTATAAGAGAAATGGTTCTGCTCTCCGGTCACCGGTGGAAAGAAAAGATCTTTACCCAGTTTGGTCTTGGCGTCAGCCCAGGCCGATAACGCAAGGCCCTTAGCCTGGAGCGCCTCCACCTGAGCCCGAGCCGCTTTCATGCGAGCACTCTGACTGGACATCAGGCCCAGGCCCAGGGCCAGCAACAGGGCAAAAAGCATGAGTGCGGAGACCACCATGGACGCTTCCTGACCGGATTGCCTTCCGTGCATCACTGCACCAATCCAGGAACCGTGAGAATCGTTATGAAGCTGATGGCTCTTCTCTGTTCCTGCATGGTCAGGGTGATCCTAAAAACATTGTTGCCGGTCTGGCCGCTCTCGGTGGATGGGGCCTGTTCCACCACAAAGTCGTTCACGTTGGTGGCAACTACGGTGGTAAAATTAGCGCTATTGAAGGAAACCTGCCGTTCCAGGGTTTCGTTCGAAGTTTGTTCGAAGATCACCGTTCCCGTCTGATCGGTGCCGGCAAAATCACTGGTGTAGCTCCGCTTCCAGTTAGTCGCCGGCAGCGGCTCGTCCACCGGGTTGGCCAGAGCCTCTGGGGCGGAGAGGTTCACCTTCTCAAAACTCAGTGGAGACGTGCTGTTGAGCGCGATCGCTTCCTGAAATTCTGCCGAGAGTCGCTCCAGGCCCAGAGTCGCACTTTCTAAGGTACGAGATTTCTCTTGCAAAAATTTGAGAGAGGTCATTGTTTGAGAGATCAATCGGCTCACCATAAAGAGGATCACTCCGGTGAGAGCCATCATTACCAGGACCTCCATCAAGGTAAATCCCGCTCCCCTCCTCACAGATTCACGTCCCCACTCAAAGCTCGGGCTTCGATCCCTTCATAGCGGATCTGAGGAAAGAGAACGAAGTTCGTGCCTCCCTGGGAAAGGCCGTTATGATACCCGCTTGCGGCCGTTCTGGCCCGCACCAGGACCTGGGTTCCACCGGCATTTAGCACATAAAGATCAGCAGTCCCACTGGAAATCGGATGAATACTCCACAAGCAGGAGACGTCTTCCACGATCGAGCCGTTGGCCGTGGTCACGGTTGTGCCGAAGACTTGAGAGCCGTTGAGACCGATGTTTACACCACCGGTCGGAGTGACCCTGAGAGTGTCGTTGACGTTAGTCGTAGGCTTGTTAGGAGGCAGAATGGGATCTCCGATCAGAGAAATCAGCTCCGCCATGCGGTTTCCCCCGGAGCCGAAAAGAACTCTCACCCTGACCAGGCGAAAGCTATTGGGCATGGACCGGCTATAGGGATAGGTGTCATATCGCTCGTTCTTCTGAAAGTCACCAGCCAGATTGAACGCCGAGGCTGGGTCGATATCATAAGCCGGTGCTCCCGAAGTCCGACTGGTGCTGCCAGGATTGGAGGGCTCGGTGTACATCTGGCTGCAGGGGCTGTGCACCCCATCTTCGGGAGTAAAGCCGCTGGTGGGAATAGGCTCGTGGTGATTCGGGAGAACGACCACTTCAAAATCGAACCCCGGGGCATCGGAGTAGGAATCGTGAGCAAGGGCCAGGATGGAGTCTATGTGGTCTCCGAATGTGGTACCGGAAGGAACCTGGCTGGCTGCCGCTCTGATCTCTTCCATTTTTCGCTCTGCCAGCAAGGCCGCTTTACGCTCGTTAGAACTGGAAGACTCCCATCGAAGACTGGCATCGAACAGGCTAGCGGCGGCCAAAAAAGCAAAGATCAATAAGAAACAGGCTATCACTGCTTCTGCTATCAAGACCCCTTTGGGCCCTAGAAGACCCGGCTTCAAGGAAGCCAGACCGCCGAGCGGATGTTCTGCTGAATGATGATGGGAGTAGCCGGATTGGAAACGAAATCACCGATCCCGTTGTCCCATACGGCGATCAAGGCGCTCCGGGTATCGGGGCTGGACAACTCCTCCCTGGGAATGATCAATTGCGAGCCGTCTGAAGAGACCGAGGGCAACCCGTCATTGAAGGTTCCGCTGCCGCTATTCGAGCCGGGCCCAGCCAGGTCCACTTTGTTTTCCACGTGAGGCCCGGCCAGGGTGATCTGCGCCAGGTAAGGGTTGAAGTTTCCCACCGTGAAAACCACCCTTTCAGGGCCTCCTCCCGGAGGTATGAAGCAGGTCGGGGCAAACAGCGACTCGGTCCCGCCGTCGGTGTAAAATGATTGGTTATCCTGGACCGCGAGTTCGGTTCTTCGGATTTCGGTACCGTTGCCCCAGAGAGCATAAAGTCCGTCAGCGGTCCAACCGGTGCGGCATTTCTCTACATCCAAGACTGTACCGCTCCAACTCTGAGGGAAGGAGAAGTTGGTCGAGCCACCCAGTTCGCGGAAATGAACGGTCCCAGCCCCAGCGGTATCAGGGTCGTCCAAGCGGTAACTGATCCAGCGCCCGTTAGGAGAGATGGAAACCGAAGTGTAGCGACCCGGCCCGGCGATGACGAATTCACCTCCTCCGGTCAGAGAGCGCACTTTGACGTATCGGTCATTGATATTGCCGATGGGGCCCTGGAGAAAAGCCAGTTTGGTCCCGCTGCCATCCACCGATGGCATGGATTCTTCCACTCCCGGCGGAGTGAGGCAGGATCGTCCACTACCGTCGGGGTTCATCCTCACCAGCTCCCAGCGGCCCAGGAAAGGATTGAACATCTCCACCAACAGCCGACCGGCCGGGGGGGCAGGGAAGGTAAACTTTGAGGGAGGATTCTCGATGGTGGCCGTACCCGTGGCGTCCTGCACGTCGGCCTCCACTTCGTAGACATCCCCGGGCTGCGAACCCAGAGGCACCGTCCAGGTCCAGCGGGCCCGGAAACATCCGCCGACGGGAGCGGTGGTAGAGGACCAGTCCACCCCCGCAGGGGCAACAGGTACATACTCCATTCGCTCCACTTCCGAGCGGAGCGGCCCGGTCTGGCTAGGGGGAACGGTAAAGGTGCCCAACCGTGGCGTGGAGCTGCTCTGCTTCCATTGGCAAAAGAGTTCACGACCCTCAGGGTCGTAGGCGTAGAGTTCAAAGGTCACTTGCTGGCCAGGGGTACAGAAAGCATCGGCCGAGGCACTTTCGGAAGCGGGAGCGATCGTGATCTTGGAAATGCGGATCGTACCTCCCCCCTCCAGATTGTCTCTGGCCTTGAGGGCGGCGGGATTCGACCCGGAACCGGCTGCCAAGGTCTGGCCAGGAGTACCCTTGGAGTACTCCGCCGCACCGCCCGGACTGATGTAAATGGCGGTGGCTTCAGAACCAGCGGTGATGGTATTGCCACTGACCTGAGGATTCTGAGCTACCACCACCGTATAGCGGCCGTCCAGGGCAGGCAGGGAGTTTGTCGTCACCCCACCGTCGGGGGTGAAGCAGATGAGAGAGTCCGAGAGGTGGGCAGCAGCCCAGACGTCCAGATCGAATCCGCTCGCTTTGGCCAAAGGCGGCTCCACCACGGTGGTGGAAAACCCCGGATTGCTCCATTGAGCGGCGGCAAACCCGAGCTCTGGATAGTCGCCCCCAAATCCTTTGGACCAGGTCACTCGAGGGACATTCCAGCCTTCCAGTCGGTAGATGGAATTGGCCACATCCGAGCCTGCGCGGGGAATCCCGATGGCAACCGGATGGCCGTTGCTGATGGCCAATTGGCGGGCTGCTCGAAACTCGTCAGTCAGGGCGGCCGCCAGGGCCAGGGTGGACGTCTTGCTGCTGCCTTGCTTCAAGCTGTTAAGAGACAGCGCCACCAATAAAACAACTAGAGTAAAAGTTACTACGATCTCGATCAGGGTCAAGCCCCGAGAACTCATCCTGCTCACCCCGGTAGTATAACACAAGAATTCCGGACGATCTCTAATCTATTTGCCTCATGGCAGCCTCCGTGAGCAACAAGATCGCGATCCGAAAATCGCGATCTTGTGCCACCTCCCCCCTGGAAGCAGCCTCTCCCACTCCGGGACACCCATCCCGGGAAGAAAGAATCAACTCGCGCGGTCGTAGCCCAGTTTCATAAACTCCAGCCCGGCCACGGTACGAGCACTATTGATGGACTGGGTCCAGGCTACCCGGGCGAAAGTTCGGGTCCGGAAGCGACCCCGGATGACCACGACTCCGATCACTTCATTGGCGGAGACGGCCTGACTCAGTACGACTCGGGCACCGTCCTGCGAACATTCGATAACGTGGGCTTTGCGGAACTTGGTATCTATTCCGAAGGTCAAAATTTCGGCCCCCTTATTGACCCGTTCGTCTCCTCGTCGATCCAGACTATTTACAGACGAGACTTTTTTATTCTTTACAGCAACATAACACATCTTTTTCGGCTCCTCGTTTGTAATTGTCTTGCTTAATAGTATTTTATTCCGTCCCTTCCAGAACATTTGTGGGGGCCGTTACAAATGCGGTTAACAGAATGTTTCTAATGTTTCCGCGATGTTAAATCTCGTGCTGAAGACCGGCCTTGATAGCCCAGGCGGCGGCCTGACTGCGGCGGGTCAGACCAAGTTTCGTGAGGATGCGGCTCACATGGTTTCGAGCCGTCTTTTCGGCGATGATCAGGGAGTCCGCGATCTCCTTGTTGGTCTTGCCCTGGGCGATCAGGCCTACCACCTCCAGTTCTCGTTCAGAAAGCGGGTTATCCTCCACTTGCGAACTCAGTGCGCTGCTCTCTCCTCGAGCCAGACTCATAAGCTGCTTGGTCACCGTGGCCGCCACCCGCTGATCGAGGGTCGTCTGGCCGTCGTTGGTCGCACGAATGCTTCTAAGCAGTTCCTCCCGGCCCACGTTTTTCAACATGTAGCCGTTGGCGCCGGCGACCAGTGAACTCAGGACCGCTTGCTCATCGGACGAAGAGGTTAGCATCAAGACCCGGGGAGTCGCGCCTCGCTCTTTTACCAACCGACAGGCCTCTACTCCGCCCAGCCCTTCCATCATCACGTCCATCAGGATCACATCCACCGCAGTCCCGGGGAGCATCTCCAGGCACTCTTCCCCGCTTGCAGCTTCAGCGACCACCTCCATGTCATCTTCCAACTCGATGGCCGTACGCAATCCAGACCTCACCATCTCGTGGTCATCCACCAACATCACTCGGATCATACCAACTCCTCTTCTTGGTTAAGGTTCAAGGCTGATCCAAAAGGGGCCTGCGGGTCTCTCCTTCAGGAGTTGGACAGGAGACGCGAACGGGGCGTTAGAAAAGTACCGAGGTCTTGCTCAGAAAAGCTTACTCCTACCCCAGCGTTGTTCTGCTCGCGACACTCATTGGAGTCTTGCTGCTACGAATCGGACATTTGTGGGCACCCACTTTCCGTGATGAAGGCATCTTTGCCTACGTCGGTCAGGAGGTCTTGCGAGGTTACCTTCCATTTGAAACCGTTTTCGAGAATAAAGGCGTCTTTCTATTTTACCAGTTAGCCGGAGCACTCTCCCTGTTTGGCTTCGGTTCCGTCGCAGGCGTCCGTTTTCTAGGTATCCTCTGGGTCCTGGTCGCCACCTCCTGCTTTTTCTACACACTCAAGGCCCAATACGGTCTTCGAAAGGCCACCTGGGGAACAGCACTTTTGAGTTTCCACTGGTCGCTCAACGGTTTGCAGGGCAACTACTACGGCTCGGAGATGTTTTCCATCCCACTGATTATGGTCGGCCTGTACTTCGGGTGGTGTGCCAGCCGCGAGTCGAAATGGTGGCAAGCTGTGGCCGCCGGGGTCTTTCTCTCTCTGGCGGTATGGACCCGATTGACCTCCGCAACATTCGTACTCTCCCTGGGTGTTTTTCTGGTGCTGTTCTCCAGACAAGGCAAAATCCAGAACACACTCCTTTACTGCCTTGGAGGGATTGCGGCCAGCCTGCCTTTTCTCGCGCTGTATGCCATCCCCGGGAAACTGAGTCTACTGCATGAAGCCTATTTTCTCTTCAGCGGAATCCAGGCTTCCGCCACCAGCATTCACGGGGGGATATGGAATCAATTGGGGCCGTTGTTCAGGGTGCTGGCAGAGAATGCCCTTATTCTACTGATAGGCGTCGTGGTTGTACCTTTCACCCCCTGGTGGAAAGAGCGGGCCGATATTTACTGGTTCTTGCATCTTGTCGCCGCCATTTTCGCCTTCAGTCTCACCGGCCATTATCTGGTCAAGCAGATGCAGCAGTTTTACCCGCCTCTGTGTGCTTTGCTGGGTGTGCGGTTGGCTACGACTTTAGGTAGCAGCGACTGGAAGAAATCGGTTGCCGCCTTGCTTTTGATCGTGTCGATAGGCTCATCACTGTGGCGAAACGTTCCTCCGTACTACCGGATTAGCAAAGGAGATTTTTCCCAGTGCGACCCCATGCTGGTGGCCTCGGAGAAAGTCTCTGCGTGGATCCGAGAGAACACCACCCCCGAAGATGAAGTCTACAATTGGGGAGTGGAATGGGAACTCTATTTCCGCTCGGAACGACGCAGCCCGGTCCGCCAGATCAACACCCTCGCTATCGTTCTTACCGCCATCGCCTTTCACCAAGGATTTCCCGTGGAGAAAGAACTGGCGGCTTTTCAAGACGAGGTCTATTCCTCCCTGAAGAGCCGTCCACCGCGTATCATCATAACCACAGCCTCCATTGCACCATCCGGAATCGAGGGCTACGATCTCCCACCGATGGTCGCGCAGTTTGTCATGGACCATTACGATTTCAAGTTCAAGGAGTACGAACTCTGGGTTTTTGAGCGCAAGCCTTGAATGGAGAGATCAACTCACTTAGCAGGGCGCCGACCCGTGGACCCGAACCCGGAGGGTGTGTTAAACGTTGGACTGGTTGGGTGTGGACGCATCGCCCAATCACATCTAGAGGTGCTGCCTCGGCTGAAGGAAGCTCAGGTAACCGCCGTTTGCGATGTTGACTCGGATCTCGCAGCCTGCACCGCTGAAGAACAGGGCTGCCGGAACTATTGCAACCTGCAAGATATGCTTGAACGGGAGACCCTCGATGCTGTTTTTGTGTGTGCCCCCCCGGCCCACCATGCAGAGATCGCCATCACCTGCCTGGAGCGCGGCTTGCACGTGTTGTGCGAAAAGCCGTTGGCTCTAAATAGCGACGAAAGCGTTCGCATGTACCGCGCCGCCAAGCGGGCAAACCGAGTGCTGAGCCTGGCCTCCAAGTTTCGTCACATGCCTACTATGATCAAAGCAAAGGCCCAAATCAAGGCTGGACTTATCGGCCAACCGATCCTCTATTTCAACCGTTTCGCCGGACGTGTGGATATGGCCGGACGGTGGAATTCCGTTCCCTCCGTCTCGGGAGGTGGAGTCTTGATCGATAACGGAACTCACTCGGTCGATGTGGCGCGCTACTTATTGGGACCCGTGACCAGGGTGGCGGCACACGCTCCGTGCTCGCTACAAGGGCTGGATGTAGAAGACACCGTGGTACTGAGCTTTGAATGTGGGCAAACCGCTGGGAGCATCCAGTTGACCTGGAGCCTGGACAACCTCTACGACCCCTTCGTAAGAATCGAGGGTACCGAGGGTGTCCTCCAGGTGGGTTGGAAAGAGTCTAGCTACCGCCTCTATCGCAGCCAGGAATGGATCCCTTTCGGGGAACCGTACAACAAACTGGTGGTCCTGGAAAACCAGGACCGTCATTTCCTGGAATGTGTCCAGGGTAAAGTCGAACCCCTCATCGATGTTCAAGACGGACTGCAATCGGTCCGAGTCATCGAAGCTGCTTATGAGGCGCTGCACACCGGCCGGTGGATCACAGTGGACGAGAACGCGCTGTGATCGAATCTGAAGTACGAATACATCCGACGGCGTTGATCGAAGAAGAGGTGAGCATCGGTGCCGGCTCATCGGTCTGGGACAATGTCCATATTCGAACCAGGGCCAGCATCGGTTCAGACTGCATCATCGGTGAAAAGACTTACATCGCCTACGACGTGCGGATCGGCAACCGGGTCAAACTCAACGCCTCGGTTTACATATGTGCGGGAGTTATCATCGACGACGAAGTCATGATTTCAGCCGGGGCAGTCTTCACCAACGACCTCTTTCCTCGCGCCTGCCACCACCGCACCGGTGAGTTACGGAGTTCCGCCCCCGACGAACATACTTTGGAAACCCGAGTGGAGAAGGGGGTCACGGTGGGAGCCAACGCTACAATAGGCCCAGGCCTGGTCCTTGGCCGATACAGCATGGTAGGAATGGGAAGTGTGGTCACCCGCTCCGTGCCTCCTTTCACCCTGGTGGTGGGTAATCCGGCCAGACCACTCAGGCGGTTATGTGCCTGCGGCCACCCTCTGGGAGGTACCCTCGATGCTCCCAACCTCGCCTGCCAGGCCTGCGGGCAGAAAATGCTTTGGGAGAATGGTGTGCTCTCCCTGGAGTCTGAATGAGTGGACTGTCTGTCATCGTTCCCTGCTTCAACGAAGAAGACGGAATCCCGCAATTGGAGGAACACCTCCGGGCCCTGGAGCAACTCTTCGCCTCCAACCAACGACTATTGCAGTTCGTCCTGGTTGATGACGGAAGCTCGGATAAAACGCTCCCCCTGCTCGAAACCCTGTCCGAGGGCCTACAAGACGCGGTGGTAGTCACTCACGGTGTCAACAAAGGAATCGGTGAGGCCCTAAAAACTGGAATCGCCCACAGCTCCATGCCCTGGATCGCGGCCATCGACAGCGACTGTACCTATCAACCGGCGGCCCTGTTTCCCATGCTGCTCCTGGCCGAGCAAGGCGCCGACGTGGTGGTGGGATCGCCCTACGCCCCGAAGGGCCAGGTCGAAGGTGTTCCACTGTGGGCTCTGGTCCTGAGCCGGGGTTGTTCCCTGCTCTATCGACTGGCCCTGGGAAGTCACGTTTATACCTTTACCAGCATGTTTCGAATCTACCGTCGAGAGCAACTCCTGAATGCTGAATTTCATGCTCGAGGGTTTCTCTCCATGGCGGAGGTTCTGGTCGATCTGATCATGACCGGTGCCCAGGTAGTAGACTATCCCACCACCCTTCGGAACCGAAAATTTGGGCGATCCAAGCGCCAGGTTGCCGGTCTGGTGGAGTCTCATCTTGCGATGCTATGGAAGGTAATCAAACACCGGACCGGACTGGAGCACGAACCTCGCTGGGCAAGTTTGGCGACAGAAAGCTGAATGTCAACAGGCCCTAAACAGCTTCTTTGATGGCAGCCGCGATCGACTCAACGTGAGCGTCCGTGTAAAACTCATTCCAAGCCAACACCATAACCTGGGATAATCCACTGTAGGCCCCGGGGTAAGCCTCGGCACGGTCCTGGTAATCAACCCCAGTCCGAAGCCCAAGCCCGCGCTGGGCATACCAATCACGCAAAACCTGGCAATCGAAAGCCGGTTTTTGGATGTAGCGGGGTGCCGCCGGGACCCCGGATCGGCGCAGGGCCTCGGCCAGCCGATCGAGAGTTCCGGGTTGCTCGATACGGATCGCGACCTTCCACCAACTGCAGGTGGCCTCGGGATGCACCACCGGCAACCCTACTTGCTCAAGGTCGGCCATAAGTGTGGCAAACTTTTCCACTGATTCCTGGCGGCGTCGTACGACTTCTTCCAGCTTTTCCAATTGGGCCAGAGCCACCGCCCCCTGAAGTTCGGTGATGCGATAGTTGAGCGCGGGAAAATAGTGGTCGGGTTTGGGATCACCATAGCCCCACGCTTTGTCCACAAAAAGTTTAATTTTACGGCGCAGTGACTCGTCGGCCGTGATGCAGAGCCCTCCCTCACCCGTGCAGATGTGTTTACCTTGCTGCATGGAAAAACAGCCGATATCACCGAGCGATCCCACGAGCTTACCCTTCCAGGTGGCCAGATACGCCTGGGCCGTGTCCTCGATCAAGAAGAGCCCCCGCCTCTTGACAAGTTCCAAAATGGGGTCCATCACCACAGGATTACCAAACAAATGCGTCACGATGACGGCTCGGGTCCTCTCGGTGAGCGCGGCTTCAATGGTCTCGGCTGTCAGGTTAAGGGTCAACGGATCTACGTCGGCAAAAACCGGAGTGGCACCCTGAAATAGTATGGGGGTGATAGCTCCCATATCGGTAATCGGTGTGGTGATGACTTCCTCGCCCGGTCCCACCCCACATGCCCCCAGGGCGCAATGAACTGCAGCGGTCCCCGAAGCATTGGCAACTGCGTGAGGTACATCGTAGCGCTTTGCAAAAGCTTGTTCAAAACGGCGCACCATCGTACCCTTGGTGCAGGTGAGAGTACCGCTGGCGAGGACCTCGTCGAGAAGTTCACGCTCACGCCGGCCAAAATCTCGACCAGAAATGTCCTGGTCACTGGGAAGGTTTAAAGCAGTTGGAGTCATGCCGCTCAAGTTCTAAACGGGCGGGTGGGAGCCTGCTTGAGACACGATTTGGTCAGTCTTGAAAAACGTCTCGACCGTTGTTTACGACCGCCCCTGGAGCGATGCTTACCCCGATGAAGACCGTGGCCCCCATGCCCACCAATGCATTCGCCCCCACCTTCACCGAGCCAGCTAAGATCGCCCCCGGGGCGATATGAGCGTTGGTTCCGATCACGCAATCGTGAGAAACGATGGCTCCCGTGTTCACCACGCAGTGGTCATGAAGCACGGCATCGGCGCTGACCACCGCTCCAGCGTGCACCTGAACTCCTTTGCCGAGCTTGGCAGACGGTTCGATCACGGCGCTGGAATGGACGATCGTCAGTAGCTCCAACCCCGCCCCTTCGATCCGCTCAATGAGCCGGACCCGAGCAGCCAGATCGAACAGGCTACCGATCCCCAGGACAGCCCATCGAACCCCCTCATTGACCAGCCTTTCCAGCTTCCCTAGATCTCCGATGATGGAAACGCCCAGAACACTTTGGCCCGGCTCCATTCCGTCATCCAATACCCCCACGATCTCGTACTCGCGTCTGGAACGAAGGATTTCAAGGCAGGTCTTCGCGTGCCCGCTTCCTCCCACCACGACCACTCTGTTGCCTTCGGGTGTTGCAGGAGGGACGGAGGCCGGTGCCTGAGAGGCCAGATAGGCCTCCACATCGGTTTTTGTGATCAGGGTTTGGCCGGAAAATACATCCGGCGAGATCCCGTGAGACTCCATCAAGGCTGTGGCCTGTTTGGAACAGGTGAAGCTCTGGGGTGGGGTAGCCTCGTCGGCAGCCCATTCCCAACCTGCTTCAGCGGTCACGTAAGCGATCACGGCACCCACAGGAACGTGTTCATCCTCCCCCAGTCGAACATGGAGCGTACCGCTTCGAGGAGCCTCCAATTCAAAGACGGTCTTGGATGATTCGCACAACGCCACTACCTGACCGGCTTCCACCGAGCTACCGTCGTCCACGCACCACTCTCTCAGCACCACGTGGTCGTCCGAAGCGCTGGTCCGGGGGACTCGAATCTGTCCCGATCTATCCATGAACAAACTCCAATACGATTTTCTTAAGACGCGCGGTACTGGGAAGGACCGTCTCTTCCTGCCCTCGATCGGCTGGAATGAAATCGGTTGCGTGAACCCTTCGAAACCCTACCGGGGCCACTCCCTGCTCCCACAATTGCGCCGCTACTTCGGCCCCCCAAGCGCAAAACCCCAGTCCCTCTTCCAGGATGAGTAAGCGCTGTGTACGAGTTACCGAATCTTTGATCGGGCCAAGATCCAGCGGGTAGAGCGAGGTCGGCCCGACCAGCTCTACCAGAATCTCGTGTTCGTGAAAGAGCTCTTCCAGGACCGACTCTGCCATCTTGAGCATCGCGCTGTAACAAACTATCGTGATCGCAGGCTGGTGAGAGCCGGGTGAAACCACGACCGTGGGTGCCCCCTGACCGGCCAGGGCACAGCAGTATCCGGGGGGCAGCCGGGTACCCAGAAACTCTCCATAGAGCAGCTTGTTCTCGATAACCAGGGTGGGCGTGTCGACCCGGGCAAGGTTCTGATAAAAGGAGTACGGATCGACTCGGTGATTGAGCGCCAGCACCTGCAGGCCGGGTACTCCCAAAAGGTGCTTTTCCAGGCACTGGCTATGGGTGGGGCCGTAGCCACGGTATCCGCCCATGGGGGTGCGCACCACCAGTGGCACCTCTACCCTGCCGCCGTACATGAAACGAAATTTGGCGGCGTGATTGACCAACTGGTCGAAGGCCAGACCGAGAAAATCTCCAAACATGATTTCCACAAATGGCCTGAAGCCGGACAGGGCAAGTCCGGTGCCGATACCCACAATGGATGCTTCACTGATGGGAGTCGTCAGAACCCGCTCCGGGAAGAGCTCGGATAAGTCCCGGGAAACTTTGAATGCCCCTCCGTAAGGGGAAAGAATATCTTCACCGAGCATGACGACTTCCGAACGTTTCGCCATCATGTCCTTAAGGGCCCGGTTGACTTCTTCTACGACCCTACCCCGTTGCTCCGGTTCGGCGACTCTCGGCCCCACCACCTCTATCGTCGAGGGTGAGGGCGGACCTACCGGCGGCCGCCCCAAGACCTCTGCCACCAAGGAGTCCAGCCTCTCCTGAAGCTGCGATTGCAGAGCCCGGGCCTCCGGCTCCGAATCAAGCCAGAGTTGCAATGGATCATTCTCCCACAACTGCTTCACTTCCGACTCAGGTCTTGTGTCGTCTCCTTTGGAGTGAGACCCCAGCCGGTGGGTCTCGACCTCCAGCAAGAACGGTCCGGTTCCCTCCCTGACGGCCGGTACGATCTCCGCCAAGCGCCGGTCAAGCTCTTCCCAGCGCCGGGTAGACGCGCATTCGTAGTTTAAGCCCAAAGCACGCGCTCTGCCTTCGATCGATCCGGCCAGGGTCGAGGAGATCGAAGTGGTCTGGGCGATGCCGTTATTTTCCAGGATCACCAGCAAAGGCACGTTCCATTTGGCTGCAATATTCAGAGCCTCATAAAGGGTGCCTTCACCCAGAGTACCGTCCCCGATAAAGAGAAAGACCAGATTGTCGGTTCCAGAGATTCGCCGAGCCAGGGCCAGTCCGGTAGCCACCGGGGCCATCCCTCCTTGAATTCCGTTGGAGTAGAACCCCTTGGAATGATAGAGGTGTTGAGTGCCGCCTCGGCCCAGGCAAACCGCGCCTTGTCTTCCGGTAATCTCGCTGAGCAGACCGTCCTCATCGCCGGTGAGACCTAGAAAATGTCCGTGCCCTCGGTGGTTGGACACGAAAGCATCGCCTGTTTGAAAGTGATTGGCCGCCAGCACGCCGACCATCTCTTGCCCCACGCAGGTGTGAACCGTACCGAAGATATGGCCCTGGGAATAAAGCTGCAGCAGCCTCTGCTCAAACAGTCTGATAGCCAGACACCGCGCGAGCGGGCCCTTCGAAGCGTTTTCCACGAAAATCGATTCTCCTAACCGTCCGTTGAATCCCTTTTCCAACTCATGGTCACCCGGGTGCGCTGTTCACCCGACTCGATCTTAAAGTCGATCCTGGCCTCCCGGGCTCTCTTTTCCAGGTTACTCAGTCCTCGGCCTGGCTTGACTTTAGACGGGTCGAAGCCGCAGCCGTTGTCGGAGATCACCAACTCTGGCCCCTCGAGCGACACCTGGATAAGCTCGGCTCCCGAGTGATGGCAGGCGTTGGCCAGCGCTTCCTGGGTGATTCGAAACAGCACCGGCGCGGTCTTAGGATCACAGTGGAAGCCTTCCACAACCGTAAACTCGATGTTCCTTCCGGTGGCCGATCGGTAGTCACGGGTCAGTTGCTCCAGGGCTTGCTCCAGGGTTTCTGTTCCCTCCGCTAGAGGCTCCACATGGTGCATGGCGTTGCGCAATTCGATCAGCGCCTTCTGGGCTACCGGAGTGATCTTTTCCAGGTGCTCTCGGGTTTTGCCCGCACCTTCTTTCTGGGCCAGTACCTGACCGGTTTCCAAGGACATCGCCAGCATGAAAAGTGTTTGAGAAACGCCATCATGAATGTCTCGAGCCATACGGGCTCGCTCATTCTCCGCAGCCAGCCGGGCCGAGCGTTTCATCTCCCGGCGAAGCTTCTTGAGCACCTCTCCCAAGAAAGCCGCGTAGAGTGCGATCATGAGCGGATTGAGAGGGCTACTGATCAGGTCCGGTTCAGCTCGGCTACCGGAGTAGGCTGGTGAGAAACCTGCCTGAGTCAATTTGATCACCACAAGAAAGAGAGCCGAAAAGAGGGTCGAGGAGAGGAGCGCTCCCACCAGGCCGTGGCGCAGAGAAGGCGCCAGAACTACCGTCACACCAAAATGATAAAACGGACTGTCCCATCCCCCCGTTTGATAGATCGACCAGACCGCCACCGCGGTATCGACCAGGGGCCAAAGAAGTGCAACCTTCTCCTCTAGTTTCGGGGAAATGTGAGGCCGCAGATAGGGCACGTACAGGCTCATCAAGACAAGCAGAATACCGGTCAGCGTCAGGACCAGAGGAGCATCGCCCAGGTTTATCTCCGGGGCTGCCCCCATCAAGACGATGACCAGTGCCACCAGCCAACCGAACCAGCGCAAAGTGAGGCTAATCAAAGACGGCTCTCGGACCAACAATTCTCTGAGACGCTCTCGCCAACCGCGCATGACACAGGTGTTAGCGGTCACCAAAGGTCCACCCTCCGTGCCGAGCGAACCTGAACCAAGATGAGTGCAAGAGTCTTTAGCGAGCAAAGATACGACTGCCGTGGGTGTGGCAAGGGCTGTCGAATACCCTGGAAAATCAAAGTCAAGCCCCTACGAATTCCGGCCATCGAATCCACGCTACGGTTCCAGGAAGCGGTCAAGGAAGGCTACACCCCGCTGCCGGTGATCGAAGGGGCGATTCAGGTCGGGCGTCGGAAAGATTCGTCCTGCGTTTTTCTAGTCGAAAATCGTTGCAGCATCCACGCCGAGCTGGGGTTTGAGAGTAAGCCTCAGATCTGCCAACTCTTTCCATTTTTTAATGTCAATACTCCGGGCGGTCGCTACTTTTCAGTATCGTTCGCCTGCCCGGCTGTTCTGGCCAACGAAGGCAGACCCCTGGAGGAGCACCTGCCGGTGGTAGAGGGATCCTTGAGGGAAGACGCCCGTCCCCCCATGTCCGAGGACATCCAGGTACCGGTGGTTTCCGACCACGCCGTGAGTTGGCAAACCTATCTGGAGCTTGAGCAACAACTGCTCGACAGTTGGGACGAAGCCAACCCGGTGAAAGCCCTCTTACTGGTGGCCGCCCGCTTGCTCGAACAGAGCGCGACCGCCGCAACCTGGGACCTCACCGCCCCGATCAAAAATGAAGAGTTGCTCCAAGAAACGTTGTCGCTCTATGGCCTGGTCACGGTCCACACCCTGGCCTGCATCGAGCAACTGGATGAAGATGAGGATGGGTTTCGGGGGCTCGAGCTATTGGAGGACGAGCACCGGGTCCGCTCGATGCTGCTGCGAGGCCCCATGCCATCTTTCAATTTTCTCCGCCCGGAGCAGCCGGAGACTCGCGAATCCCTCACCCGATACTTCAAGAACCTGGTGATCGGCAAACAGCTCATCCACGAAGGAACTCTGGTGGCCCGGATCCTTCAGTTAGCCAGCTCGATCGGTCTCTTCCTGTACTACCTGGATTTTCAGAAACGTCTCTCCATCGGAGGCTCCGATTTCGATCAGCGGTTATGGGCGTTCGATCTGATCGAGGTGCAAGTCATGAGTCACAGCCAGACTTACCTGCCGATTTTTGCCGATTTTGAGCACTCTCTAACTCAAGTGGCGGCTGGTTAACAAAATTTTCAGATTTTTTTAGGGGTGCTCTGGGATACTCAAGCTGCGATGAATTACGACGCAGCACTGATGAACTCGATGGCCACCCTCCAAAAGGCCAGAACGGCCCAACTGGCAAGCCTCGCCTCAGCCAGATACGGGGCTCCGGTAGCAACCCCCACCCTGCCCTCCTTCCCGATGGACACGGTCTCCCTGGGCAACTACCCCGGCGACCCCGGACTGATTCCCGACCCTCGCAAAATGGCCCAGATGATGCCGGGCTTCGACATCCCACTGTCTAGCGATCCGGACTACCTGCAGCGCCACGAAGCCATCTACGATCAACTTCTTAAGCAGATTATGGAAATGAAAGCCCTGGAGGCAGCTCAGGGCGGCTCCGAAGGCAAAGGCACCGACGGTAGTAAGTCTTCAACCAGCAAAGGCAATCTCAACGTAGTGGCCGGTGGTCGCAGCGACGGAGTGAAGGCCAAGAAAGTTACCATCCACAAGGACAACAACTACAGCAGCCGCCAGTACAACGAGAATATCGCTGAGTACAACAAGCACGAAAGCCGCTTCGAAGGTGCTCAGGTCGGCGAATACTACGACGTCTGGGTCGAATGGGAAGACGGCACCACCACTCACCGCGAAGTGAGAATGGACTCCCCCGGACAGACCGTCTACATCGACAGCCAGTACTAGGGCCTGTGGACATTCAGCCTTCGGTCACCAAACTTGTTCATTTTCCACCTCCTGAAGCGAAATTTTCCTCAAATAGGTCCACTATTCCACAGAAAATTCCACTCCAGGAGGAGAAA
>JBAYRN010000092.1:0-22769 GCA_041676625.1 Vulcanimicrobiota bacterium
GTCTTTGGCGATCGCCCGGTTAGTCATGCCCTGGGCCACGCGCATCAGAACATCCAGTTCGCGAGGAGTCAGGTCGACCAGGTTCGGAAGATCGTCATCCTTGAGATCTGGCCTGGAAAGGTTTACGGCCGAGCGTGCGATCATGCCGAAAGCCTTATCGATCAGGGCGGAACTGATGGTCGTTCCTCCCGAGAGCGCGCACCGGACAGTGTGGCGAATGAGTTCTCGGGAAGAATCTTTCGTGAGGTAGCCGGAAGCACCGTAACGGAGAGCTTCGATCAGATACAGGTCGGAATCCGACGCCGTTATCAAAATGACCGCCACCTCCGGTAGAGTCTCTTTCAAACGTCTCATGGCTTCCAGTCCGTTTAAGCCTGGAAGTCGCACGTCCAGCAGAGCTACATCCGGCTTCATCTCCAGAATAAGGTCGACCGCGGTGGCCCCATCGTCCGATGTCGCGACAACCTCCAAATCGTCGATGCTATCGATCATAGCCTTAAGCCCGGCCAGGATCATCGGGTGATCGTCGACCAGAATCATTGAAATCTTCTCTTCTTTGTTCATCGCATTCCGCTTTCTGTTCATCAGCCGTCGAAGCTCGACGTTTCGTTAATTATACCATCGTATAGGTAGCTTTAATCTCCTAGATCCGGTTCCTGCCGTACCCGGCCTCCTACCATGGATGTAGATTTTCAAATCGACAGTAAAGGACCTATGAACCGCATGGAAAGCTTAAAAGTCATTAAAGACACCAATCTCGGCACCCACCTCAGCGACCTTAAAGCGTACCTGACTCACTTCGAATCAGTGGTGGCCGAGCAACTCCAAAAGGCCGAGTCGAAAACCGACCGGGCCTATGAGACCACCTTTCGTCTCCACACCCTGATCAGTTCCGAACTGGCCAAAACCACCGCCGCCTGCAATCTGTACGCTACGAATCTCCAAACAGTCCCCAAAGAGCTACTGACCAAGTTTTTGGGAACAGCCGCCGGATTCTATAACCGAATGCGAGACTACCCCATGACCCGGGCGGTCCGCGACAACTACACCGCCCTTACTCTGTTGGCCGCCTCCTACACGGCGCTTAAAACCTACAGCCTTATGGTCCACCGGGAGGACGTCTCCCTGTTGGCTTACGAGGCCCTGGAAAAGATCTGTCCCATGATCATAGAGTTGAGCGACCTCCTCCCTCAGGTCGTGGCCCGTGAGACCGCTCTGAGAGAAGGTCTGGTCTACGACGAGGCGGTGATCGATCGAGTGACCAACGCCGTTCGGCGTTGCTGGCATCAATAGTTCTACTGGGAAAGCTTGGAAGTCCGGCGAGCTCTTTTCAGTTCGGCGTTGCGGCGTTGCTCGGCCAACCACTGCGATTTCGGCGAAGCCCATGAGCAGATCGGACAGGCTGAGAGGTCGTGGTAGAGGGCCGGGCAATGCTCCCGGCCGAAATAAATGATCTGAAGATGGACCTTGTTCCACGATTCCATCGGAAACGCAGTCTTCAAGTCTTTTTCAGTCTGCACGACGTTCTTACCGTTGGAAAGCCGCCATCGATGAGCCAAACGGTGGATATGGGTATCCACCGGGAAAGCGGGAATGCCGAAGGCTTGGGCAGCCACCACCGAGGCGGTCTTATGGCCGACCCCGGCCAGGGTTTCCATCTCCTCGATGGACCGGGGGACTTCTCCCCCAAAATTTTCGATAAGTTGGTGAGACAGTTTGTGGAGGTTGCCGGCTTTGGAGCCCGATAGGCCGATCTGCCGGATGTACTGCTTGATCTCCTCCGGCGCCATCCGGCTCATGGCCTGAGGAGTAGAGGCCCGCTGAAACAGTGCCGGAGTGACTTCGTTGACCTTCTTGTCGGTGGTCTGAGCCGAGAGCATAACAGCCACCAAAAGAGTAAAGGGGTCACTGTGGTCCAGGGGGATCGGAGTCTTTGGGTAGAGAGCCTCTAGCGTGGAGAGGATTCTCTCCGCCTTTTCTCTTCTCGTCATTTGGCAGGGAGAGCAGCGGCGGCTTGTTTCTCTTTGCGCAGTGCGTTTAGCTCCCGGGGAAGAGTGAACTGGACGTCTTCCTCGATCACATCGAGATCGGCAAATTCGATGGAGGAGTTCTTCTCCAACCACCTCACCACGTCTTGCACCAGGTGTTCCGGGGCGCTGGCCCCCGCGGTGATACCGAGCTTGTTGGTGTTCTTGAACATCTCGATATTCATCTGGCTGCTGTCATTGATGAGGTAAGCCTCGCACCCCCGTGACTTGGCGACCTCTACCAGGCGGTTCGAGTTGGATGAGGTGGGCGAGCCGATGACCAGGATCATGTCGCACCGTTCGGTCATCTCCTTGACGGCCGCCTGCCTGTTGGTGGTGGCGTAGCAGATATCGTCTTTGGGAGGAGCTTCGATGTGGGGAAAACGCTTCTTCAGTTCGTCGATCACGGCCTGAGTGTCGTCGATAGAAAGGGTGGTTTGGGTCAGATAGACCAGCTTCTCGGACTCGGGCACTTTGAGACGAGGAACATCCTCGGGCGACTCCACTAATATCATGGACTCGGGAGCTTCGCCCATGGTGCCTTCCACCTCCACGTGATTGCGATGGCCGATCAGGATGATGGTGTAGCCCTTTTTGGCGTAGCGAACCGCCTCCAGGTGCACTTTGGTGACCAGGGGGCAGGTGGCGTCGATCACCTTGAGGTTCCGAGCGGCGGCCTGCTCCCGAACCATGGGAGAGACCCCGTGGGCGCTGAAGATGGTGACCGACCCTTCGGGAATTTCCGTGACGTCGTCTAGAAAGACGGCACCCTTGGCGCGTAAGCCATGGACCACGTGATCGTTGTGGACGATTTCGTGGCGCACGTAAACGGGAGGGCCGTAGATATCCAGGGCGATCTCCACCACGTCGATGGCCCGATCCACGCCGGCACAAAAACCTCGAGGCTTAGCCAGGTATACTTTCATATGTTTCTCCATTTTCGACATCCTTACCGACACCACGCGTCCCCTTCTCGCAAGACTCGCATTCCCTCCCCCGACTCAGCCTAAACTGCAGCAACTTCAGTTGCACCGGCAGGTACCTCCATTTGCAGCGAAACCGAGGGAACCTCCGCAGGTTGCTTAATTTATCCTTATGAGATTCCGAATTTTTCTCCTGGCCGGATTTTTGCTCCTGAGCGCTCTGGTCAGTGCCCAACCCCAAACCCCTGTGGTGTACCTGAACGAAAAGGTTCGCCTGGTGGAACTTGCCAGGAGCCAACGGGCCACCCTGCGTTACGATCTCAGACCGATCCAGGGAGAGCACCTGACGGTGAAGCTCTACCATCACGAGCAGAATTTGAGTGGCGAACCGGTTCGAGAATGGATCTTCCATTCACCGGCGAGTTCCGAGCGCATCTCTTTCAAAGACCTCCCCCTGGCGGTCTACGCCATGGTCTGCTACGCCAGCGATGAAAGCGGCCAACCCCTGGCCTACGCCTCACCGGTGATCCATGTGGAGTATGGAGGCTGGCGCGCCTGGGAAAAGTTTCAGCCGCCGATCGAGACCGTGGAGGGTACACCGGAGGGATTTGAAGATCTGAGTGTGGCCACCAACGTCAGTAATCAGGACGTCAGCATCGGAGTGGACCCCCCGGCGGTCGTGATCAGGCCCGGGCAGACCGTGGAGTTTCGCCCTGCCTTTCGCAATATGGAGAGCGAGCCTTTAGAATGGAAATTGGTGGGCGACGGCAAGCTCGAAGCGAAAGAACCGGAACTCTACCTCTACACCGCTCCTTCAGATCAACTGGGCACGAAGCTCTTTCGCATCGAGGTCCAGAGCCCCGCCCACCCCGATCTTAAAGGGATCGCCACCATCCTGGTGACCACCCAGACCTTCCCGAGCCAGGACAGTTAAGAGAGGCTTTAGAGCAGGCGGGCCAACCGGTTGAGGCTTTCGGGGCAGGTGCGGAAAAACAGTTCGGGCTCGATCAGCTCCAGTTCAATGACCACCGGCTCTTCCTGCCAGTAGACCAGATCCACCCGGGCATACAACGGTGGGAGGGGAGCTGCCGATAGAGCCGCTTGAGCAACCTCTCGTTCCGCCGTGCCGGCGGTGTGCACCTCAACCGATCCCCCGTGGTGGTCTTGCACCCGATAGTCACCCGACTTTGGACGTTTGCGCACGGCGTGGGAGTACTCATTATCAAAGTAGATCAAGGACACTTCGCCCTCATCCGACACCGACGGAACTAGAGGCTGGAGCAGCACCTCACCCTGCTCCAGTAACTGCTGGAGATGGGCGCGCGCTTCGGCACTATGAGCGGGGGCTCGCAGGGCGCCGATGGCTCCCACCGAAACGGCAGGTTTGAGAACCACCTCCTGGGTGCCAAAGGCCGCCAATGGATCGGGGTCGTGCCCCCCCACGAAGACAGTGGGAATGGTGGCCACCCCGGCGGCCGCGAGGTCGGCCAGATAACTCTTGTGAGAGTTCCATTCCACGACCTCCCGAGGGTTATCCACTCGAGCCGATGCTGCGACCGCGGTGTTCCAATCCAGAAATTCATCCAATCGCTGGTAGTAGTCCCAGGGACTGCGGAGCAGAATCCGGTCGAAATCCGACCAGTCCACCGCAGGGTCATCCCAGGCCACAATTCGAGCATCCTTCTCTTGCTGCCGCAGGGTAGCCAGCAGACTCTCAATCTCCTGGTCCGGCTTATTCAGCTTCTGTGCAGTCACCAGAGCGATCATTGTGGGGTAGCCTGGCGCCCTACTCTTCGTACCGATGCCGGACTGCTCCGGACACGATATCGATCAGCCCTTTTCCCCCGTTGGCCACAAAGCGGTAATGCCTGTAATCCCCTTGCCGCTCGGGTGTCACCACTCGGCGGATCGCCGGGGACGTCGTGGTGGAATAGAGGCCAATGATTACCTCATCGTTCATCGGTTCCATCACTTGAAACAGTTGGCAGTCCGGGAAATAGAGGTTGTGAACCACCCCGCTTTCCCGGATGCCGAGGTGGAGTGTCTTCGAGGCTCGGTTCCAGGTGTAGCCCTCCAGGATCACGGAGAGGGGAATATAGATGCCCGGATGTTGCGGGGTCCGGGCCTCCGCCCTCGGCGCTGCTGGCGCTGTCGGCCTAGCGGCCGGCGCCTCCGCTTGGCGCGGGGGGTTTTCGGAGAATCTGGCGTAGCTCTCCTCCAGTTCCGGATCGATGCGCAAAGCCTGGTCCAGGAGGGTATCCAGGTCGGTCTCCGAGCGGGCCTGAAGGACCGTGGCCATACGGGCCAACTGCCTTCTCTCATCATCGTTCTCCGGCTCGAACGTCAAGCCCGAATAGAACTTACGGACGCTATCTTCGTCCTTTCTCGACCACACGACCCTGGCTTTGCATTCGAAGCTGTCCAGCTGTCCGCGATCAAACTCGAGCTTCAGGGTGGGCGTGCTTCCGATCTCCAGCAATCCGCTGGTCTCCAACTGGACCCCCGAGCGGCTCAAGTCGATGGTCACTCCCCGATAGCCCGGAAGCTCTCGAGAAAGAACCCGCAAAGCCACGTCGTAGCGCTCGCCGTCCCGGTCCGTGAGTTGAGGCTTTCGCTTCAAAAACCTACTCAACATTGATTGGCCTTCATAGCGTTGCGGCGGAGTTCTTCCAGTTCATCGGCGTTCAATCCCATGCGTATCACTAAACCCTCGATGTATCCGACCTGCTCTGGACCGATGGAACCGGTGGAAAAACAGATGGACATCAGTGCTTCCAGGGCTTTCTTCTGGTCTTCTCGGGACTCGAAGAGATGCTCGATCATCAGAGGCGGGGCCTCGTCTGGTGGTTGGGAAAGATTCTCATCCAGTAAGCAGATGATTTCGGGGAGAGAGTAGCCCAGTTTCCGGAGCACCGCGGCCAGGGCACTGACCTCCTCCGGACTGACCACGTTATCCGCCCAGACCATTTGAAAAAGAGCCTGCACCAAGTCGTTCATGGGAGCAGAGTTCTAGCCTTTCAGGTCTGCTCCTGTACTCGTTTGAAGTGGAGAAGTAGCTCGGCGTGGTGAGTCTGGGGGAAGAAGTCGAAGGCCTGAACACGGAGCAGCCTGTAACGGGCTGTCAGGTCGTCCAACTCCTCGGCCAACCGGTGGGGGTTGCAGGACACGTAAAAAAGTTCGTCGGCCGGAGCCTTTTCCCGGAGCACTTCAAGCAACTTGGGGTGGCAACCACTACGAGGGGGATCGAGAATGAGCAGGTCCGTCTCAAACTCCAAAACACTTTCGGCGGTGCGGTGTTCAAACACGGCTTCCACCCCGTTTTGCCGAGCATTTTCCCGGGCGTCCAGGACCGCCTGCTCCACCAATTCCACTCCCAGTAATCGATCCCCGGGCCGGTAGAGGCTCAACCCGATGGAGCCCACCCCGCAGAAGAGATCCAGAACCCGCCCGCCCGCCGGGGTCTCTCGCCACCGATTCATGGTTTCCAGAAGCCGCTCGTATGCCGGAGGGTTGACCTGGAAAAAGGAGTTCCACCCCAGTTCAAATTGTAACTTGCCAACCCGCTCGTGCAGGGTGGACAGGCCGTAGAGGTGGACGACCTCCTCCGGCACCACCGCTCCCGCCGAGGAACTCTGTCGTACCAGGAAGGCACCCGAGACTCCCGCCTTCTGCAGCCTTTGCTTCAAGTCTTCCAGGGTCGATGGTGAGAGCTGGGAAGAAGCGTTGACCACCAGAGCCACCAAATTTTGGTCCGAGCAAGAGGCGTGGCGATACACCAGATATCGCAAATCGCCCTGATTGCTCCGGGGCTCCCACCCTCGTAGCCCGTGCAACTCCCGCCACTGTCGCAAGCTCTCCAGCAGCTCCGAAGAGAGTGGAGATAGCCAGCATCGACCCACCTCCACTCCCCGGTCAAAACGGCCCCGTCGGTGAAAGCCCAGGGTCGTCTCTCCACCGCTTTGAGCTAAAAACGTCAACTCCACCTTGGTGCGGTAAGCGAAGGTCCTGAGGGAGGCCACCGGAGCCTCCAGGATCGCTTCCGGAAATCGAGCTTGCAAGCTTTGGTAATGGGGGCGTGTCTTGAGAGTGAGGGCGGTTTCTTCATCCATCTGCTGCATGGTACATCCGCCGCAAACCCCGAAGTGCCGGCAGCGGGCTTCCCTGCGAAGAGGAGACGGCTCCAGTACTCCCAACAGATCACCCTGCTCACCCCGCCGGCCGCGTCGACCCCGCCTGACCAGTACCGACTCCCCCACAACCCCGCCGTAAAACAGCAAGGCCTTGCCGCTCCCCGGTATCTCTACCGAAAACCGCCCCTTCTTGTCAGGCCCCTGGGCCACCCCGACGATGGGGCTTTGTGCTCCTTTTTTCCGTGCCACGCCGAGCTTGTTGCCGGGAACCTCCAGATACTCCTTCGCCGCGGGCAGTAACAATCGTTTTCGACGCGAAGCGCAAAGCATGGCAAGCGTCTATCAACTGAAAAGTCAATTCCAGAAGCTACTCAGGCCGCTCACCGGGGCTCTAGCCAAAGCCGGAGTGACGGCCAACGGGGTGACCGTGGCTGCCCTGGTGCTGTCGGCGGCCATGGGTGCAGCCTGCTGGCTGATCTCAGACCCCCGGGTTCTCTATCTGGTCCCCCTCGGACTGTTTTTGCGCATGGCTCTCAACGCCATCGACGGCATGCTGGCTCGAGAGCACGGGCAGAAATCCGCCCTGGGGGGGTTTCTCAACGAACTGGGCGACGTGCTGAGCGACGCCTTCTTGTACATGCCCCTGGCCTTGCGAGCGGAGTTTCCCCTGACCGCCACCCTGCTTTTTTGCTTTCTGGGTGTGCTGACCGAGTTTACCGGGGTGGTGGCAGTGAGCCAGGGTGCCAGTCGGCGCTACGACGGCCCCATGGGCAAGAGCGATCGGGCCTTTCTCTTCGGAGCCACCGGACTGGCCCTGGCCTACGGAGCTCCTAGCTTTGCCTGGGTATCAGCTTTGATGTGGCTGGGAGTACTGCTCTCCTTCCTCACGGTGGCTCGCCGAATCGGTCGCAGCCTGGAGGAACTCGAGGAATGATGCAACTCCTGGAAAGAGGCGAAGCGGTTCACAACCCGGTGGTCTTGTGGGCACTGGCCAGCTTGTTCGTGATTTTGATCGGGGCCACCATCATCGTGAACTTTCTGCACTCCCGGGGGGGCTCGGGAGAGTTTGACGAGGTGCTTCAGCGACTCCGCACCTGGTGGATCATCATCGTCCTCCTCAGCTCCGCCATCTTGTTGAGCTCCAACGCATCCCTGGTCTTTTTCGCCCTGATCTCGTTTCTGGGTCTGAAGGAGTTTCTTACCCTGGCTCCCACCCGGCGAGTGGACCGCAACGTGCTGTTTTACATCTATCTTGCCATCCCGGTGCAGTACCTGTGGGCGGCCCTGGAGTGGTACGGAATGTTCATTATCTTCGTGCCGGTTTATCTGTTCTTGTTCGTGCCCTTGAGGATGGTCCTGGGGGGCAACACGACCAACTTTCTCAAGGCCGCCGGGGTCTTGCACTGGGGAGTCATGACCACCGTCTTCTCCCTCTCCCATCTGGCTTTCTTACTCATGCTCCCGGCCACCGATTCCAACCCTTACGGCTCCGGACCGGCCCTGGTCCTCTACGTGATCATCCTGACTCAACTCAACGACGTGGCTCAGTTTATCTGGGGCAAGGCGTTCGGCTCTCGTCGGGTCGTACCGTCGGTGAGTCCCAACAAGACCTGGGAAGGCTTGCTGGGCGGAGTGCTGACCACCTCTGCTCTGGCCGTGATCCTGAGCATCTGGATGACTCCCCTTAGCTTATTGCAGGCTCTGATCGCAGGCATCGGTATCGGCGTCTTCGGCTTCGTCGGCGATGTCTGCGTTTCAGCCGTGAAGAGAGACCTGGGGATCAAAGACACCTCCCAGATGCTTCCAGGGCACGGGGGTGTGCTCGACCGGGTCGACAGCCTTACCTATACCGCTCCGCTCTTTTTTCACTACATCTACTATCTTTGCTATTAGGGGACCGCTTTGTTAGGACGAATCGCCAGGTTTTTATTCTTCAACTTCTTCGTGCGTCCGATCGTTTTTCTCTACCTGGGAGTCAACATCCGGCGCAGCTTCCTGATGCCCAAAAAAGGCCCGGCTATTCTGGTGGCCAACCACAACTCCCACCTGGACACCGTGGTCCTGATGATCGCCTGCCCGCGCTCTCTCTTCTCCCACCTCCGGCCGGTGGCCGCCGCCGATTACTGGTTGAACGGCCCGTTTCTGACCTGGTTCAGCCGTCACGTCTTAAACATCATCCCCATCTATCGAAAGAAGGAAGATCGGCCGGAAGGTTCGGACCCGCTCGATCCCATCAGCGAAGCTCTCAGCGAAGGGTCGGCGGTGATTTTCTTTCCTGAAGGCTCCCGGGGAGAGCCGGAGCAGATGACCAAGTTTAAACGAGGCATCGCCATCCTGGCCGAGCGCCACCCGGATGTTCCCATCGTGCCGGTCTACTTTCAAGGGTTGGGCCGGGCCTTGCCCCGGGGAGAGGGCCTGTTGGTGCCTTTTCTCTGTGACATGTACGTGGGTGAACACCTGTACTGGTCGGGCGACGAACAAGAGTTCATGCGGCGGCTGGTCAGGCGCTTTGAGAGCCTTTCCCGGGAGGGCTACAAGCCGCAGTGGGAATGACCGCGCAACCTATCAAAGCCGCTGCCGCCGTCATGCTTTGCCGGGGATCCCGGATCTGGCTGGGGACTCGGGGTAAAACCCGATTCTTGCCTGGCTTTTCCGTTTTTCCGGGGGGCGTGGGGGAAGCGGGCGAGTCCACCCGCCAGGCAGCCCTGCGAGAATTGGCCGAGGAGACCGGGGTAGTACCGCCTCGGGAAAGGCTGCTGGTTCCGTTCGCGAGGGCCATCACCCCCGCGTACTCCCATTACCGCTACGACGTGGAAGTTTTTCTGCTGGAGCTTCCCGAGGAGTTAGAGCCGGAACCGGACGGCTTGGAATTTATCGGAGGAAACTGGTACACGGTCGAGGAGGCCCTCCAGGCCAGAGTGGCCGGAGAGCTCCAACTGGCTCCCCCCACCTTCCGCCAACTCGTCCAGTGGGAAAACTGCCGAAAACAAGAAGCACCCTGGCCGGATGAAGCCGCCGCCTTCGCCGAACCCTCGGTTCGCGATGAGCACGTACTGCCGTTTGCCCCCGGCCTCACCGTGGTCCCCTTGCCCACTCTCGCGATGCCTCCGGCGGCCTGGACAAACACCGTCCTACTGGGCAACCAGAACCTGTACATCATCGATCCAGGAGGGCCCGAGATCCAGATCTTGATGGAGGAGATCGCCCACCACCAGGCCGCCGGAGCCCAAGTTAAAGGGGTCATCCTCTCGCACCACCACCCCGACCATTTAGATGGCTACCACGCCCTTCAGATGTCTCACCTGCCCCTCTATTGCCACCCTCTCACCCGACCGCTTTTACCGGCAGATTTTCCGGTCACGACCGACCTGCACGACGGTCAGAAGATCGAGATCGAAGAGGGCCTGACTTTGGTCTGCCATTTCAGCCCCGGACACGCTCCCGGACATCTCGCTTTCGAACTCCCCGAGCGAAGCGCCATGCTGGCCGGCGACATGATTTCCAGCCTCTCCAGCATCGTCTTGCCTCCGGACGACGGCAGCCTGCCTGACTACCTGGAGTCCTTAAGCAGGCTCCAAAAGCGCGACTGCAATCTGATCGTACCTTCCCACGGCCCCCCCTGGGGCCGGGGCAGCGACCCCTTCGGAGAGACGATCTTGCACCGACAGAAGCGAGAAGAGCAAATACTGGCTTTACTGGGTTCGGAAGCTCGCACCGTGGAGTCGGTGGCGTCCCGCCTCTATCGTGCCGTGGATCCCCGGCTCATGCCGGCGGCCAGGGCCAATGTGAAGCACCATCTCCTGAAGCTGGCATCCGAGAATCGAGCTGTGGAAACTGACCTTGGGTGGACCAGAGGGGAATAAGCCCCCCGGGCAAAACTTCAGCGAATGGCTCTACCCGACTTCAAACTCAACGTCGAACCATCCGAACTGGCTCCCCTGGCCGCGCGCCTGACCGAGCACAACTATACCGAAGAAGCGGTGCGCAACTTGCTCCGCCTCCACGACAACGGAGAACTGATCGGAGGGCAGATCCCTTTTTATCAGTGGATGTGCCAGACCAACCCCTCTCCCCTGGCCACCCTGACCGGCTTCTTTCTCCTGGGCGAGGGACTCGGTCGAGAGGAGTTGCTCGAACTCTTGGGCCTGGAAAACTGCCTGGCCCTCGATAAGTGCAACGCCATCGTGGGCTTTGACGGGGTGTTCACCAGCCAGGTGGTGCTGTATCCGTGCCAGGGCCACTACTTTTTCACCGATTACTGGTACACCCTGGGCCACCAGACCGAGGGAAAGATCTACGAAATCGGTACCGATAGCTACGTGCTGGCCCGGACCACCCCCCGGGTGGGGGTAAAGAACGCCCTCGATCTTTGTACCGGATCGGGGATTCACGCCATCATGTCGGCGGCCCACGCCCCTTCCAGGGCGGTCGACATCAATCCCCGAGCCCTGGAGTACGCCCGGGCCAACGCTGCCCTCAACTCGGTGAAAGTGGAGACTCACCTGGGGGACCTCTTTGAGGCCCTCCAGAGTGAGGAGATGTTCGATCTGATCACCATCAATCCACCTTTCGTCCCGAGCCCTGATCCCGACGTCGTTCTGATCCACCGAAGCCCCGGCGAAACCGGGGAAGAGGTGAGCCACCGGGTGGTGGCCAGCCTGCCGGACCGCCTGCGGGAGGGCGGCCTCTTTTCCATGATCCTGGAGTACCCGGTGATGGCCGACGACCCCTACGTGGATCGTCTGGAACGCTGGCTTGAAAGCGACGGCACCGGCTGGGGCATCGGGGTCCTGTGGTACGTGGAAAAATCCCTGGGGGAGTATGTGGTGCAGCACATCGGTCCGGTGCAATCTTATCAAGAAACCTTCAACAAGTATCTGCAAAGCTATCTGACTCACGGGATCCGAGCGATCCGCTTTGCCAACGTGTTTATCAGAAGGCTGCCCGCCGGAACCCCTAACTGGAAAGCCATGGAGAAGGCCACCTGGCCCAAGAGTGATGTGAAGGATGACATCCTGTTCTGGCTGGATTCTCTGACCACTTACAACGATCCGGGCTGGCGACCGGACCCCGAATGGAGGCCCCGCCTCAGCCGTTACTTTAAGTCCTGCTGGAGAGACTGGGAAGACGAACGAGGGTTGCTGGAAGTGAGTGATGACAACTGGATCCCCACCACCTTCCTGGACTCCCAGGCCACTGAACTGATGATGCGTATCAAGAGCGGAGAGAAGACCATTGATGCCCTCCGGGCCGACTGGCTGCAAGACGGAGAAGACCAGGACTCTTTCCTGGCGGCGCTGCGGGCTCTAGGGGCGCTACGGGCCCTGGAGTAACTCAGAGTTGCCGGGCCTTGACCCCGGGTAGTTGCACCCCCCGGCCCCCAAGCGGCTCGAATTGTGCGCTTTCATCGCCCAGCGGATTTAACTCCAGGGCTGAGTGCCGGAGATACCGACCCGCTCCCAGCGGGTACTCCCGCCGGGCGTAGCAGCGGAAGCCACGCTTGCCGGTCAGGAGTTCCCGTAGCCGATCCCACTGGGCGTCTTTCCCTCGCTCCGCTTCGCTGAAGAAGGTAAAAACTGCGCGCCCCTTTGGGGTCAGCGCCGTCAGAACTTTCTCCAACAAATTCGGCAGAACATCCTCATCGCCAGTTGCGTGAAAGACATCTTTGCCGGTCAGAAGTGGGGATAGAGTCGGTGGGTTACCGAAAATCAGCTCAAACTCTCCCCGCAGACCCTCCATGAGGTCGAGGCAGCAATACTGATAGTGCGAGAGACCCTGGGCAGCGGCGGTCGCTTGAGCCAAACCGACTGCCGTGGGGTTGAGATCGATCCCCATGAGCGTTCCCTCAAAGGAAGGCAGGGCCAGCCCCACCCCTCCTCCTCCACAGCACAGATCCAGACAACGCACCGGCCCCTTCAGAGAAGCTAGCAACTCTCGACTTCGCTGCATCAAGAACAAGGTGTCGTCGCCAAAATAGACCCAGTCCTTCCCCGAACCCTCGGGGTGACTCCGCAATACATACCGTCCGAATCGATGGAGTACCGTCCAACTCGGTTGAGCCTGGCCCTGACACAGCCCCTGCAACTCCTGGTGCCGGCCCAGTTCCAAATCCCGCCGCCCCAGAGTCAGAGCAGCAAACAGTCGCTGCACCTCGGGTTCCTCCAGTTGGAAGTAGAGGTGAGGGAAGGCCACCTCATGAATGTTGGCCCGCCTGCTTCGAAAACGTCTCCAAGCGGCCCATTCCCAGCCTGGTTTCCACTGGCGAGCCGCTACCATGGGGATCCGCGCGGTACGCGCAAACCCGTGAGAGTCCAGAAAAGCAAAGGCGGTCCTCAACTCTTCCAGAGACGGTATGGCCGCGGTCTCCGGCATGCTGGAATGATTCCCAGTGACCGATGTCGAACCTCTCTAGGTCATGCGCTTAACCTTAAAAAAACTCTTAAGACCGTTCCAGACTTTGAGGGAGGCGGCCGAGGCCATGAACCTGACTGTCCCGGAACTGAAGCGAAAGCTTGATTCTGGGAAAGGTGACAAGACGCTATCGCTGGACGTGCCTACCGGAATGGCCAGTCCAGACCTGATGGAAGAAGACACATTCAAGCTCTTCCACCGGGCGGGTCGCTGCCTGGTCTGCGGCAATCTCATGCACCCTTTAGCCCGTCAGGATATCGGATGGGGTGAATTTAAGCAGTGCCGATCCTGCCAATTTTCGGTTCACGATCTGGCCAACTATGAGACCCGCAAGAAGGCGGCGGTGGAGTTATTGAGCAGCATGATTACCCAATCTCAACGGGCCGAAGAGGTACTCCAAACCAGGTTTGAGCACAGCCTGGTGCTAAAAGAGGGTCGGTCCTTTTAACCGATACCGAAAGGCTTATGAGTTCCGTACTGAGTGAGCTTACCCCAGAATTTCTTCAGGGGCCCTTCTTTGTTGGGGTCCCATGATTTACCGCCTGCTTCAACCTCTACGACCCGGCCTACCAGAGAGCCGGTAGGTAAAGCATCTTTCTTCTTGAAACCTTCGTAAGCAGTGAGCAACGCGGTGTTTGATTTGGTCAGCTTGAGTTTGATGAATCGCCGCACCTGAGGTTGGTTTCCGGTGTTGACACAGATAATGTCGCCCATGGCAAGTTTGCCGAAGGCGACCTGTTCCAAGCTGACTTTAGCGCCGGCCGGAATGATGCTCGGTAGTTGACTATCTCTAATAGTCAGTTTTCTTCTTCCCGACCCGGCCGCGAGTGAGGCCGAGGTTGCTGCCGCAGTCAGATCGCCCGCTATCTGACCGTGAAGTTGCGAATAGTCATTCGACAAAGGTTTGTCCTCCTATTTTACCGACCCGTGGGGGATCGGGATTTTATAGATTCCCCCTCATCAAAATTCGTCATCAGAGTAGAGAAACACCTTTGGTGCTTTGTTTCATCCCGAGCAGTTCATTTGTACCACGGACCCCACAAACCACTGTGCCCAAGGAAGGGAATGCGGCTATCAAAGGCGCAATTACCAGGCCATCCATGAATAAAGAGCGAGGGCCAAGTGGCAGACGGTAAGCTGGTAACCTTAACAAGACACCTGATCGAAGAGCAGAAGAAATACCCTGACTCTCGAGGTGAATTCTCCAACATGTTTTTGGATCTAACCCTGGCTATGAAGATCATCTCTAGAGAAGTGATGAAGGCAGGGCTGGTGAATATTCTGGGGGAGACTTCGGATACCAACATCCAGGGTGAAACCGTGATGAAGCTCGACCGCTTCGCCGACGACCGCATCTTCAAGGCCATGGATCACGGCGGTCACCTTTGCTGCATGGCTTCCGAAGAGTGCGAAAATCTCATCAAGATCCCGAGCCGCTTCAGCAAAGGCGACTATGTTCTGGTCTTCGACCCCCTGGATGGCTCCTCTAATATCGACAAAAACGTCTCCATCGGTACCATCTTCGCCGTGCTGAAGCGAGTCACCAAAGGTGGCGGAGACGGTACCCTGGAAGACGCCCTGCAACCGGGGCTCAAACAGGTGGCAGCCGGCTATTGCATTTTTGGCTCCTCCACCATGCTGGTCTACACCACGGGCTCCGGGGTTCACGGTTTTACCCTGGACCCTTCGGTGGGAGAGTTCCTACTTTCCCATGAAAACATCCAGTGCCCCAGGCAAGGTAAGACCTACAGTATCAATGAGGGAAATTCCCTGTTCTGGGACCAGGGCACCAAGGACTTCGTGAACTTTCTCAAACAACAAGACGCCGAGACCGGGCGTCCCTACTCCCTTCGTTACATCGGCTCCCTGGTGGCCGATTTCCATCGAAATCTCCTGGCGGGTGGAGTGTTTCTCTACCCCGTCGACTACAAAAACCCTAAGAAACCCAGTCCCAAACTTCGTTTGCTTTATGAAGCCGCGCCGCTGGCCTTTATCGCCGAGCAAGCTGGTGGGAAAGCCAGCACCGGAAACCGGCGAATCATGGAGCTAACGCCCAATTCGCTTCACGAGCGGGTTCCGCTGGTGATCGGCAGTAGCTGGGAAGTCGAAAAGTACGAAGAATTCTATCAAAAATACGCAAACTGAGGTGGCCATGACGGAAGCCCGTAAAATTTATCTCCTGGACACCAGCGTCTTGCTGCACCGTCCGGAATCGATCTATAGCTTCGGGGAGCACCGTGTCGTCATTCCTATCGTCGTGCTCGACGAACTTGACACCTTCAAACGCGGCTCCATGCAGATCCACCGAAACGCCCGCCGAGTGATCAGCATGTTCGATGAGTTGCGCCAGAAAGGCCGTATTTTCAACGGCGTGAAACTGGACAACGGGGGCACTCTGGTGGTGGACACGGTGGACGAAAAGTCCAGCCGGGTTCATCTGCCGGCGGGCTTTGAGCGCAGCGCCGACAACCACATCCTGGCCACCGCCGTCGGCATTAAACTGGAATCACCGGAAAAGAAAGTGGTCCTAGTCACCAAGGATATCAACATGAGGGTCAAAGCCGAAGCGCTGGGCCTACTGGCCGAGGACTATCGGGCCGACCAGATCGTGGACCCTTCCGAGATGTACACCGGCCACGCCGAAGTGATGGTGTCGCAGGAACTGATCGACCAGTTCTATCGGGAGAAGACACTGCCGGTCAACGGCACACTCTCCGAAGATGGGCGCAAGTTTTTTGCCAACCAGTTCCTGATGCTGGTCTGCCGGGAGTCTCCCTCGGTCACGGCCCTGGCTCGCTACGACGGCCACAACATCGAACTGCTGCGGGACCCCCGCCACGACATTTGGGGGATCCGGCCCTTGAACCGCGAGCAGCGATACGCGGTGGAAGTGCTGCTGGACGACAACATCCCCCTGGTCACCCTGGCCGGTAAAGCCGGTACCGGGAAGACCATCCTGGCCATCGCCGCCGGACTCCAGAAAGTCGTCAACGACAAGATCTATCGTCGCCTTTCGGTGTACCGACCGGTGGTCCCCATGGGGCGAGATATCGGGTACCTGCCGGGTAGCGAGCAAGAAAAACTGGCTCCCTGGATGCAGCCGATCTACGACAACCTGGAGTTCTTGCTCAACGAGGGTGGCGACAAGAAGACCCGCGGATCCTCCAAGATGGATTACCTGGTCGACAGCAACGTGCTGGACATTCGGGCCCTCACCTACATTCGGGGGCGCAGTCTCCCTCACCAGTTCATCATCGTGGACGAGGCCCAGAACCTCACCCCCCACGAGGTAAAGACCATCGTCACCAGGGTCGGGCACGGCACCAAACTGGTGCTCACCGGTGACCCTTATCAGATCGACTCACCCTATCTAGATTCCACCTCTAACGGCCTAACTCATGTGGTGGAGCGCTTTCGGGAGCAAAAGATCGCCGCCCACATCACTCTGCAGAAGGGTGAGCGATCGGCGCTGGCCGAACTGGCCTCGGAAATCATGGAGCGCTGACTTTTTCACCAATTTAATGTTATACTCTTAGAGTGCTTGAGAGTCATCGAAGGCGTCGAGGGTTTAGCCTGCTGGAAGTTCTATTGGCCAGCGTGATCTTTGCCACCACCGTGGGGGGTTTGGCGGCAAGTTGGAAGTACCAGGAACGAAGCATCAAAAAGTATCGCAACCGCAACGCTGCTCGGATACTGGCCCAGCAAGAGATGTCCCGACTGACCGCCCACCTCTATCCCAATTTGGAGAAAGCGAGCCGCGACACGAGTCTCATCCTGAATCGGGAAGTGGACGGCATCGTCACTCCCAAGGAGTTTTACTGCGCCACCACGGTGGTTGAGAACTCCGACGAAACCCTAAAAGACATCATCATCGAACTCACCTACGACGAGCAGAATGAGACCAAAAGGTTTGTTCTGCAGACCCGGATGTACCGCAGTGAATGAGCAAGGCCGTACCCTGCCCGAGTTGCTGATCGCCTCCGGCATTCTGTTGCTCCTGACCGCGGCCTGTGCCTCGGCCCTGCGAGCCTCCATGCAGTACCACCAGCGCATTCAAGAGCAGAGCCGGATCGAAGAGGACCTGCTCAAAACGGTGGGCTCCCTCTCCAAAGAACTGGGCGAGTCTTCGATCCTGGGGACAGTCTGGCAAGCGACTCCCCCCGCCCTCACCTTTCCCACTCCCCGAAACGACAACGGCACCCTGTTGATCGACCACGCCGCGGGCAATCGAATCCGCTGGCAGACCCTCCTCTCCTATCGGCTGGAGGGTGACCAGGGGCTACTCAAGCGCTACATCGATCGCCTCCCCTCCCCCGAGGTCGCTCCACCCCACCCTCTCCATCTGACCCCGCCCCGAGACGACCTCTACTTCGCGGTGCCGGGACGGGAGTACCGAACGGTGGCCTCGGGAGTGACCAACTTTGAGGCTCGACCACTCAAAGTTGAAAACAATACTGTTTCCAAGCTCGCGCCCTCCGACTTTGCCAAAGCCAACCTTTTTCAAGTCTTCCTGAGGATCGAACAGGGTGGGGACCGAAAGTACGCCGTGAGTACCGAGGTGGATATTGTACCCAGCAACTAAGGCTGAGCAGAGCAAAGGGGTTGCCGTGGCGGTGGTCATGCTCATGGTGTTGATGATCATCGCCATGACCGTTGCTTCCGGCCTTCTCACCTCTCAAAACTACTCCACCGGCTCTTTTCGAGAAAAAATGCTGCACGCCGATCTAGCGGTGAAGGCCGGGATCAGCACCGCCATGGCCAAACTCACCGAAGACCCTTCCTGGGCTCCCACCGAGACCTCTCCTTACAAAGAGTTTCTCAATAGCCGCGAAAGCGTGGGTTTCCAGGTCTGGCTGGAAGCCAACAACGAATCCGGCACCACCCCCATCCCGGCCTCCGACGGAACCCACCTGCAACCTGGCCAGGCGGCCTTGCGGGTGCGAGCACTGATCAACGGAGAGACGGTCACCGGTGGCTTCGGTGGCGCCGACCGGATGATCATTCTGGAGCGACCGATGGTGGAGTTCGATCACGCCATTTTCCGGATAACCCAGGGTGAACTCACCATCAATTCCAACGACGGCCAGATCCTCAGCTACAACAGCAGTACCGGAGTCTTACCGTTTCAGTCCTTCCCCGACACTCCACCTTCACCCAACCAAAAAGCTAGCATCCGCTCCCTGGGAGACATCAATCTCAGCCGCACCGTTGTGCATGGGGAAGCGGTCCTCCCCTCCCACTCCAATCTCGGAACGTACAACGGGGGAACTGCGCTCCTCGAAAACCGCCTGGACGAGGGCTATCTACCTCGGGTATTCGAGTCCCAGGGGCGGCTGCCCGGCACCATCACGGGAGGGCTGATCCCGCCGGGCGAATATGACCAGGTGAACGTGCCCGATGGAGGGACCGTGAGCTTTCAAAGGGGTGAGACCTACTACTTTTCCAATCTCGTGGATTTTGGAGACGACGTAACCGTGGAGTTGAGCGGTCCGGCCTCCGATGGGCCGGTGGTCATCTTCGGGCACACCCTCTACGTGGGAAAAAACTGTCGGATCAATATGCCCGCTGCCGGGGTCGCTCCTGTCCCCGGTGACTTTCAGTTCTACGGCGTACCCCAGCCCGGGTGCACCAGAGTCCTCGCTGATTTTGGAGCAAACGCGGTGGTGGCCATGGTCATGTCTTCCCAGATCATGGACACCCAATTTGCAGAAAACGTGACCTTCTACGGAGCGGTGAACACCAACGGGATCAAAATCGTCGACAATCTCAGATTCCACTACGACGAAGCCCTGCGTGGACAACCTTTCCCGGCCCGAACCGAATGGGTGATGGTGAGCCACGGACTGCGCTAGGACCTTAAGACCCCTTGAGACTGCCAACAAAAGGTCGTATACTCGTGATATGAGTCAAAGAATACGTCCACTAATCTTGTCAGTTCTCTTTTTACTGGTGTCCGTGGGTACTTACCAGTTGGGCGCCAACTACCTAAATCCTCATACAGCCCCTACGACCCAGGACTCTCCCGTCGGCACCTGGCAGCAATACGTCATGGATGGTGACCGTCCGGTCTACCTGGCGACCTTTAGCTTTGTCGAAGCCAACGGGGACTACAACGTCCAGGCCGATCACGTGGCTCCCATCACCTTTCCCCAAAGCGGCTTTCGCACGTTTGCCCATTGCTACGACGGGCAACGCTGGGGCTTCCACTCGGACTGGCACCAGTACGGTGTGGCCTGGTTCGATCTGGTGAAGGTGGACGAGGGCCGTTTCGAGGGCTACGCCTATCTGGACGGGGAGCGGCGCCCCAACCGCCACATCCTCATCCGAGTGAATTAGTCACTCTTAACCAGAACATCCGAACGCAAGTACAGGGTCGCCTCCGGGCGACCTTTTGATTTTATCTTGGTGAGCTTCAGATTAGGGAACAGTTCTCGAAGCACTTCACTTCCTTCCCCGTCGGAACTGTGCAAAACCAGGGTTGTTTCTCCTGAAGACTCGTTCACCCGCCGGATTCGTACGCTCTGAAATCCTCGTTTCTTCAGTACCGCTCCCACCCTACGGGCTTCACTCATATACTCTTCCGTGGCTTGAATCACCACGGAAACCGCTACCGAGTTCAGGTCTGTCAAGGGCTGAAAGAGCTTCTGAACGGCGGCTCCGGGCTCCCCGGCGGCAAACACCAGATAAGAGGCACCGTTCTCGAAGTAATCCAGGACCTCGGGTCGGCCCTTGCGGATGTTCTCCAGCGGAAAATCCTTGTACAAAACTGCCAGCCCGACCAGTTGGCGGTTCTCCAGATCGGTCTTCATCTTGGCTTTCACCAGACCGGCAAGCTTCTTGTACTTACTCCAGTGCTGCTTTTTCTTCAACTCTTTCAAGAGCGCGGTCAAGAACTTTTGTTGCCGCTCGATCCGTCCGAAGTCGCCTTCCTCGTCGTGGCGGAAGCGGCAGTAGCCAACCGCTTGTTCACCGTTCAGGGTTTGGGGGCCCGGCTTTAAATGGATGTGCAAACCGGCCCAATTATCATCCCAGTCCATCTGCTTTTCCACCACGATCGGTACCCCACCGATCCCATCCACCAGATCGGCCACCACGTCCGACTTCACTACAATATGATGGTCGATCTTCAGGCCGGTTAGTCGCTCCAGAGTTTCGATCGCCAACTTCTCACCACCGTAGGAGTAGGCTGCGTTGATCCGGTCATAACCGTGAACAGCGTTCTTGCCAATCCCCACGTAGAGATCGCGTGGGATGCTCAACATGGAAAGCTCTTTACCTCCCCGCTCGACCCGCAGGATCAAAATGGTGTCGGAGCGCGCCCCGCTGGTGTGTCTTTGAGCCTTGCTGTCGTAGTTGTAATCGACCCCCAGGAGCAGAATATTGAGGCTTCTGCTTTCACCAAACGCGGCCTCCTCAGGCTGAAAGACCGCAGCCACTTCAGGAACCGGCGAGTACGCGGGAGGCAAGAGAATGATAGCCATGCTCAGCCCGATCAAAAGTAGGGCAAAAGCCCACAGCAATCTCTTGAAAAATTTCTTCATCGACCTGGAAAACTCACGATCTCAAAATTCTCCACAGGAGCCCTGCCGCCTGTAACGAAGCGGCCGAGACCATATTGCGCTCGCGCACTCTTGAAGGGAACCCAATGCTGGAGACACCTACCAAATCTAAAAGTCAGATCACCGATAAATTTATGTCGTTCGTGGACGGAGCGTTCGTCAACGTGTCCGGCGCCGAATCCATGGATAATATCAATCCCGCCGACGGTAGTTCGATAGGAAAAACCTATCTGATGACCACCGAACAGGCAGAAGCGGCCATCAATAGTGCCGTGAAGGCATTTGAAGGCTGGCGGAGCACTCCGGCCCCCAAACGAGCCAAAATCTTTGCCCAGTTTCAGAGAATCATGGAAGATCGTCGCCACGAATTGGCCGAAGCTCTCACCCTGGAGGAGGGCAAGCGTTTACCGGAAGCCCTGGGAGAAGTGCAAAAAGCCATCAACATCGTGGAGTTCATGGTGGGCGAAGGGAGACGCTTCGGAGGGCGTACCATCCCGTCTGAAATGGAAAACACGCTCGCCTACACGGTGCGGCAACCTCTGGGCGTGGTGGGACTGATCACTCCTTGGAACTTCCCCGTGGCCATTCCGGTGTGGAAGATCGTGCCTGCCTTGATCGCCGGAAACACCGCCATTTTCAAACCGGCCAGCAGCACCACCAAGACAGCTTGCATGCTGGTCGAGATGCTGCACGATGCCGGGCTTCCTCCCGGGGTCCTGCAGTTGACCATCGGTAAGGGATCCACCGTGGGAGATCTGATCGTCAAACACCCCAAGATTGCAGCCCTCTCCTTCACCGGTAGCAACTCGGTGGGACAACAACTCTACTGCGACGGAGCCAAAAGAGGCATCAAAGTGCAATGCGAAATGGGTGGGAAAAACCCCATCGTGGTGTTGGACGACGCCGACGTAGACCTGGCCGTGGAAGCCACCGTGCAAGGGGCGTTCGGCTCCACCGGACAGCGCTGCACGGCAACCTCCCGGGCCATCGTCACTCCCGGAGTGGCCGACGAGTTTGTGCGCAAACTGGTCGAGCGCGCCAAAACCATCAAGATGGGCGACGGCATGAATTCCGCAACCGAGATGGGGCCGATCGTAGACGAATGGCAACTGAAAACGGTGATCGAAGGGGTCGACCAGGCCAGGGGCGACTCTCGCTGTGGCAAGTTGCTGCTGGGTGGTAGCCGCTCCACCGAAGCTCCGCTGGAGCGAGGCTACTTTTATCCGCCCACCGTCTTCGACAACGTAGACCCCGACAGTTTCCTGGCCCAGGAAGAGCTGTTCGGTCCGGTCCTGGCCGTGATCCGGGTCAAGAACTTTGAAGAGGCCATCGAGGCCGCCAACAACGTGCCTTACGGGTTGAGTTCCTCGATCTACACCAACGACAGCAACCTGGTCTTTCGCTTTTTGGACCGCATCGAAACCGGCATCACCCACGTCAACTCCCCCACCATGGGAGGCGAAGCCCAACTACCCTTCGGCGGAATCAAAGCCACCGGCGTGGGAGCCCGAGAGATGGGGACGGAAGGGGTCGAATTCTTCACCGAACTAAAAACCGTCTACATCGATTACACCGGTCAAAAAAGAGAAGGCAACATTTACTAGGGCCTGTGGACATTTGGCATTCCGAGCCAAACGCAGGACATTTTTCTCCTCCTGGAGTGGAATTTTCTGTGGAATAGTGGACCTATTTGAGGAAAATTTCGCTTCAGGAGGTGGA
>JBAYRN010000093.1:0-22440 GCA_041676625.1 Vulcanimicrobiota bacterium
CCCCTGCTCGTCTATCACGGCATGGCCGACGACAACGTCTTATTCACTAACAGCACTAAGCTCTACAAACTGTTTCAAGACAACAACATCGCCTTTTATGCCATGGACTACCCCGGAAAAAAACACCGCTTCAGCGGCAAAGAGACCTCCATGCACCGGCTCAATCTGATCAGAAACTTCTTTGATCTACACTTTAGGATCGAGCGCTAGAAGGCCTTAATTATTGGGGAAGATCGAAAAGATGTTTCGTAAGGTCTGGGGAGAGTTGAAGAGGGAGACCGAGCCCACCGAGGAGACCTTGGAGGCTTCTTTGACCGCCACTGACCGGAGATCGATCTGCAGCCCCGCATCGGGTGCCCCGGGGGCGGGTTGCACCTTGAACCAGAGGAGGCCCGTGGCTACGATACTTACTTCCTCGACTCCGGACTGGCTCTGAATGGCACCGACGTCCTGGCCCTGAGGAGCGATCAAGTAATTGGTAATATCCACCGAAGAGATCAAGTCTTCGGGAAAATCCCCCGGACCGGGGTGAGCCGGAGGCGAGGGAAGAGGCGTGGTGGCCGGAGGGAAGTCTATGACCACCCGAAGCAACATTTTGTGGGGGCAGATCTCATCTCCCGTTGGATTGGAAGCCGGCGCACAGCTCATGCCGAAAAGGGCATCGTGATCCTGCGGTTTGGCGAGATAGAAGAGGATGTTTCGCTGCCAGTAAGGGTAGCCGTCGCTATCTCGTGAAAACTCCCCACTGGAGCCCCTGGCCGACAAAAACCAGACGGCGTCTCCCCCACCCAGGGCAGCCGGGGTTTGGCTCAAGCCGAAGTGGGGTTCACCGGAATCTCCCGGATCGAGATCCGCCTGCGCCAGCTCGCGCATCAGGGCGTTGCGCGCCTTGCTCAGCACCATTCCCGCGTCTTCTCGACTATCGGTGCTGGTCCAGACCCAGACGCTCTGGCGCAACAGCATGGTGGTGATCACCATGATGCCGGCGAAGATGCCCAGGGCCACGAACATCTCGATCACCGTGAAGCCTTTATCAGATCGGAGCATTACGAATCTCCCTCACCAGGCGGCTCGCGCTGTAGCTGAGTTGGCCACTACCGACCCGACCTTCTCCCGGATTCTCACTCCACCACCAGACCGTGATGTCGAGTTTGCGCAGGCGGTTCGGAGCCAGCGTTCCGGTGGGCACGTCGGTAGCCTCCACCCGAAAATTGTAGTCGGTCGGCCCAATTCGGGCCGAGCCTTCCGAGAAGGGTGCGGTCAGAGAGTTGTCCCAAAAAGCGTCGTGGTCAGCCTCCGGTATGGTTTCAATGCTGTACACGGCCAGGGCCAACTGCTCTTCCGCCACCAACATAGCGTCCGAGATCGACTCGGCCTTCTCCCGAGAAGCCACCGCGGTGAAGGAGAGTGCCACCAGAGTGAGAGCCGCGATGGCGATCAAGGTGAGAGCGAGCATCAACTCGATCAGGTTGAAGCCCGCGATCGCGGTTCGATTCGTGCCCCCCGTTCCCGGACGGCTCATCGATAGGCGGTCCAGGCCGTTCGTTTGAATTGCAGGTTGTCCGGCAGGGTTTTCATAACGCTGAGCAGATAGGCAGGGTCGAACTTGAGTTTGACCTCCTCAGCGGAGATGTGGATCTGGCCCTTCTGGGTGTTGTTTGGCTTGCCCTGAGCCGGGTCGCCACCGAAGGCAACCAGGGTGCCTTCCAATCCGAACTTGCCGGACTTGGTATTTGAGTCGTCGCTACCCAGCTTGGCGTGAAAGTCTCCCCAGGTGTAGACCAGCCCTTTGAGCTTGATATCCTTGAACTCGTACTTGTCGTTGCCCTTGTCGTGAAGGGTGGAGATGGTGATGTCTCCCTGGGCGTACATATTAACCCCCTCCTCCACGTTGGGGGTGGCTTCCAGGTCGGCCCCCGCGCCCACCACCGTAAGGGTGCCCACCGAAGTGATGGAGGCGCCCTTTCCTTTGAGCTTGGCTCCGATTCGGATATTGCCGTCGGAAGAGAGAGTGGCCGATTTACCGCTCGGGGGCTTGAAGTTGAGTTCCAGGTCTTCAGCGGTGGTGGTGTCTCCGGTTTCCAGGCGGAGGTCGCCTTCGGCACCCGTTGCACCGAACTTTTCCAAAGCCAACCCCAGAGTGAAGCCATTCGTAGTAAAAAATTGGGGAAAGTTAGTGAAAAGATCGGTCATTGCGTCAATTTGATTATCATAATCAGTAGGACTAAAACTTAGTTCCCCTGCCCCGGTCCACCAAATATCGGCAGCACCTCCACCTTTGGTTTGCCAGCCCATGGTCCCAGTTGGTGAATCAGAGCCATCTCCGACCTGTGAAGAAAAAAATGATGTTCGGTAATCAAGGTTGTTGGCCAGAGCTATTGCCAGTGAGTTTCCATCTGAACTACCCTCGATCACATCCGCATCCGGCGGCTCCACCGGAGCTCCTTCCCGGGGAATGATCGTGAGATCTTTGGTTCCCGCCGCGGTGGGTTCCACATAGAGATCACCGGTGACGGTCAGCTTCTTACTCGATACCTCCAGGGTATCCGGACGAGTCAGGCCGGCCGCTCCACCGGTCCAGGTGCCCCCTGTAAATACGACGTCGCCTCCATCCGTGGGGTTGGCCTTGATGTGGGAAGCAAAAGTGTCGTAATCCATGTCGTAATAATGGAGCGTACCGTCTTGCCACCACACGTAAGTTCCCGCTGCCAGCGTCTCCCCGGCGGGGTCGGCGGTCTTCAGGTCATCCCAGGCCAGTTCATAGAAGGGATCGTTATCGTCTTCAACTTCCAGGGTCAGGTCGCCGGAGGCGTCTTTCGCCCCCAGGGAGCCGTCCTTGGTGTAGACCGTGCCTCCCTTGGCATGGTACTCGCCCTGCGCTCCACCCGGCCACTCAACCTTAAAACTTCCGCGACTTCGGACCGTGGGTACGCCCCCGCCCTTGGCCTCTACCTTGACTTGCTTTTTATCGGACACGTTGGCTACCAGATCACCGTTGGACATGGCGGCCGCGTCGGTGGCCAGATCGTCGAGATTGGAGACCACGAAGATCGCTTCAAGGATCTTACTCTGGACCACCCCTTTGGGCTCCGGGTCAGCCGGGTCGAAGGTTCGCGTCCCCGGTCCGGTTAGTCCCTCCACCAACAAACAGATTCCGTGAGCCGGTACGCTGTAGTCTCCCACCGTGGGGTCGGGCACCGTGCTGGCCGAATCGTTAGTAGCTCGAGGAACCACCGCTTCCGAAGCGTTGAAAAGGTTGTTCAGAGACACGTAAGGAGTCTGGGTCCTCGGGCCCGTTGAGTTGCTCAGGTGGTCACCGTTGCCGTCGCCGTTTTCAAAGTTGAAGCGGATTCGAAACATGGAGGTACTGCCTCCGGGTGCTGTCATATGGCCCCACACGTAACCGGAACTCTCTACCACCTTTAAGTCCGGTGTGTTGATCTGCAAACCGGAGCCATCACCCCGCCAATTCGGGTTTTCCCGAATCTTCATAACGGCATACTGAAAGCCGGATTCAGCGGCGGCCGTGGAGGTCAGAGCGCTATCCTGGGAGCCCGCCAGGCCCAGGGTCCGGGGACCGATCAAGATCGCTGCCCCGATAAACATGGCGATCAGAATAGACATCATCAAGACCGTGACCAGTACAATTCCGGGTCGGCGGCGCTTAAAACCCATGAGCGACACTCCTTTACTTTCCCTCCCCTATTTTATCAGGGGTTTCATGAATTTCCCATCCAGGAGGCAAAAAGTACCCTGGGGGATAGGAAGGATATGCCGCAGACTCCATGCGTCTATCTGCCCAGGATAGAGGCTCGGGAGGCCTAATTCTTATAGAATGGCCGGCGAATCAGAAAAAGACCCCAAACTGGAGCGGATGGGGACGAAATTGATAGAAACCCTGCCCGGCGGAGTAAGGGCTTTTCTGTTTCTTCAGATTGCCGACAATCTGCAGGAGTTGTGGCGCAGTGGCGGGCTGGACAAAGGCACGGGCGGCGACGGCAAACGAGTTTTGGGGATCTGCTGCAAACGCCAGCGCTCGGTCTTGATCCACCACGCCGAAAAAGACACCCAGATGAGGGGCATCAAGTTCCGTAGCTTTCAATCCGCACTCTGTGTGCCCATCTTTGCACACGACAAGAGCCTGCTCGGCACCATCCTCCTGATCGCCGACGAACCGGAGAGCTTTACCAATGAACACAAATTCTCGGTAGAACGAACAGCCCGGGATTACTCTGCCCCTCTGGAGGCTAAGCGCAAAGTCCACGAAGCCCCCATAAAGAGTGGCGAAGCGGACGCCCCCGGGCCCCTGCTGTTGTCCCCTGCGGTCATTGGTTCAGTGGCTCTGGCCGTGATGCTTCTGGGGATCTGGCTGTTTTCTCCTCCGAACAAGGATACCCACGAGCCCACTCAGGCGGCCCCCATCGAGTCACCGGTCATCCAGGCCAGAGAAACCGCCGAGCAGTTTCTGGCCAGTCTCCGGGAGGAACGTTTCGAGCAAGCCTGGATGATGCTGGCCCCGAACCTGCGCTCGCGCTGGCACGACAGCGACTTCACCAGGACCCTGCAAGACTGGTTGGCCGCCGCTGACCACCAGCAAGTCCTGGCCAAACGGGACATTGCGAAAGTGCAGCGCCAGACTACCAGCGCCCAGGTGGTTTTCTTCGAAAGCTCGGTTCCGGGCGATGGAGGCCACTGGGTGTGGGATCTCGCCGAGACGGACGGGGAATGGAAGGTCACCGCGATCAAGGGGCCGGTCAACAGTCCTTAACGGTTCAGGTCTACCACTCTATCTCCATCATAAGACAGTTCAGCCCGCTCCCGATCCCCATAAGGGCCAGGCGGTAGCCCTTGCGGATCATCCCCCGTTCGATGGCGATGGCGAGAGTCAGGGGGATCGAAGCCGGTCCAACGTTTCCTAAAGAGGGATAGGTCACGAAAGTGCGGCTCTGATCGAGGCCGAATAGATCGAAGAGCCTGGTAAAATGCTTGGACCCGACCTGATGTCCTACGATAAAGTCGAGATTGGCGGAGTTCCATCCCATGAACTTTTGTCCCAACCCCCAGGTCTTGCGCGCCAGCATGAGCCCAGCTTTCAGAAGCTCCTGGGCGTGAACCAGCATCTCCTGGGGGCTTCCCAAACAAAGATTTCGATGGACCGTGTCAGCCAGCGAAACGTGACCGACCAGGCGATGCTTCTGTCCCAGGTCCCGGTGGGTGAGAACCACCGCCACCGCCCCTGAGCCCAGGGTGAGCGTTGGAAAATTCAGCCGAAACTTTTCGGCGTCCACATCCGGGCGCAAGAGTCGCTCCATGGTGGCTTCCACCACCCCTCTAGAGGACTCGGCGTCGACCACCACTCCGGCTTTGATCCGACCCAGCTCGATCATATCGGCGACCAGAGCGATGCCGTTTAGAAAACCCAGACAGGCGTTACCGATATCGAGATTCAGACAACCTCCGTGCAATCCCAGTTCACCATGCACCATGCTCGCCACCGAGGGTTCCAGGTAGTCCTTGCAAACCGAGGTGTTGACCAGCGCGCCGATCTCGGCCGGGTCCACACAGGAGGCGTCGATGGCCTTGCGAGCCGCTCGGGTGGCGGCTTCCACTATGGTGGTATCCGGTGCCCAAAAACGCCGCTCTTCCACCCCGGTGGCCGCCATGACCAATCCAGCATCAATGCCCAGACGCCGAGAGGTCGGTTCGAGACGGTCGACGATCGACTCACTGGTCACCACGTAAGGAGGCAGTTCGTAGCCGATCGAATCTAGAAAGACATTTCGAAGCACATGGTATATAACGCTTCAATCCTCAAAAAACTTCCCTCTTCCACGAAATAAAGATTTTCTTGGAGGTTGAACGAGCTTTGGGTAGACTATTTGTCGGAGGGTGTCTCATTGAGTGAAACCTGGCAACTCATCAATTCGGGCCTTCAGCTCAAGCCGGAGGCCTTCCAAAAGGCAAGCACCGCAGAAGGGCTCCAATATCTGTTGGTCCTTTTTGCCCTGGCCGTGATATCAAAGAGTCTGGGGGAGGTGGGGATCCTCTATATCAACCGGGCCTCCCGGGCTCAATATCTCCGAGGCCTGGTGGGCAGTTTGGCCGCGCTGGCCTTCTCGGCTCTGGTCTGGTCCACTTGTATTTGGTGCTCACTTCGCTTCGCCCTGGGGATGAACCCCGACTACCGGGTTGTCGTAATCATCGTAGGGGTGAGCTACAGCCCCCTGGTCTTCAGCTTCCTGGATATCATACCCCATGTGGGTCTTTTTCTATTTAAAATCTGGTCTGTCTGGGGCCTTCTGATCACCGTGGCCGGCTTGCATTACCGGTTCGGACTGTCTCCTCTGCAAGGACTGGCCTGTTCGGGTGTCGGTTGGGTGCTCTTCTATAGCTTGAATTCGGTTTTCGGAGGCGCGGCCGAGAAGGTCCGGCTCCGATTGCTGGGCCGAGACAAGTGGGTCAATCCCCAGGAAGCGGCGGTGGCCCTGTTGGAAAGAGAGATGTCCCGGTGATCGACTGGATCCTTCCCAATCTGGGGTACGGCCTCTGCCTGCTCGGCCTCATCCTCCTGGCTATCGCCCTGGTTGCGCCCTTCGAGTCGCTCAAGTGGTGGTCGGCCGATATGGACCTCACTATGCCCGAGCTTCCCCAACGAAGCCAAAGTGAATCCCCGAAAAATGAATGCTTCGTGGTCTACCTCACCGGGATTGGCGGTTCGGGAGAAAGTCTAGCCCGGCGAGAGTTCGGGTTTCTGGAGAGGCTCCGGGAGCGAGCCCCCGAGGCGGTCGTCATCCACGATGTGTTTCCTTTTTCCGTGACCAATAGTCCCCTCACCCGAGATCGCCCCCTGGCCTGGTTTTTCGGAGCTATGCACCGGGCTCGACTGAAAGCCAAGAGTATCTTCTTTGAGTTCTGGATCGGGGCCCGAAATGTGTGCCAGGTCGCTGTTTGCAGCGACCCCCGCTACGGTCCGATCTACAACCTGGGGATCGCCAAGGAAGTCTACCGAGCCTTGCTCAAGAACGGCTTCGACCCCCGGCGGAACAGCCCGGTCTACCTGATCGGATACAGCGGAGGAGGGCAGGTGGCTCTGGGGGCGGCCTGCTATCTTACCCGGCTGCGCTCAACGGTCACGGTGATCACCATCGGAGGTGTTTTCAGCAGCATCCCGGGCCTCTTGCTCGCCGAGCACGTGCATTGCCTGGTGGGCTCCAAGGATCGCACCGTCAAGCTCGGTCCCGTGCTCTTTCCGGGTCGCTGGCCGATCGCTCCCCGCTCGGCCTGGAATAAAGCCCGCCGGAGGGGCAAAGTCAGTATCGTAAATATGGGTCCCATGATCCACTCTGGACGGGGCGACTACTTTACCCAGAGCGTCACCCTCGATGACGGTACGACCTATGCTGATCATACGGCCAATGTGGTGGCTTCGATTCTAAAAAGGACTGAGTCTTAGTTCAGGGACGAGGGGCCGCGCCGGGTGCACCTGCTCCTGGTGCTCCTCCCAGATACATCGCGAAGCTCATCTGGACCTCGGCCATAGAGGCCATAAACTCGGCCATCACATTCTTGATGTAGTCCTCCTGCATTTTGGGGCTCACCTGGATCTGAGGCACATCCTGGGGCAACGTGCCCGGAAGAATGCCGCCCAGGCCCGCCGGAAAGACTGCCTGATCAAAAAATCCTGGGGTACCGAGGGGAGAATTGGGTCCAATCATTACTGGTGCGCTCCTGAACGTAGGGTCTCAGTCTTATCATATCAACTGGCGAGTCTAAGGGAATTGAAATTTCTTTACAAATGTAAAATGATTGTAACACCTTTCTACTTTTTGGAAAACTCGATAACTCCGCTCCACGCCTCCGGCGCCGGTAAACGCCCAATCTCCTCTAGCAAAAAGGCTGAAACCGGATCCTCGGGGACGGCTAGTAGATCCCCCAGTGCCCGTGCCACTCCCCCACCGATGAGAGTCCTGGTCGCTTGCTCCAGGAGATCGGCTTGCTCCGCGCTCAGGCCGCTACCACCGTGTTCTCGGGGAACCACGAGTTCGTGGATGTCGTGACTCTCAGAGAGCCCGGCGGGCCGAACTCTTCCCACGTAGCGACAGAGCCGACCGGACCCGAGTTCCTCTCGAAACTTCTGATTGACCAGAATCGGAACTCCGAAAAACTTGGTGAGTCCCTCCAGGCGTGAAGCCAGATTGACCACTTTACCCAAGACCCCGAACTTGATCTGCTCTCTGGCTCCGATCTGTCCGGCGACTGCTCTACCGGTGGCCATTCCGATTCCACAGGAAAGAGGCTGACCACCAAATGGCACCTCGAGATTTCTAATGAGAGCCGTTATTTCGGTGGCCGCACAGGCCGCGTTCTCCACGTCGGCCCCTTCGGAAAGGGCTCCCCAGCAAGCCAGGACGGCGTCTCCTTGATAGTCGATCACCAACCCTCCGTAACGAAACACCGCCTCAGTCACCTCGGTCATGACCCGGGTAAGGACCTGGTGATGGGAAAGGATTTTATCCAGGGTTTCGTCTTCGGCCGACTCCGTGGCCTTGGAGAATCCCCGCAGATCGAAAAACATCACCGTCACGTTGCGGAGCTTTGGCTCCAGGACCTCGGCAAACTCTTTGTCGGTCAACCGCTCCCTCAGCCCGGGTGAAAAGAATTGACCTACCTGGCCTTCAAACCTTGTCATCCTCTCGGTGGTGAGATGATGCCCGAGTGTCTCGGCCACGATGTCCAGCAGCGCCGCCAATTCATCCAGGCTTTTCTTCTGTTCTCTGACCTGAGTATCGGTCAGAGCCATCGCACTCTTTCCCACCGCGTACAGGCTGTACTGCTCGTCATCTGAGACCACGACCGGAGAAGCGATCGCCCAGTCAGCGTGGATGTGGGCGGTGGCCTGGAGATCGGATTCCTTTTCCAGCGCCCACACGTGGGCCACCGTGGTCTGTTGCTGGAGAGCGCTGGAGAGCAGCCGGCGACTGGCCGGACTGGCCGGAAGTTCGTTCTTGCACCACTCCAGAATCGGTTGGGGGGGATCACCCGGGCGCACGATCTTCAATTCATCGGCCTGAGGCAGAAGGGCGCTCAACACCTCGAGCGCCTTCTGCATGGCCTTGTTGCCGTGAGCGCCCCTCAGCTTGGGCAGTAAGGCCAGCAGGGTGCGAAAGGATGCCGCACTATTCTCTTGCTGCATGGCGTGCAGTTGGGTCCGGGGCATGGCGTACTCGGTGACCGGCCCTTCGCTGGCACTCTGGGACACGAACAACCCGAATCGGGTTTTGCCGGTCATAAATGCCTGACCCGATCTCATCTCGAACTGGTCCTGTTGCTCCCCTTGAAAATACAGCGGATTACGAGCCCGGGGATGACGGCTCACCCGAACCCCATTTTGCAATTTTTCTAGCCGAAAATGATTGCGACTCAGCATGGGGTCGCCGGCGATGGTCAACTTCCCGCCCTGGCAAGTTCCATCTCCTCGACCCACCAGATAGCTTTCTTCTTCCAGCACGTAACGGCGGCACTTACCGTCTTCGGTACGGATCTGAAGAAAGATCACGGAGCATCCTCCGCGATGCAGCGGAGCAGTTCGAATTGTTCAGTAGCATCGGTCAGAGCAGGAAAGCGAGCGCGCCACTCCAGCAACTCCTCACGATCAAGGACGGTGCAGCCTACCGCGGCCTGCTCACCCAGACTCAACAGTTCGCGTCCGCGGGCATCGACCACCGCACTCTCTCCGGAATAGTCGTTCAGCGGGTCCTGACCCACCCGGTTCACCGCCACCATCACGGCCTGATTTTCGATAGCCCGCGCCCGAAGTAAGGTATTCCAGTGGTCGCGCCTGGGGGTCGGCCAGTTGGCAATGCAGAGCAGCAGATCGGCCCCACCGACGATGGCGGCACGCCGATACATCTCGGGAAAACGCAGGTCGTAACACACCGTGGGGCAAATCGTCCATCCGCGAAACCCAAACAGGGGCAGACACGTCCCACCGCGATAGAAATCAGCCTCTTTTCCATAGCTGAAGGGATGGATCTTGTCGTAGGCCACGGCCGGGGTACCGTCGGGGTAATAAGCCATCAATCGATTCAGGCCTTTCTCCTCGTCCAGTGGACGATAAGGGAAGCTTCCTACCGTGCAGGTACCGTACTTTTGAGAGAGATAGCGCAAAAACTCTGAACTCGGTCCGGCTTCCGGTTCTCCCACCTTGTCCAACGCCAGACTAAAGCCGGTGGAAAACATTTCTGCCAGGACCAGCAAACTCTCCCTTTCGGGTGGAGCCTGTGCCAGCTCTGAGTCAATAGCGTCGAAGTTGGCCGAAGGATCTTCCCATTCGATCGAGCGCTGCAGCAGATAAACCTTCATGGGTCCACCTTCGCATTTCGGTCCGGCGTTCCCCTACAGCTCCAAGGCCAGCGCTCGGGAAGCCCGGAAAAGAACCCTTCGCTCATAAATTTTTAACTTCGTGTTCCTTGTACCGCACAGCTCTTTTGACTAGAGTAAAAGGACCAAACCGAAGGAAATCTTATGAGCCTGGACCAGCACAATGAACAATTGAAGTCCCACAAAGAGCACCTGGAGCGAATTCAAGCCCGACTCGAAGTTCACGACGACCATTTCGCCGGGATGTTCGAAGTCATGCACAAACAGTTCACGCGGATCGATGAGCGCTTTGACAAGATGGATGAGCGCTTTGACAGGTTAGACGACCGCTTCTTGCGCCAGGAGCTACTCATGGAGCAATGGCGCTCGGATTGCCGGGTCTTCCTGGAAGGTTTTCACTCCAATCGGGAGCGGATCGACGATCTCGAGAATCGAGTCGGTCGACTCGAGTTCAGGAGGTAACCCCGTCTGGTGCCAGGCCAGAAAACCAGGTATACAGAAGCCCAGGCTGTTCAGGGTCCCGTGGACGGCGTACATGGTGGGGATGGTGGCCCAGGCTACCGGAAAGACACTCCGCCAACCGTAAATCGTGGCCAGGACCATGCCGCCGACAAGACTGAAGCCTCCCAACAAGAACAGGCCTCTGGCTGCGGTAGGGAGAGGAGTCTTCAAGGCCCAGACCAGTTGCCCCAGGCTGAGCACGAAGGCCGAGAAGGCCAGGATACTCACCGCCACGACTTCGATCCAGGGTGACATCTGCAGTTGAGACGTCGTGATACCGATGGCCACCAGTGGGACTCCGGCGATGATCCCCACCGTGGCCACCGAATAGACGGTCCTGGTGGACTGCCGGGAGAGCCACAGCCCGGACAGTCGGGGCAAGGCAAATCCCGCGTAATGAAAATGAACCCCGGTAAGCAAAACGATGATGCCGGAAAAGCCCAGAGGCTGCAGTTTGAGCTGAGCAAAAAGAGCCCAGACCCCTCCCACTGGAAGGTAAAGGGCAGAAGCGAGAAGGGCGAGTTCCGAAAGGCCGCCTCGAGGTTTTCGGAGATGGTTGACGGCCAATCCAAAGGTAAGGATAAGCCATGGAAGACAGCCCCAAACCGCGAAGACCGAACTGACCACGCTCGCCGCAAAGAGCGACGCTCCTCCGAGCCACCACCACCGCTTTTTCCATAGCTCGCTATCCAGGGACAGGGCCAAACACACCATAAAGGGAGCCAGAGCCAGGATGATGCGAACGTAGCCTTCTGAAAACATAAGCTGAGCCTTCGAGCACTGGGTGGATTTCACTTCGTAAAGCGAGCGGGGAGAAATCACAGCCGGACGAATAAGAACCAACCATGAGCTTGCTACCCGAACTCGCCGAGATCTATCGACAACTTGAGGAGAGCTTGCCTCGGCTTGAAGGAAACCCTTGCGGCGATTGCCGAGAGTGCTGCACCGCGACCGGAGTCGATCAGCACCGCGTCACTGAACTTGAACTCGATTTCATCGCGGAGCGATATGGCACTGCTCCTACAGACAACTTCCGAGCTTTTCTGGCCCGGGAGAGGCGGCCCGATGGAGAGCTGCGCTGGCCGCTCTGTCCGATGTACGATGAAACAACTCGGTCTTGCGGCATCTATCAATCCCGGCCGTTCTCCTGCCGAGTTTTTGGCCACTTCCAGGTCGACGGCACTGCCCTCCCTCCTGCCTGCGTCTTTCAAGGCAAGACACAGATTGTCAGTCGAACTCACTTTGTAGCAGTGCCCATGGCCCCTCAGTTGCGCGATACTTCTCGCCTCCATTGGCCGGTCCGCAAACCGCATCCGATCCGCCAGCAACGCTTGGAAACTGAGGTAGAGAGGTCTGCGGTCCACTCTTTGCTGAGCGAGTTGGATCCGCTGGATCGAGCCTTCATGGCTCAGGCTCGAGATGACCACGAAGCGGCTTTGCTGGAGCTCAATGCGGGTCTCGACGATTCGCCCTACAAGCCTTATCTGCTGTTTCAGATCGGGCAGTCCCTGATAAAACTGGAGCGACTCCAGGAAGCCTCGGCAGTCTTCCAGGACGCGCTTCAACTGGCTCCGGGGAGCTGGGAGTTGGCCTACCAGCTCGGAGTCGTGTCCCTTCAAATGGAACGGCAGCAGGAGGCCTTTCAGTACTTCGTCCAGGCCGTCGAACTCAATCCCCACCACTCCATAGCCTGGGGTTTTCTGGGCTACATGACTCTATCCGAAGGGCTCTTGAAACAAGCCGCCACCTTCTTTGACAACGCCCTGGGCATTGACCCTGACAACACCACTTTCCGGTTGCGCCTGGGGGTGATCCTGGGTCACTTAGGGTATCCCAGGGAAGCTCGCAAGCTTCTGGAAGAAGTCCTGGCAACACCTGGTCCGGAAGCTCTCCATGCCGCGGCCAGAGTAGCTCTGACCGAATTGTCCTCGGAAATGTAGCGGGAGTTAAGAATCTGGTTTATCATAGTGGTATTCTGTGGAGGCGAAGTGATAAGGAGGGGTTAGCGCTACCCTTCGTGTTGATGGTTCTGGCTCTTTTACTGGTGGCCGTGAGTGCGGTTGCCCAGCAGGGCCTCGGTACCCTCCGGCAAGCCCGGGTGGAGGAGTCTAAGAAACAAGCTGTGCTGGCCGCCGAGGCCGCTGCCGTGGACGCCATGGAACAACTGGTGAGTGATCCCACCTTCGAAGGCCCGGTGGCCGAAGTCGAGATGGATATCGGGGCCACTTACTCAGCCACCATCCTGAACAACACAACCGCAGGCGGCGGTACACAATTTGCCTCTAACGGGGCTGAAGTTCCGGAAGGCTGCGCCTATATACTGGCCCAGGGCGAGATGGGCACGATCCGCCGCCAGGTCGGAGTTTTGGTCACCCGTGGATCCGCTTCAGCTCTCGGGATCGCCGTGGGAGTGGGCGGACTGGTCGACATGAGCGGCTCCAAGAGGATCGCCGGAACCATCAAGGCCAACGGAGATATCGATCTCAGTGGCTCCACCCGCATCGAACCGCTCGACTCGAGCGGACAACTCCTCTCCAGCAAGGCGATTTCGGTGAGCGGCTCGACCCGGATCGACGACACTCAAGACGTGTTGGCGCGCAACGGGGTGTCCGGCAACATTCGCGGTGCGTACGAGATCAACGGGAGTGACACTTCAGTTTCCACCGAGCCGTTCATCAACGACTACCGCACCACCAACTCCCTACTGTCCGGAGAGAAGGGTTCGGTTCTCCCCAACCCTGATCCGACCGTATTGCTAGCCGGCGCCATCATCTACGACGACGACGGAGACCCCCTGACTACGCAGGGTCCGGCCTCCCCCGACGACCTCAATCTAGGGGGGCAGGTCCACTACTTCCCCTATGGCCTCGATTTCTCAGGAAGCAGCACCATCACCGGACCGGGTACCGTTGTCGTGGGCGGCGGCTACCCGATGAACTTTTCCGGCTCCAGCCGGATCGCCCAGGTCAACCTGGTGGCCATCCGTGGTAGCTACAACGGCTTTCCCAACACGCCCTCAAACGACGCTTCGATCTCATTGTCCGGGAGCAGCCGGATCACCGGACTGGTCTACGCCCACGACGGAGTGGACGTGAGCGGAAGCTTCAGGCTCGAAGGCCTGGTCATCGCCTACGATTCTGTGACGGGCAACTTCACCACCAGCGGTAGTACCAGAATAGAGCTGGACTCAACAGTCCTGGCCGACATCCCGGGATTTGAGCCGTGGGCTGATGGTTTCGGAGGAACGGGTGGAATCCCAGCAGGCTCTGCCTCGTTTGGAGTGGTGAGTTGGGAGAGGTTGTGAAGCGCCCCTCCGGTCTGACCGTGATCGAGACCTTGATCGCCGCCACCTTATTTATCACTTCGGTGATGGTACTGGTTGGACTGTACCCTGCCTCGGCCCGAGCGGCTCGCCAGTCCCAGGGGCACCTCATGGCCACTTATCTAGCCGAACAAGAGTTGGAGTTCGCCAGGGGTCGAGGTTTTGACGCTCTCACCGACTTTGGCAACTCTTACGAGTTAGAAGTCCGAAACAACGGAGCCACTCACGAAATCACCTTCACCACCACTGTCACAGTCAAAGAGATCCGGGCCGGGCTCAAGAGTGTGACCGTGACCGTGGACTACCTTGCACCCGACAAATTTAACCGGCAGTTGAAAATGGAAACGTATGTTGGAAGCACCACCCCCACAAGCTAAGGACTTGGCCCGGAATAAAGGCTTCACTATACCCGAGGTCTTGATCTCCACGGGTATCCTCGGCCTGGTGCTGATAGCCTGTTACGCCCTGGTCGTCTTTGCCATTAAGTGGAACGCCAAAATGTCCGACTCCGTCGAAACCTATCAGCAAGCCTTGAGAGCGGCTTCTCGGATCAGCTACGAACTGGGTACGGGTGCTCAGTCATCCTTTATCTACGATCTCGACGGTTTTGCCTTCGCCTCTGCCCGACCCCTCGACGGGCGCTTCACCCTGGAATCCGGTAACAAATTGCTGTGGCACAAATACGTCATCTTTTACGTGGAAGATGGTGTCATGTACCGCAACGAAGTGGCCATCGATCCCCCTACCTCCAGCCTCCCGGAGACTCCGGACCTACCCACCCTGAAGAGCATGCTCACCTCAAAAGGTGCGACCATGGCCCAAAACCTGTCAGAACTGAAGGTCCAAGACGGAAGCGGAGCTATCATTAGCTTCAAGGTGGAAGGAACGCAAGAAGAGGAAGATGGAAGTAAAAGCAACTCCGTGACTCTACAAAGCCGGATGAACTTTCGGCAGTAAGAGGTCCACAGGACCTTAGAGACCCTCCAGCATAGCGTAGACCGGTAAGAAAACGGCCAGCAAGACGTAACCCACGACCAGTCCCATGATCGAGAGCATGAGAGGCTCCAGCATCACGGTAACCCGGGAAATGGTGGTGTCGACATCCAGTTCAAAACCGTCCGAAGCCAGATCCAGAACCCTGGGAAGATCTCCTACCTCCTCCCCCACGAACACCAGTGAAGTCAGCATACGAGGAAAAAGCTCTTCTTTGGCCATGGCCTCCGAGAGAGAGTCCCCGTCCTCCTTGATGCGCTCGGCGCAGCGTTCGATGGCCTCCTGCGCCGCCTGGTTACCCACCGCCCCGGCGGTGATCGATAGCGCCGTGAACTGGAGCACCCCAGCCTTCATGAGAAGCGACAGGGTCGAGGAGAATCTCGCCATGACCAGGGCGCGGTTCAGCGGTCCCAAAAGGGGCATGCTGATCAAAAGATTGGAAATCCAGGTCACGTACGATTGCGATTGCCTCAAGTGGTTAAATCCACGACTGATGACAAACGGAAATAACACCAGAAGTAAAATGAAGACCGGTTCACGGGAGACGCTGGTAACCGCCAGTAAACTCTTGGTGATGGCCGGTAAGCGGATATCTAAACCGTCGAAAAACCCTACAAAAGTGGGAAACAAGAAAAACACCATAAACGTGGTGAGAGCTACGCAGACCAGGAAAATAATAGCCGGATAGGCCAGGGCAGCCTGTACGCGACGCACCAGCGTCAGTTCGCGCTCCAGATAGCTGGAGAGCTGATCGAGGACCCGGTCCAGAGCGCCGGAAACCTCACCGGCATGAATCATTCGCACATACATCGCCCGAAAGACGTCCGGTCTCATTGCCATGGACTGCGACAAACTCATCCCTGAAGTCAGGCCCTGAGTCACATCGGCGGCAGCCTGACTCGTTTGCTTCGAAAAACCCTGACCTTTCAGGGCTTCCAAGCCTTTTACCAGGCCCACCCCGGAAGAAAAAAACATGGCCAATTCCCGAGTGAGTAGAGCCAGCTCGTTGAGAGGAACTCTGCCTGCCAGGCTCCAGATTCTGAATCCTGGAACACCGGGAGGCTTCTGCCACACTCTCACCACGTCATAGCCGACGTTCTTCAATTCCCGAACCACTTCGAGATGACCTGGCCCTACCGCGGTACCGGTGATCAGGTCACCCCTCGGGTCTTTCGCTTCATAACAAAAGTGAGCCACGAGAAGCAATTCGTGGCTCTGCGTGGAACTCCCTCGGAGGAGGAGCGCCACTCGTGACAACAGGGACATCTAACGACGATTTCGCAAAAATCTCTGACCTTCTCGAGGCAGCGGAGAAAGGGCTTCATGCTCAGAGCCGGCACGAAGAGGTCTCTGGTTTCTTAAACCGGGCCAGGTCTTTATTGGAAAACCTTCGCAAGGATGTGGCCCACTGGAAAGGCCAGTTCATGCTATCACAGATCGATGTCGTCTCTGAAATGGCCCGCGCCGAGGAGGCCGAGCAAAAACTTTCCCAGGCGGTCCTGCCCTTGCCTTTTGACCAGCAGCGCCTGGTGGAGGAAAGAGACCACGCGTGGCTGGCCTTCGTGGATCCGGTCACTCATTTGGGCAACGCCAACCGCTTGCAAATGGACCTCAAAAAGGCGGTTGAAAGCACTTTCGAGAGCGGAAAGATCTCCATCCTTTTCGTCATCGACATCGACAATTTCGGCACCATCAACGATTTTTCAAGCTGGACCGAGGGAGACGAAGTTCTTGAGGAGTTTGCCAGCCGCCTGGTGGACAACACTCCCCCCGGTACACTCCTTTGCCGGCGAGCAGAAGATGAGTTTGCAGTGGTCGTCAGTCTCGACAAAGGAAAGCTTGGGGAGTCGCCCCTGGTGCAAGCGCGTCAGATAGCCGACTTCCTCCTCCAGTTACTCTCCAACCCCATCCGCTTGAACAATCAGCCCTATCCGGTCACCGTCTCCATGGGAATCTCTGCTTGTCCCGACGACGCCGACACTGCCCGTGAAATGCTGGAAAACGCCTACTCTGCCCTGAGGGAAGCCAAACAGCGCGGCAAGAACCGTTATGTGATCTACAGCGACTCGGTCTACCAGTCCAAAGAGGAGCGGGCTCGCCAAGCGCTGGAGATCAGGGCTGCCCTGGAATCCAAGGAGTTGCTTTACAGCTTCCGACCGGTGGTCGATGTAGAAAAAGGCCATCTGGGAGCCGCCGTTGTGGAGCCGGAGTGGGACCATCCTAGCCACGGACGTCTTCGCCAGGATGATTTTGTGGGACTGCTCGAAGAATGTGGATTAATCCCTATCTTTGCCAATCAGGTCATCGAAGCAGGCTGCGAACTCGCGAGAAAAATGAAGGGCAGTATTTCCGTAGTCTTGCGCTTGCCCCAATCCGTTCTTCATCTGCACGACTTTGAGAAAACCGTGATGGAGTGCGTGGGGAGGGCCCGGATCAAACCGGACTCCCTGGTGTTGGAGCTTCCCGGGGAGGCGTTGAACGAGCATCAGGTACCACTCACCCGCCTCTTTCAAGAAATGGGGCGATGGGGCCTCAGGAGCTCGCTGGGGATCGGTGAATCGACTCCGATCCTCCTTGGCAGCCTGCGCCGCTGCGGCGTGGCGGGTCTGCATCTTGGGCCTGAATTGCTGGAAAGTGTGCCTGCCCAGCAAGCTCGCCGGGAGGTCGTTCAAGCCTATCTAGATACCGCCAGGCGACTTGGAATCAGGCTGCACGTGAGCGGCGTCCGCGATAGCTCCCAAGCCCACTTCCTGGCCCTGCACAACTGCGATTGGGCATCCGGAGACTACCTCTCGCCCAGCTTAAATCTGGATGAGTTTGTCAAAAAGCGTCGCGCTCTCTGGAAACTCAAGTAGCGGTGAGCCTATTGTAAAGATGAACTCCGACCCCCACCGCGACCCCGGCTACCGCCCCCACGACCGCCCCCACGGCCAATCCCGAAGCCACCCCTAGCACCACTCCTTTAGTCATGCCCAAGTGCCCGATGGGGCTGCTATGGCGTTTGACGTATTCGAGCATGACTTCATTGAGCTCCCCGGGGGCCAACTTCTGATCTTCCGCGAAGGTCCTGGTGCCCTCTTGGAAAGAGTTTTGGTAACCGAAGTAGTTGCTGAATTCAGCATGGGCCTGGTTGGGAGTGGTACCGTACTTTCGGGAGTGGGCGGCGATCATGTTGAGGGCCTGGCGAACCTGGGAGTCGTCTCCGAACTGGCCCTCCAGGGAGCGATAAATGCCTTCCAGGTCGGTGCTCGGCACTTTGGGGTTCTGGTGTTTCAAGTAAGAGAGGTACTGAAGTGTCTGCTCGGCCGAAGCGGAGTCGCTGGAGTTTTGACCCACCACGCTCTGAAACTGATCCAAATGGGCGCCCAACACCGCAGAAGCCGAGGGTCCGCTGGACGCCAGGGGAATCTCACTGGTCACGTAGTCGAAGTACTCGAAGCTGTTGGACACACTCTGACCTGCCCAGGTGCCTCCTGCTACCGCACCCACTCCCGCTCCCACGGCCGTACCGATCCTGGTAGCCCGGCCTATGGTCAGACCGGAATCAAGCCCTTCGACCGGGCCCGATGGCTGCGGACGAAAGTCCTGGGGTGATGCGGTCTGGCGGCGGATCCAATTGGAAGAGTGAGTCAAAATCTGCATGGTGAGTCTCCTCGAAAGGTAAATAGTGAGCGAGGTGAACGCATCCTACAACAGCCTTAAGGGAAATCTGTTTAACATCTTATGAACAGACGACGATCTTGCTAGAAGGCCTGCCCTATTCGCTTTCGAATCGCTACCGATGAGCTATCAAGAGGTCTACCAGTCATCGATAACCGACCCCGAGCGCTTCTGGACCGAAGCAGCCGCCCAGGTCAGTTGGATCCGCCCTTTTACCAGAGCCTTTCAAGACGGGCGCTGGTTCGTCGACGGCACTTTGAACACTTGCTACAACTGCATCGACCGGCACCTGGAAAAGGGCCTGGCCGAACAGGCCGCGCTCATCTACGACAGCCCGGTGACCGGTCAAAAACAAACGCTCACCTTCCGAGAGTTGCGTGATCGAGTTGCGCTCTTTGCCGGCGCCCTGCGGGCCCACGGAGTGGAGAAGGGTGATCGAGTCTTGATCTATATGCCCATGACCTGCGAAGCCCTCATCTCCATGTACGCCTGTGCACGACTGGGGGCAGTCCACTCCGTAGTTTTCGGTGGGTTTGCCTCGCAGGAGCTCGCCGTGCGATTGGACGACGCCCGGCCCAAGGTGGTGGTCACCGCCTCCTGTGGTATCGAAATACAACGCATCGTGGACTACAAGCCTCTACTGGACAAAGCCATCGAACTGGCCTCCCACAAGCCGGACCACTGCATCGTGCTGCAGCGCCCCCAACACCCCTGCGAGCTTCAGGAGGGTCGAGACGTGGAGTGGCAGGAGGCGCTCAGCCGAGCCGAGCCCGCCGAATGCGTAGAGGTGGCTGCCGGCGATCCCCTCTATATCCTTTATACCTCGGGCACCACCGGCAAACCGAAGGGAGTGGTGCGGGACAACGGAGGCCACGCGGTTGCTCTGCAGTGGAGTATGAAACACGTCTACGGAATGGAGCCCGGCGAGGTCTTCTGGGCAGCTTCCGATATCGGCTGGGCGGTAGGACACTCCTACATCGCTTATGGCCCCCTCCTGCACGGCTGCACCACGGTGGTTCACGAGGGTGAGCCGGTGCGCACCCCGGACCCTGGAAACTTCTGGCGGCTGATCGCCGAGCACAAAGTGTCGGCTCTCTTCACCGCACCCACCGCCATTCGCGCCATCAAGCAGGAAGACCCGGCAGGCGACTATCTGAAGAAGTATGATATCTCTTGCCTGCGGACCCTATTCTTGGCCGGTGAGCGCCTCGACCCGGACACCTACCACTGGGCCCGTAACCTGCTGGAGTGTCCGGTCATCGACCACTGGTGGCAAACCGAGACCGGCTGGCCGGTGGCTGCAAACCCGGTGGGCATCGAACTCATGCCGGTCAAGCCCGGCTCTCCAACCAGACCGGTGCCCGGTTATCGCATCGAGATCCTGGACGACGAAGGGCAACCCCTGGCCCCCGAAAAGGACGGGGCGGTGGCGCTCAAGCTGCCCCTGCCCCCCGGCTGTTTCTATACCCTGTGGGAGGACGAAGCCCGCTTTCAAGAGTCTTACTTCGAGCGTTTTCCCGGCTACTACTTCACCGGGGACGGAGGTTACATCGACGAGGACGGCTACGTCTTTATCATGGGCCGCATCGACGACGTGATCATCGTCTCGGGCCACAACCTCTCCACCGGCTCCATCGAAGAGGCCGTGGCGTCGCACCCCGACGTGGCCGAGTGCGCCGTCTTCGGGGTAAAGGATCCTTTGCGGACCCAACTCCCGGTGGGGTTGCTGGTCTTGAAGTCGGGGACCCAAACCCCGCATCCGCAAGTCATCGACGAAGTGGTGGCTCTGGTACGTGCAAAGGTGGGCCCGGTGGCCAATTTTAAACAAGTTGCTATCGTGGACCGTCTTCCCAAAACGCGCTCTGGAAAGATCCTTCGCTCGTCCCTTCGCAAATTGGCCGACGGGGAGGACTTCAAGGTCCCCTCCACCATCGAAGATCCCAGCGCCCTGGATGAGATCAAGGTGGCGCTGCGGGGTCTGGGTTACTCTTCTTAACGGGGGGCGAGTATCGTGCCCTCTGTTCAGGCTCTTTGTGCAAAAGATGATCCACCACGCGCGCCAACTCGGCGGGAAGGGCTTTGGAACTTCTAAAAAAGCGCCGGAACATCTCTCAGGAATTCGAGGGAGGCTCAAACTGCTCCTGGACGCGATGTTCATTCTTTTTTAAGAATTCGTTAAGCCTCTTGCTCTAGTATGAGATTATGGCACAGAAGAAAGCACCCAAATGTCACGATTGCCGCCACTTTTACGTAAGCTGGGACAAGAAATTTCCCATGGGCTGCAACTACCTGGGGTTCAAGGGTAGGCAACTCCCCTCCATGGAGGTCCTGGCCGCCACCGGTAAGCAGTGTTGCTGGTTCAGCCCCAAGTCCGGTTGCCAGAGCCAGCCCGCCCAACCCGAAGTTGAAGTCCTGCTACCCCCCGGTTGCTCGTTGTCTATCACGGCCTGAAGGATGTCTCTCTTTTAGTTCTAAAGATAGTCGCAATGAGACGACTACTTCTACTTTTTGGTTTTATGCTCCTGACCGCGCTCCCCGCGTGGGCCGCGCTGCCCCCACTGGACGATGCCGAACGCCAGGCTAGTTCGAACCTGATCGTCAGAGGGGAGATCGTGTCTGTTAAATCCCAGAAAAAGCGTATCAGATGGGGTTTCAGTGACCTGGAAATGATCCTGACCATCAGAGTCTCGGAGTGCACCAAAGGGGGTCTTCAACCCGGTAGCACAGTGATGGTGCAGTGTTGGATCGCCGAGGACAGACCCGACGGCTGGGTGGGTGACGGTGGGCAGAGGCCCAGGCCCCGGGAGGGGGCAAAGGGTGTCTTTTATGCCCAGGAGAAGGCCGGCAAGCTGCACTTACTTCACCCGAACGGATGGGACTCCGAATGAAGCTACTCTCTTTCAATGTCTTGAACGGGGCCTTTCATCCGGCCGATCGATTGCAGAAGGTCATCCAGGTCATTCAATCCATAGACCCGGACGTCTGCCTACTGCAAGAATGCACGGATTGGTCGTTGGCCCAGCTCAAGCTGCTCAGCCGCTCCCTGGGTATGAAGCACTGCCACATCGTGCAGTGCAACCCCAGAAGCAACAAGAAGTGCTACAATCTGAGCGCATTGTCCAAGACCCCCTTTCTGGAGGGCAAGGCTCATACTCCGGAAATCATGGCTCACGGCTGCCAGGAACTCCAGCTCGAAGGCTGTCCCTTTCCCATCTTCAATATCCACCTGATCGCAGGCTCCGAAGAAGGGCGGCTTCAGGAGTTGGAGTGGTTCCTGGGTGAGGAGCGCACCGGTATCCTGGCTGGAGATCTCAACGCGCTCTCCTCTGACGATCCCTATCCCTCCGACTTCGCCTCCCGGTTGCAAGAAGCGGGAGTCGACAAATACGGACACCCACCCAAGTTCGAGGTGTACAAAAGGCTCAAAGAAGCGGGTTGGAGCACCCCTACTCCCAGCGACGACCAGTCCTGGGTCACCCGCTGGCGCAACGAACTGGATCCGCCGCTACCCACCAGGACCGACTACATCATGGCCCACGGTGCAGCCACCGAGACCCTGAAACAAATCCAGATCGTGCCGCTGC
>JBAYRN010000094.1:0-22075 GCA_041676625.1 Vulcanimicrobiota bacterium
GACAACCTCGGCCGCCTCAAACAACAGGCTGCCGTTATGGGCCGCCCGCTCGGACTGGCTGTGAGTCACCCACTTGGCAGGAAGGCCAAAGACCGGATCGATCGCTTCCAGGCCCAAAAGTGACGAGAGAGCGGCTTCCTCTCCAACCGCCAGAATTTTGGTAGGATACAGCACAAAAGGCTCTGTTTGAAAGGGGCCGAGCGATAATTGGTAGCCCCAGCTTTCATCGATCTCCTGATGCAGTGGCTCGATGGTGAATCGCGGCAGCGGCCAGCCTCGTTCGTGACAGGCGAGAACCAGGCCATTACTGAGCTTGGCCCGCAAATCACCGGTGAGTGAACGAAAAATTTCACCCTGGGACTCGCCCAGCGGACAAAACAAGCGCACGATAAGACCGCCACTTCGGGGCTCTCCGGCACTCCAGCGCGCGAGATACCATGCCCCCGCTTGCCCTTTCCCGGCACTCTCTAGAAACTGCTCAAGAAGCTCCTGATTGGCCCAGTTCCCATCGTCCAGACGATAGGCCACTTCCAAAAGCTCTTGACCCTGATGGTTGCTCAACGGTTGCTAGTTTTGGGGGGGTCGATGAAGAACGCCTGGCTGTTGGCCAGTTCCTGATCGAAATAGACATCGACTTTGTAGCTGCCGCTATGGAAGCCGCCGGGGGGAGCTTCGTAGGTAAACACGGCGTCCTTTCCAGGGCCTGGTGCGGGACGGTTGGAAACGGCGATCAGCTCACCCGACTGCAGTTTGTCGACCTCCACAGCCGACCAGATGGTTCGAATGTTGGTGCCCGGCGCGAGCTCTTGACCGGATACTCTCAGAAAGATCTTCTGATCCTCGCTTTTAAAAGAGGTCTGGGGTTTTTCTGCTTCCAGGTTCGGTACCAGTTCCACGTATTCAGGATCGGGCATGGATTCGGGGACATGATCTTTCGCTAGAATTTCGAAGCGATCGAGACCTAAGACCTGGTCGGAATTCTTGGCTTTTAGAACCACCTGATAGGGGCCAGGTTCCCATCCGTTTTCGGGGGCGCTCAGCCGAAAGGTTCGCTTACGGGGCGGCCCGGAACTATTCACAGGTGCGGAGAAGGGGGCGCTTTCGTCCATCACGCTCCGGTAGCTCGCCACCACCTCCACCTGGTCGTCCAGGCCCTCCGGAGTGGCAGTCAGATAGATCGCCTCCTGGTCCAGGGCGAATTTTGTGCGCGCGAGTCCCGAGACCGAGTCGGAGATGATGGTCGCCTTGATGGTACCGGTTATCGGAACAGCCTGCTTCTGGGCCGAAAAGGGGTCGCTCTTTACAGCTGTGGCCCCGGGGGTAGATGTGGGGGTCAGGGGTGTTGGCTCAGAACCCGGGGGCGGTCCGAAATTGGGAGCTTTGATGGGGCCGCTCGTTGCAAGCGCCTGGGGGCTGGCCGGGGCCTCAGGCGCGTCGGGTGTCTGGGCAACGACGTCGGGTGTAGCGGTGGAATCGGGCGTGGCTTCCTGGGGAGCCGGTCTCATTCGGCTGAGGCCATAGGCCAGAATCGCCAACGTTAAGAGTAAAATTGTCACCCACTTGGTCATAAAAAGCAGTTCGATCGACGATCTGATCTACCCTTTAACCCGGATGATGGGAGAAAGGTAGGCCCTGGTCTGGCTCCGAAGCCCAGCCTATGGATTTTGACCCCAGAGACCTGATCGAAGCAAACCTGGCCCTTTTGCAAGAGGCGGCCGCCCTGGCCGAGCCGACACCTGCTTTGCTCATGACCGTGGCCACCTGGGGTAGGGGGGCTGATCCTGCGCAGCTCAAGGCACTTCAGCCCTATCGTCACGGCCTGGGTTTCAACGGCTCGGTGGTGGCCAGAGTGCCCCTTGAGCAGGCCAGGGACTGGATCCCCGAAGATGCTTTTTTACAACTCCAGGCGGAGGCGGACAAAACCCTGGTGTACTCCGCGGTGTTCAAAGATTGGGTTTTGGAGCCGCTATAAAGAGGCCCGGCATTTCGCCGGGCCCCTTTGACGGTTACGCCGTCGGTTCGTCTTTGTGCATCCAGCCCGCCAGGAAGAAGCTGAGCACGAAGCAGATCGCTGCTCCGGTCAGGCTGGCCAGGCAGATATTGTAGAAGACCGGGGTATAGATCCCCAGGGTCTCGGCGGGCGGAGGGATGGAGGCGGCGCCCACCGATTCTCCTCCGTGAGAGACCCCGGTGAACTGGGCGATCACGGCGGCCAGGTAGTTACTGAAAGCCAGAGCCAGGAACCACGAGCCCATCACGGTGGAAACGATATTGGCCGGGGAGAGCTTGGTGACCATGGAGAGCCCCACCGGCGAGATACATAATTCACCCGTGGTGTGTAGCATGTACCCCAGAACCAGCCATCCCATCCAGACCATCCCTTGTTCCGTGGCCTGCTGCGCTCCGATGTAAAAGGCTCCGAAACCCAACCCAAGTTGAGTCAAGCCCAAGGAAAACTTGACCGGAATATTGGGTTCTATGTTTTTGGAAGCCAGCCAGGTCCAGAGTCCGGAGAAGACCAGCCCGAAGGTGAGGATGAAGGTGGGGTTCAGGGATTGGAAGATGGAGGCCGGAGTCTCCGTTCCACCGATCGGCATACCCACGTGTTCTTCTCCGATCAACACGTTGACCTCTCCTTTAGCCAGGCGCTCCACGGCTTCGGCGTCCAGGACACCCAGCTCGGCGAGTTCCGAGCCAACCAGAGTGTCGTTGACTTCCACGATCAAAGTTTCACCGAGGTCCCGCTCATCCAGGACGCGCCATTGCGGGCCTTCACGATTGGCGTCTTCTCCTTCTGTTGCAGCTTCCGGAACTTTATACCGCTGGACCGAAGTCACGGTCTTGCCGACAGCCTGGCTATCGACTTTGAATTCCAGGAGACCATTGCCTTCGGCTTTCTCGGCGGCTTCTTTGAGAGCCGCGATTTGGGCTTCATCCAGCACCCCCTGGCCGGGAAGTTCAAGACCGATCAGGTTTTTATCGAACTTCACCTTCAGAGTAACGCCGATATCATCTTCGGTCAGTTCTCGTTCCAGATAGTACTGCTCAACGACCTTGACCTTCTTGCCCAGGTCGCCCTCGTCCACCTGATAGGCCAGAAACCCGGGCTTTTCTTTCCCAGCCCGGTCTATGCCCCCGGCCCGGAGCCGGTCGAGTTCATCGATGGTGAGGATGCCGAAGCCGGGAATCGGGTAGCCGAGTTGAGCCTGGTTGAGGTCCAAGGTCAGGGTCTGGCCGATATCTGCTTCGGTCAGGACTCGTTCTTCAGAGACCCGGTCAACGTTTCGGTCGGTGAAGTTTGTGACCGAGGAACCGGCCTGCTCAAAGAACGCCCAGAAGAGCATGGAGAAAAACATGAGGACCAGCACCACCAGCAGTCGTTCCCGTTCGATCTTGGGCCGGGTAATGATCTGGTAGAGGAGCCAGATGAGGGCGATACCACCGAAAATAGAGAGAACGTAACCGGCCAGTTGATCTCGACGCAATAAGAAAGCGATGGCGGGAATGGCCAGAGCGGTCACGATGTAGACGGGGATAACAGCCGCGAGCCCCATGTTCTTGGCACCCTGGGGTTGCAAGCCCGCCCAATCAGGGAGGCCACCCCGGCTGAGCGCGGTGACTGCGATCACGGCGGCGATCACCATGGCCCCCGCGATGAGGGAGTTCAAAACCCGGAAAGGTCCCGGCTCGGAGATCATTATCAAAGTTGAGGCCGCGCCCAGGGCTCCCACGCTGATGGTGAACATATTGACCTGACGAGGGGCGATGAAGATCAAAAGACCCACCAGCATGCCGCCGGTTGCCAATCCAAATCCGTAGTGCCAACCGTAGGTCTCTCCGATGTAGCCGCAGATCAGCGGCGACATAGCCGCTCCCAGGTTGATCCCCATGTAAAAGAGAGTAAATCCGGCATCGCGTCGTTCGCTTCCGGACGGATAGAGCGACCCCACCATGGTAGAGATATTGGGTTTGAAGAAACCGTTACCCACCACCAAAAGAGCCAGGGCTATGTAGAAGGGAGTGGAACTTTCCACTCCCATCAAGAGGTGACCGGCGGCCATCAGCGCGCCACCCAGGATCACTGCGTGCCGCTGTCCGAGAAGCTTGTCGGCAACGATTCCCCCGATGAACGGGGTGGCATAAACAAGCGCGGTATAAGCACCATAAACCCCGTAGGCTTGACCATCGTTAAGACCCAAAAACCCCTTGATCATATAGAAGACCAGGAGACTCCTCATGCCGTAGTAAGAGAATCGCTCCCACATTTCGGCGAAAAAGAGTGTGAATAGACCCACCGGATGGCCGAAGAGAGTTTCCTCTTGGCCGCGTTGACTCATGTTTTCCTCCAATAAAAAATCTTTTCAGCTCACGATCCTCTAGACCGTGTCGAACGTAATAGCCGGAACCCAACATTAATACCTGCCTGCCTCAATAATTGGAAGGGAATGTTAAAATTGGGCGAAAACCATCCGATGAATTATGACGGCACTGGTGACATTTCCATCTCCCGGTGAGATTTCCGAGCTTTTAGAACAGAGCACCCGGCCCTCCGATCCCACAATCGATCTCGCCACCCTGGAGCAGTACTACCAGGGCTGGCCCTATCCCAAGAGCTTGGATTTTTGGGAGGGTTTTATCTACGCCGATCTTTGCGAGCAGGTGGGTTGGGCTTATTTTAAACATGAGGAATATTCCTCGGCTCTGGCGGCCTGGCGCGAGTGCCCATGGCCCTCCAGCGTCGAAGGAGAGCGCCAGGCGGTAGCCGAGTTGCTCCAGCGAGCCTACGACGACCAGAGCCTCATCATCGGTCCTCCGGTCGCCGATTTGATCAATCAAGGTCGGATTCAGTTGGGCTCGATTCTCTCGACCCTGGACGACTCGGCCTCGGAACTCTTTCAGGCGGGCTCGGGGATCGGGTACGTGGTCATTTCCCGGGTGGTCAAGCCGGAGGGCCTCTATCATCTGAGATTCGAGTTCGATGAAACCACCCTTTTTTACGTCTCGTTCTTGCCGGCTGAGGTCTACTTCAAACTCAACACCGCCCGCTCTTATTTTCAGATGGGCGAAGCGAGGGAGTGCGCGAGTTGGCTGCTTCGGGCGGCCTTCCACTCGGCCAATGAAGGCTTATGGCCGGAAGCGTTCTCTTTTCTAGAAAAGGCTCTGCAGTTGGATCCGGAGAACACCAGCGTGGCCCGCTCTTTGACCAATCTCCAGATCAAGGGAGTTGCTCCAACACTTGCCTCCCGGGTCGTGGTGGAACGGGTGCTCGCCCAGCCCGAACCCCTGGTCCGCTGTGCCAGGCGTACTTCCGAGCCGCCCCACGTTCAGCCGGACTGGTTGGAAGGCAAGCTCAAGCTGCCTCCTGGATTTCGAATCGCCCGCTCGGAAGTTTCGGGTCGCATCGCCTCTCTGGGCGTCATGCCCACCGAAAGAGCAAAGAACTACGTTCTTTCTCATCCCAACGATGTTGGTCCCTGGCCACTGATACTGCCCGCTACCTGGGAGCCTCCCCAGATTCTGCCGGAGGCGCAGGTTGAGAAAAACTTTTCTTTGATTCGCGGGATAAGCCTGGAAGAGCTAGGCCTGTGGAGGGACAACTTTCGTCCCGTACTCGGTGAATTGTCAGAGCAATGGCCCGAAGAAGTGGGGCGCTGTGGCGATACCGAGGTGGTCGACTTTGCTCTGCCCGAGCAGATGAAGGTGGGTGTTTTTGCATGCGCTGAGTTCTGGCAGATCCCCGCCCTGCTCCAGCTCCATCTGCCCGATCTGGGCTCGGAAGCTCGATTGGCGGCCTGGTGGAGGCGTTTGAGCAAACGTTGGGGAGCGCGCCCTTTTCTGATGGCCGACGATATCATCTGGTTTCGAATGGAGAAGCTGCCGGAGGAAGAGCGGCGAGAGCTTTTCCTGGCAGACCTGGTTAATATGAGTCACGACGTGGCTGAGTGCTTCGAACCTGCTATGATAAAGCAGGCCGGAGAGCAGTACGTGTTTCCTCTGCCGATGCAGCTCGGGTTTAAGTTGGACAAGGCTTAGCCTCTAAGGCTTTACGGGTGTGGTGACCTGAAAGTAGGTTACCAGATCGCTTTCCACCCCCACGTGCCAGCCCTGGCTCCAATTGTGTAGTACGTATTTCTCTTTTTCGTTTCCCTCAAGCTCGTAGTCTCGGCCGAGATGGGATAGCACAGCATCCACATCACTGCCTACTGCTACTCCCTGGCGGGTCGTGAAATGGGGGGAGCGGGTGGTGACCGAAGTCACCCGACCCTCCTGGGCGTAGACCACCAGGCCGAGCTCTTCGTAGAGATGCATGGTCCCTTCGGGCATCGGTCTTTTCTGACCACTTCCAAGGTCCTGGGTAACCTGTTCCATGGATAGCCCGAGGGTTACCGGTCCGATCCGGGACCCCGGTACAATGAGAGCATCCAAGATCGACTTTTCGGTGGGGGTCGGATTGACGGCCGGGTTGCCGGGGGAGCGATAGATCTCGGCGACGGTGGCGAGCAAAAAAAGGACCAGAGAGGAGACCAGTACGACCCGCAATCCCAGGGCTACCTTATGGCTGTGCTCTCCTCTTTCTTTTCCCATAGCCTTATTATTGTTCATCCAAAAAAATGTTCCCCTAAGGTTCGATCGGTGATATTCAATGGTAAACTAAAACTAGATGTGAATAAAACTCCAATAGCAGATTTATCACCTTGTGCTTCTCGCCAATACCCCTTACAATGAAGTAGGAACTTCGGTTCCCACCTCGGCGGATACCCCTCCCCCCCAATCCCGCCGGGGTTTTTATATTTTTAGGGATCTGCCTACCAGGTATTAGCAACCCACCGAAAGAAACATTAGGTGAAAGGTCAGGTGTAATCCCAAGATGTCGAACACTCAGGTGGCATACAACGAAAAACGGTTTCGCAGGGGCTCTTTGTTGCTCTTGTTCTTGTCGGCTCTGAGTGCCGCCTCCACGGCGGCTCTGTACTACGGATTCGACATACCGGTGTTTTACACCACTTCGTTGGCCGTCCCGGTTGTAACGGATATCGCGTTGAAGACCTTTTTTGCCGGTTGGATCTGGATGGAAAAGGTTCGATATTACTGGTTTTTGGGTTCGCTGGTGCTAGCGGCGGTGCTGGGTGGTATCGCCCTGATGTCCACTGGAATTTCCCTTTCCGGCCACGCCTTGTCGGCCTCTTTCTCAAAGAAGCGAGTCAACAAGGTCTTTTCAGCCCTCGGTATCGCTCAGTTGATGAGCGCCAGGGCACTTTCCGCTTTCGGTTTACTTTTCTACCTGCTGGACGGGGTGGTCTCGGTGGCGCTCGTTCTGGCCTGGCCTCAAACCTTTACCCCGTACTATCTCTTCCTTATGGGTAATCTGCTGTTGCACCTGGTGGCCCTGACCTTTCTCGGTTACTCCTTTTCGGCTCGAGTTGGAGGAGGAGCGGAAGACCAGAGCGTGGTCGCTCCCGGACCCGGAGAGCCCGTCTAAACCCCGAAAGACTCCCTGACCAGGCCTTCCATCTCTTTGCGCAGGGCCGTTACCTTCAGGGCTAGAGTGAGTTGAGAGCGCGTGCGGACCAGATTATGTTGAGGGTACTTGGCGCCGAAGTACCGGTCTTTTTGTAGATAGTCGGTAAAAAAGCGGAGAGCCAGTTCATAGGTCAATAGGAAGACCGAGTAGACCATTCGGTCGATTTCTGCCTGAGAGACCGAATCTTTCAAAACTTCTGCGTAGCCTTCGACCAGGGCCCCAAAGCGCTGCAGGTCAATCTGGATCTCATCCAGGTCTTCGGCATCTTCGGGGGCAGGACAGATCGAGGTCCGGCAGAGGTCCCCAAAATCCATGAGCCAGTTACCCTCCATGACCGTATCGAGGTCGATCACACAGACCACCTGGTCGGAGCCTTCTTGGAATAGACAGTTATTGAGTTTGGTGTCGTTGTGGCTGACCGCGTGTACGACCTGGGGTGGCAGCAAGCCGTGCAAGCCGAACTCGGGGAAGGAGTTCGCCGACTGTCGTAGGGCGAAGTAATCAGGGAGGGCTCGGCGTTCGTCAGGAGCGTCTCTCCAGGCCTTTTCCATGGCTTCGAAGCGTTTTGGGGTGTGGTGAAAATCGGCGATAGTGGGGTGTAGAGTGAATCCCTGGTGGGCGGAGAGGGTCTGCCCGAAGCGGGCAAAAGCACGAGCAGCATTCTTCAGGTGGGCCGGGGAGGGAGGGATGTCGTAGGTCAGAGTATCCGGATAATGAACCGAGCACCGCCAGGTTCCGCCATCCTGGTCTCTGGCCAGATAGGAATCACTCCCAGCCACAGTCAGAAAATCCAGGGTGGGCTCCCCTCGCTGTCGCATGGCCGCGGTCACCTGGGTGATGTTGCCCATCATGAGCTGAAGGTCGGGAAAGACCTCGCTGTTCAGTCGCTGGAAGACGTGCTGTCCGGCACTGGACTCAACCAACTCTGTGCGGTGAATGTGACCGCTACCCAGGGGCTTTGCCTCCACATTTTCGGCCTGGGGTAAGAAGGCCTTGACCACCTCTTGCGGCACCCTCATAACCAGAGCTTCTCCCGATAGGTTCCTTGCTCGATCTTCTGGGCGATCCCCTGGACCACGGTCTGTTTGTCTTCCGGGTATGTGACCCCTAACCAGTTCTGCTCACTGACAAGGACCGTCACCTGGCCCAGTCCCTTTTCGCGCCAACGATCCACGGCGGCAGGTAGGTAAAACTCTCCCCGCTGAAGATTCTTTTCGTCACCCTTGATCTGAGTCAGATAGGCTGCGAAATCGTGTTTCAGGTAATCCATAAAGCCCGACCCGAAACCCCAACAGTTCATGGATACCAGCGTCTGATCGGAAAAGACCGAACCGCTATCATCGTCGACGACCTGCTCTTCATCCAGTCGCCGCAGTTTAAGGCGTTCGGCGATCCCCCCCAGAATGCCGTTCTCCACTTGGCAGACGCCTCGGGAGACGGTGCCGGAGGGACTCAGAGTGTTGCTGAGGCGAAATCCCACCATGCAGGGGTTGGGGTCTTCTCTGGTCAGGTGCTCGGCCAGCCTGGCAAAGGCCTGGTCTCCATAATAATCATCAGCGTTGATGGCTATGAAGGGGGTGGTCACGTGGTGGCGGGCGGCCCAGACCGCGTGGCCGGTGCCCCAGGGCTTTTCTCGTTGAGCGGGGTCGATCTGCCCTTCAAATCCTTCTGGAATATCCGAAAACTCTTGATAGGCGATGCTCACCTCGAGGTTGCCGGGAAGCCGGGACAGGATGCTCTCTCGAAAGGCCTCTTCGAAACTCTCTCGGATCACAAAAACCACTTTGAAGACTCCTGCTTTCACCGCATCGTGAATCGAGTACTCCATGATCACTTCGTTGTTCGGACCAACGCCGTCCAATTGCTTCAGTCCACCGTACCGACTCCCCATGCCGGCGGCTAGAATAACTAGGGTTAAATTACGCATGGAATCTTATTCAATTATGGATAGCGGCTCCCTGCAGCAAACGACTCGCCGTCTTATCAATTGGAGCGAGGGTTTGGACAATTTTAGAGGAAAATCGTGGAGAAGAACCGCCTGAACAAGGCAAGGGTGGACTCTTTTGCGAATAGAATAGAACACACCTTTAAGGTCCGGTCCTATAGAGAATTCAAACGACCATACAACCCGGACAGAGTCCGGTGAAAATGGGGACCTCCTGGCTCCCTCTGGTTTGGCGATTTCAGAAATAGGGGAGTCCGGGGCCGAGGCAGTCGAGGGGTCTGTCGAGATTCCGCTGGATGAATCGGAGCCACCTGGTGACGATCTCTTCGAGTCCGAATCCGAGGACTCCAAGCCAGAACCTGAGATTGAGCCAGAACCGGAAGCCGGGACAGAACCCGAACCGGAACCCGAACCAGAACCGGAGCCTAAAGCTGTGGAACCGGAGCCAGCTGTGGACGAGGCGGCTGAGATCGAGGCTTGGTTGGCGGTGGTGTGCCGGAACATTGATGGTCCGGAGGAGCCGGAACCTGAGCCGGAACCCGTAGCAGAGCCAGAGCCGGAACCGGTAGCTGAAGTGGAGCCCGAGTCCGAACCACAGGCCGAACCCGTAGCCGAAGTGGAATCGGAGTCTGAGCCCGAGCCGGTCGTCGAAGCGGGGCCGGAGCTGGAATCGGAGCCAGCAGCGGTAGCAGAAGTGGAGCCCGAACCGGTAGCCGAGCCCGAGCCGGTAATAGAACTGGAGCTGGAGTCAGAACCAGAACCAGTTGCGGAAGCTGAACCGGACTCTGTGATTGATGCGGAATCAGTATCCGAACCCGAACTGGTAGCAGAAGCTGAAGCTGAGCCGGAACCAGTAACCGAGCCCGAGCCAGTCGCAGAAGTGGAACCGCAGCCGGACCCAGAATCGGAGCCGGAGCCGGAAGTGGCGATGGAATCGGAACCTGTTGCGGAAGTGGAGCCGCAGCCAGAACCCGAACCCGACAAGGTGGCGGCTCTTGAGGCTGCTGAGGAAGAGGGGCTTCTCCAGCTTGCTACGGAACCCGAGCCTCCCAAGCTTACTCTAAGCGCCATGCCGGCCGTGATCATCTCTCCAGACGAAACGGAGTTGGTGGGGGCGGTCAAGGCTCCCACGCTGGATGAGGTCTGGGGAGCACCCGAGCCGCCCTCTCAGACCGAGCTTCTGTCCGGTCCGGCCGTGGAGAGCGAGGAGCCCACGCTCCTCGGTGGCAGTGTGCAATCTGCTGATGAAGTGGACGCCATCTTTACCGTTCCCGAAGCCCGGTCTTACGAGACCATGGGCTTGGAGGAAAAGCCGGCACTCAAGGTCCAGCCTACCATCGAACTGAATCCCTATGAAACGGTTGGGCTGGATTTCAAGCCCGAGCTGAAGAAAAGCCAGGCCGAACCGGCCCCGCCGGAGGAGCCCAAGTCTTACGAAACCCTGCTCGACTTCCAACCGGAGGTCAAGCCACCGCCGACCACTGAGGCCGAGCCACCGGCAGCCTCCGAGACCCTCACTCTAAATTATAAACCGGACAATCAAAGGCCCGCTTTTCCCAAGTCGAAAGCAGACCTTCCGCCTCCAGCCCGGGGTATCACCCTGGATGCAGAACTGCTGAAGTCAGCGAATAAACCTGAGAAGGCGGGTTCAGAGCCTTCTCCATCCAAACCCTTGAGTGCTCCGGGAGCTAGTCTTAAATTGCTGGAGCAAGCTCTCCATAAGGCCGTGCCCGGCAAACTACCGGAGGGGCTAAAGAAAAGATCAGTACTGGCCATTCGACACGTCTTTACGCTGGGCAACGTACAGCGGGCAGCGGTGCTGGTGGAAAATGAGCAAGCAACCGTTGAGGCTTTAGCAGTAGGAGGCTTCAGTTCCGAACTCGATTCCATGGATCAGATCCCTGTTCGGCTGCTACGTGCCACCAAGACTTCTGGTAAACCGTTGTTGATGGTGGATTGCATTCGAGATCCTCGATTTGCCAAAGACCCCGTGGTGACAAAGTTTCAGATTCATTCGGTGGTCTGCATCCCGTTCACCGACAAAGAGTCCGGCTCCAGAGGGTACCTGTATCTGGATAACTGTGCGCTGCCCAACGCCTTCTCCTACTCGGACCTGGAAGGTTTGACCGATTTTGCCCACAAGTTGGCCACCCAGACCGACTTGAGCGAATACGATACCACTCCCGTTCATAGCCCTTCAGAGGAATTGCACGTAGAGTTGCAACCCGTCTCACCGTGGTGGTTTGTGACCGCCATCGTGGCGGCCATAATCCTGGTGACTCCGGCGCTGTATAGCACTTTCACCAAAACCGACGCCCCGCCGCCGAGGACCACCAGCGCCACTCAACCGGTCGAGAATCCGGCCGCCGTCATTCAAGGTTTCATCAGATCGCTAGATGCCCAGAGCTATGAGGGCGCCTATAGCTATCTTTCCAAAGACCTGCAGAGTAAGGTTTCGAAGGAAGATTTCAATGCCAAGATCAAAGCCGACATGGCCAGGTACGATAAAGCCTGGAGGTTGAGCAGGGTGAATATCCGGGGCGGCAATCTGGATCAGGAGGCTCTGAAGAGTTTCCGGGTTACGGTGGGTCATAGCGGACCCTGGGACTGGACCTTGCAGAAAACCGACGGGAAGTGGTATCTGCACGAATTTGAGGGTGGGCTGTCTATTCCCTGAATTTGAATCTGGCTTTTTTGGCTTTGCGCACCTGTGCCTGGTAATCGCGTCCGTAAAGGGTTTGGCGGATCTTTTCACTCAAGGGAAAGACCTGAGCCCTGGCCAGCCAGTAGACGGCACTTCCGCTTTCGTCGATCACTCGACCCTCTTCTAAAGCCAGGGAGACCTCGGCCAGTCCGGCTTCCAGGAGGTCTCGGGAGAGAGCCTGGAAGTGGCCTTCAGTGAGGGGGTCCAGAAACTGAAACCTGGGGGCGTAGAAGACGGCATTGTGAAAGTGCTGGGGATAGGTCAGGACCAGGTCTACGTCCAGGCTCTTGACTTGCTCCACCATAAGTTCCGTGCCCTTTTCCAGGAGTTGGAGCCCCGGGTGCTCCTGGCCCGGAAGCTGGGGCAGTCCGTCTTCGAATCGAGCGCAGGGATCTTGAAACCGGACCCAATCGATCACCAGGGTGGAATACGGGCGCTCACTCAAATCGCCGAGGACTCTCTCAGTGGTACGGCGGGTGGTGACTTCCACCAGCAAGTGCTCAGTCTCTCCGGCCCATCCGGTGATCCGGAGAGTCCCTTTGAAGGGCTCACATTCCAGTTGCGGGGTCACTCGAGTGTAGCCACGCCGCTTGAGGTGAGGAAAGATACCGAATTTTTCGAAATCGTCGATCAACTCTTCGACCGTGTATCGACCGAGCCAGAGCCCCCTGTGATTGGTGAGACCGTTGTCAAAGTCTTCGGTCGATAAAGAAATCTCTATCGTATCGGGTATGGTCAACTTGTTTCGCATGACAATTTTTCTCAGTATACCCGATTCTGCGGGCGGTTGCTCATCCACTGCAAGGAGCCTGGGGAGACGTACCGAAGTCATGGAAGGCAGAGGCGAAGTATGGCTCACGATTTTATTGGCCGAATAAACAAATCCCAGGAATTGAGAGGCGGCGGCGAGGTCAACGCTCCAGCCGCACCGATTGTCCGTGGTGATCCCGCTCTGGCTCGGTTGCAAGGACTGGGCGAGCCAGGCGCTCCTCGTTCGGTCAGCGATGCCGCCATGTTTACCACCGAAATGCACCGAGCTTCAGAGACGCCTGAAACTCAGATGTCTCAACGCTCCATCTGGAGTAGCCCCCAGGTGACCAAGGCGCTGGCCGTAGGTGGGATGCTGGTGGGGTGTGCGGCGGGAGCTTTCGCCCTGGGGGGAGCAGGCTTTTTTCTGGCCATGGCGGCTGAAGCGTTGGCTTTTGCCGGCAGTATGTTGATGAACAATTCTGCTATGGCCGAACTGGAAGAAGAGAACCGGCGATTGCGTGAAAAGGCCACCCGGGATCCATTGATCGGCATCAACAACCGTAGTGCCATCGACGAAATTCTGCACGATCAACTTCTCCGAGCACCCTTTCGACAAGGCTCGGTTTCGGTCATTATGGCCGATGTGGACCACTTCAAATCGGTCAACGATACCTATGGACACCAGGTCGGAGACGAAGTTTTGATCGAAGTCGCTCACCGGGTCAGCCAGGGGATGCGCTCCCAGGATTCGGTAGGCCGTTATGGAGGCGAAGAGTTTCTCATGGTTTTGCCAGGGATCAGCGGTACCCAGGCGGTTCTGATCGCCCATCGCATTCGCCTCTTGATAGCACAGGACCCGTTTGATACAGCGGCCGGCGATCTTTCCATCACCATGAGCCTGGGGGTGTCTTGTACCGATTTCCCGGAGTTGCAGTCTCCTGAATCCCTGGTAAAGGCGGCGGACGAAGCCCTGTACAGAGCCAAAAACGAGGGTCGCAACCGGGTGGTTCTGTCTGTTTTACCCCAGGGGTAGGGGCGTACAAATGGAACCCAAAAAGGTCAAATTTGTAACATGTCTGTTAAAGCTGGTAACATCGGTGTTACAAGTTAACAATTCTGTAACAAAATACAACATGCCCGCACCCTTTCAATCCGCCATACTTAAATCAGCGGAGAGTTCGCGAATGGACATGAGCCCATCGGGGGGTCTCCGGGAGAGGTACGTGTTGAAAGGCATGAATCGAAAACCCGTAAGTCAGGTGGTCTGAAAATTGGTGTTGCGCGATGCCAAAGGACGGCTTCTGTATCACGACCTTCGTGACCAGGATCCGGATGTTTGGGAGCCGGCCTGCCACCGCCTGGGGGAGATGGCCGCTGCCGACCCTTCCGCTTACCGTGTTCTCTGCGATCTTTTGCTTTCTCGAGTACCTGAACTGCGCCTGCGCGGACTGGTGGCCCTGCGGATTCTGGCTCCCGCCAAACCCGTGGAGGTGGGACGCTTCCTCACCGACCGGGTGGCCGAGGCCCGGGTAAACTACGATCCGGTCCTGCTGGACGTGACTTTCTTTGCCTTTACCGCGCTTCCCAAGCCTACCGGCAAAGAGTTGGTGGCCGGCTACTTGACCGATCCTCACGAGGGGATCAGAGCTTCCGCCGCCGCTGCACTCTGCTTTTGGCCGGAGTGGCCGGGAGGAACCCTGGAAAGGCTAGCCGGGGATAGCTCGGTGGAAGTACGGGCCGGTCTGCTCACCGCCCTGGCTGAACTGGAAGACTCTCCCGAGCGTAGTCGCGCCTTGGCCATCTTGAGACAGCAGCAAGAACCGCTGCTCACTGAACTGCTGGACGAACTGGAACAGGAAGCACTTTCCGACCCGCCCGATCCGGTTTCAGCTCCTTTGAGCGAGGTCCAGATCACCCGACTGCTCCACAGCGCCAGGCCCAAGCCGGTGGACATCTCGAGACTCGAGCAGGCCGTGTCGGAAGATCCCGAACTTGGAGTTATGCTGGTTCGAGAAGGGCTTGAGTCCTCGGGGAGCACGGTCATCCTGCAGCAGTTGGCGGATCTTTGCCGGACCAACGGCCTGGGCACTCTCTTTCGAACCTGGGGAGCCATCCTGCGCTTGCGTTACTTGCCGGCTAAGGAGTTTCTACTGGGTACGCTGGGCGTCTTGGACGGGCATTCTCAAGACGATTTCTTGTTGCCCCTTCGAGAGTTCTTGAAATCCTGCGCCCGGGCCGTCGATGGCCAGACCACGCTTGAGTTGGTGGAATGGTGCAAGCAGAGTCAGGAGGGCCGTCAAAATTCCACTCTGCTCAGTGGCTTGGCCCTGGCTCCGGAGGCCTGGGAGTGGCTCGAGGCCCTGTCTCAGACCGGAGCCGAGTTCGAAGGAGCGAGCCTTTTTCAGTTGTCCCATTTGAAAGCCGAGTTGATTCGAGTCGAGGGTTTACTGGAGGGTGAATGCCCGCGTCCGGAGCGCGATCTTTTGCAAGCCGTGATCAACGATTGGCAGCGGACTCTGAGCCGTGACATTGAACTTATGATGGGGGGTGAGGTCGCATGAGTACCAGCAAAGTAGGTGGTGGTAGCTCAACTCCGCCACCAAAGCCCGCCCCTAAGCCGGCAGCGACCTCTACGGCGAGCGCCGTCCCCAAGACCTCAACTCCGGCGGCGTCCACCTCCTCTACTGCCGGAAGTACGGGGACCGGGAGCAGCGCTGCCTCGACCGCTACCGGATCCTCAGCCAAGTCGAGCAGTACCGCAAGTACGGCTGACACTTCGAAATCCACGGACAGCACCAGTTCGACTTCCAAGACCGGAGAAGAAGACAAAAGTTCGTCTTCGGTGACTGACACCGAGGATAAGTTTGAGAAGAGCATAGAATCCGACAAGAACGAAAAAGACGGCAAGAAGACCAAAGAAAATTTCAATGACCGCTTTATAAAGAATCTTCGTCAGAATTTTGAACCCGAGTCATCGGAAGTCAAGAGTAAGGTCGGTGAAGTCGAGCAGACGCTGGCCAAGGACAAATTGACTGCCCTGACAGGCAAGGAGGCCATCGGGAAGCTGGAATCCATCACCGCCAATCTCGAAGCGGGCGGACAGAAGGATAATCTCAAGGAGCGCGTCGGTGAACTGAAAAAAGAGGTCGATGAGAGGGAACAGTCCGAGGAGAAGGCCAAAGCCGCCGCAGCTCGAGAGGCGAAGGACCGTGCCCTCGCCGGTGATGGAAAAACTGGGGCCGAAGCCGACAAGGTCGAGGCGACCGGCGGAGTTGAGGGCGACATCCGATCGGAGTTGAAAGAGGAGCGACAGCGGCTCAATCAAGGCTCTGAAGAGGGGCCGGACGGTCAACCCACCGCAGACGCCAGCACCGACCAAAAGGCGGTTAAGGCAGACTCGCCCGAGCAAGCGACCAGACAGCGGGAGTTGCGGGAGGCCGAAGAAGAAGCTAGGCAACGTCTGGCCGGTCTCAAGGAGAACAAGAACGAGAAGGCTCTGGGTGATATTCAGCGCGCTTACGATGAGGCGCTTACCAATAAGGACAAGACCCTGCAATCCTTGGAGCAACACCTTTCCGGGTACTACCCGGCGGAACAGGCCAAAGAATTGGCTCAGAAGGCGGTTGCTGATAAGGAGGAGTTCTACTCTCGTTTCGGAGGTCTGCACGCGCTGGGCGACACCGCGGCGCGAGAAAAACTGGCTTCTGTCAATCCCGCTGCGGCTGGGCTCTTTCCCCAGGAGCACACCCCGGAAGCACAGTTAGGGCAGGCGCGTGAAGGGTTGCAGGACCAGTCGGCCGACTCCGGTGGAGAATCTGTCAATGATGCGGCGGTCAGTGAATTAAAGAGTTCGGTCAATGCCGCCACGGATACTCGGGATGCTGAACTGCGAGGCCAGGCTCGGGAGTTGGCCGAAGCCGCGGGAACTTCGGTGGCCGGGTCCGTGGGCGAGGGGCTGGGCAAGGCTGTATCCAAAGGCTCCGAGTTCCTTTCCAGGGCTGCCGATGGAGTGGCCTCCAAGCTTTCAGATGCCGTTGGCGGGCTGTTCGGGGGCAAGTCCGAGGCTAAAGAAGAGGGCCTGCCTGAGAGCCGGAAAGACGGTGATTCCGAACAACAAACCCCCGCTGAAATTGAGAAACTGGAACCGCTCGCTGAGGATAAGCTTGAGGCGAGGAAGCTCGATGAAAAGGTACCTCTTGACTCTGATAGCAAGCTGAGCGAGGAAGCCGGGGAGTTGAATGGAGCGGGCGAGGGCAAGAAAGCCGAGACCGCCGAAAAGCTGGAGAAAGTTCAGCAGGTAGCCGGTGCTGAGGCGAAGGTCGAGGGCCTTGATAAGTCGGAGGAGGCCGAGAAGGTCAAAGAGGCTGAAAAGCTCGAGGGCACCGAGAAGCCTCAGGAGTCCGTGAAGGCTGAAGAGGCCGAGAAGACCGAGAAGACCGAGGAGGAAAAGCTATCCCTTGGTGAGAGCCTGGGCAGGGCTGTGGCCAAAGGCACTGAGCTCGTCTCCGAGGCGGCTGATGGAGTGGCCTCCAAGCTCTCCGATGCGGTGGGCGGGGTGTTCGGGAGCAAGTCCGAGGCGACGAAGCTCGACCCGAAGGTTGTCGATGACTCCGATGGCAAGTTGAGCGAGAAAGCCGGGGAGTTGGATGGAGCGGGCGAGGTCAAGAAAGCCGAGACCGCCGAAAAGCTGGAGAAAGTTCAGCAGCTAGCCGGTGCTGAGGCGAAGGTCGAAGGTATCGAGAAGCCCCAGGAAGCTGAGAAAGCCAAAGAAGCCGAGAAGACCGAAGGTGTAGAGAAGCCCCAGGAAACCGAGAAGGCCAAAGAGGCCGAAAAGGCGGAGGGTACCGAGAAGGCGGAGGGTACCGAAAAGCCTCAAGAAGCCGAGAAGGCGGAGAAGTCCGAGGAAGCGGATAAGGCTGAGGAAGCTGAGAAACCCGAGGAAACCAGCAAGCCAACAGAAGGCCAACTTTCCCATGAGGCGGCTCTCGAAGAGTCTCGGGCCAAGCTGGAAGAGTACCGGAAGGGTGATGACGCTGAAGCGCTTCAGAGCATAGAGGACGCCTTCAAGACCGCCAAGCAGGATCCCGATAAGACCAGAGCGGCCCTGGAGGAGCAACTGACGAAGCTCTACCCTGAGGAGAAGGCCAAAGAGATGGCCGAGAAAGCTCTGGAGAGCAAGGAAGATTTTTACACTCAGTACTCCAGTTTGCACGCCGGTGCCGCGGATGAGAAATCCAGAGAAGCTCTGGAACGTGCCAATCCGGAGGCCGGTGCCCTGGCCAAAAAAGAACAAGAGCAAGCTCTTCCCGATGCTACCACCCAGACCAGGGAAGAGCGGGTGGAGGGAACCACCAGGGCCATTCAGGACAGCTTCAAGGAGAAGGCTAACGCAGACCCCGAGCAGTTTGAAAAGCAATTGCGGGAGGCCTATCCGGATGCCAAAGATGATAAGATCAAAGACCTCCTGCAGCAGGCGCAAGACGGTACCTTTCCGGTTCCCGAGAATATCAAGTTTGTACCCGCCGACGATGATTCTCTGGGGACCGGCACGACCTCAAAGTTTGATGCCGAGAACAACCAATTGCTCTTATCCGAGGAGTTGCTCCACAACCAGGCCGGCCTACGACAGGCCATCTCGGACGGTACCGCTGCCAGTCTAGATAAGCAAATGGGTCTTGAGACCAGCCTCCTGGGTGGCTTATCGGGCGAGGACCAACTGGGTGGAAACAAACTCATGTCCTTTGTCCAGGACGAGGTAGCTGCTAAGACCAGCGATGCAGCTATCGCCCGGGAGAAAGGTTTCCAAGAACTCAACGCCGACCCGGAAAACAAGCAGCGCACGCAAGACTACTTGCAGTCTGAACTGGAAGATTTTTACATGCGCAGGGCCCACAGACACGGCGGTCCGGAGGGGGCCAAGGACAAGGCCCGAGAAAATGCCGCTGCGGCTATGAACGATCCCGAGTCGTTCGATGCCCTTTACTCCAAGCTTTATGAATACGGCGACGAGGAGCGGCGGGCGAAGCTTAGAGAACTGAACCCCACTATGGCTGCACTGGCCGAGGCGGAAATTAAAGAGAAAAGCGCCGAATATCAGACTCGCCAACTCCACGAGCAAACAGCCGGTAATAACTACGAACTCTATCGCGACGCCAAGAGCGAGGGTCCTCACCTCGACCCGATCAGTGATATCGCCGACGGGTTCGACCGGGCCAAAAAGGACGGTGGCACAAGTACTCAGCAAGCACTCGCCGAAGAATACATGCGCCGGGACCCCGACCTACGCCCTCGCCATGCAAACCGAATGGCCCAGGAAGCCCTGGCCAACGAGAAGAATCTTTATTCAAAGTTTTCCGCACTTTACAACACCGCCGACGAAGAGGGTAAGGCCAGGCTACGGGAGCTCAATCCGGAACTTGCCGGCCTTGCCGATCGAGAGAAGAAAGGTGAGTTAAAGACCGACGAGCAGTGGCGCCAGGATGTCCGTGATAGTCACGGGAACATTCCTTTTCTCGGCGACTGGATGGCCAATAACGCCATCTCTAAAGTGGAGAACAGACTGACCCAGACCAGTCAGTCGGATGACCAGCGTAACCTGGCTTCCATGTTTCAGAACCAGATCAAAGATCAAGCTACCAAGGATCCTGAAAAATTTACCCAGGATCTTAAAACGGCTTTCCCCAAGGCCAAGGACGAAACCATCGAGCAGTTGGTGCAAATGGCCCAGGAAGGCAACTTTCCGCTAGCCCAAAAGGTCAATTTCGTCGACAAGGACGACCCCATCCTCAACGGCCAGAACGCTTCCTACGACAGTCAGAACGGCAGCATTAATATTGACAAGGAGCTGCTGAAAGATCCCGATAAGGTCTTGTCGGCTTACGTGGAAGAAAACGGTCACCATCTGGACAAACTCCTGGGCGGCGGTGATAGCACCGGGGACGAAGGTCAGCAGTTCGGGGATACCGTGATGAAGAGCGGTGGTATGACCTTCCTCGACGCTCAACGGGCCAGGATCGATGAGGATTACGACTGGGTGATCGGTAACGACGGTAAGTTGAAACCCATCGAGAACCAGGAGCGATCCATCAGGATTCCACCGGCCAGTAATGTTGGGGTCACGCCGATTTCCAGCCCCGGTACCACGCCGGTGGTCAGTCCGGTTCAAGGAGGTGCGGACTTTTCGCTACCGGTTATCACGGATCCGGTCAAAGATGGAACAGCGACTCCGGTCACCGGACCGGTCACGCCTCCTTCCACGACCAAGCCTCCGGGGGGGAGTCAGCCCCCGGTGGTGCAACCGGAGCCGGACCCGGTGCGTCAGGAGCCGGTACGGCAAGAACCCGTGCGCCAGGAGCCGGTACGCACTGAACCGGTACGCACTGAACCGGTGCGCCCCGAGCCGGTCCGGCAAGAGCCGGTCAGTCCGCGCCCGGTGGATAACTACAAGCCACCCAAGGTCGATACCCCCGAACCTCAGCGTCCTAACAAAGAGGCTCAGGAGGCTCAAAAAGAGCTCAAAAATTTTGACCCCAACGACATTCGAAATCTCGACGAACTGCGCAAGCTGGACGACGCCATGGCCAGGCTTAAAGACTTGCCCAAAGCCATGGAGCAGTTGGATAAGCTGAAGGAAGCGCTCCAGGGGGGCAAAAATCTATCGGATTCTTTGAAAGATCTGAAGAATCTGGCTCAAACCATGGACAGCCTGAAGGGTCTGGCCAACAATCTCAGTTCGCTGGAACGCTTGGGCAGCCTACAGAGCCAGCTTCAAGATCTTCCTTCTAAACTCAGCAAGATGGACACCCTGCCAGCTGCGCTCGAGACCTTAGGTAATCTCAATAAGTCTATGGGAGATCTCCAGAAACTGCCCACGATGTTGGATCAGTTGAGGGATCTTCCTCGCCAGATGTCTCAACTTGAGCAGCTTCCCAAGACTCTCAACAATCTCAATAAGCTTCCGGACAATATCAATGACCTCGGCCGGTTGTCGGGCTTTCTGGATGTGGCCCGGGAGGTGCCTGGCAAGCAGATGCGGGCCAACGACGCCAGGGCGGTTGCCGCTGATCGGATCCTCACCGGCAAGGTGGGTGGAACTCAATCCCTCAAAACTTCAAAATCAGGACCAACCTTGCCGTCCGCCCAGTCTACGGTGACAGGTCCCAGCGGCAGTGAGACCGGAGCCAGGGCCGGCCGTATCGCCGGTGGTGGATCGACGGTGCCTTACGTGGGGCGCTTCGGGGGTGCCAACCCTGGCCTGGGGCCAGCCATCGGCCACGACGCTTCACGCCAGACTCAGGCCCGTCCGGGCAATATCCAGGCCTCCAAAGCGGTCTCCAGAGCCCCGGGGATCGCCCGGGCCGCTGCACCGGGATCTCCGGCTACGCCCAGCATGCCGGGCCCTAGACTCGGAGCTGCCGGCTCAGCTTCGGCTGCCTCTTCCGCAAAGCCCGGTCCGGCCACTCCGGCTGCCTCCCCCGCAGGGTCGGTCCGGCCACCGGCCGCGCCAACCGGGCCTCTGGCAAAATTTGGAATCACCGGGGTGGGACCTCGACTGAGCCCTGCGCCCGGCGCCGAGACCCCTCGGCCTTCGGCCCTGAAACCCGGGTTGCCCCTGGGCACTGGAAAACCCGCAGCACCGGTGGCCTCCATAGGCTCTGGTAGGAGCACTGCGGTGGCTCCCGCCCAAGTGCCTGCCGAAGAGTTACAACAACTCACTCAAAGGCTGAACACCGCTGGTAGCCGTCCAGAAAGCCAGAGCCTGTCGCGCCTACAGCAGGTGCTCAGCGGTCCCTCAGACGGAACCCGCCAGTTGCCGGGAGTGCTGAAGTCCTTAGAGACGCTGCCCCAGAACATGAATAGTGTTGGCCGTCTGAACGGCATGTTGGGCAAGACGGAAGGACTGACCCAGGGTATAGCCGGACTCAAGGGGCTTGCCGAGACCGCCCGGACCAGCGCCGGCAATCTCCAGAACCTGGATGGGCTGTCGAGCCTTCTGAGAAACGTCCAGGAGAGCCCCGACGCCTACAAAGGATTGAAGAGAATGCCCGGGTTGATGAGCCACATGGGCGGGGTTCAGGGAGAGAATCCAGAGGCCATGGGAAGGCTTTTGCAAACCGTTCAGAACCGCCCTGATGCACTGGAAGGTCTCAAGAAC